>NZ_LT606950.1:1200000-1550368 GCF_900095195.1 Polynucleobacter necessarius
CTGCTCTTTTTGAGCAATTTTTACGATGGTCTCGAAATTAGATCCGCGGCCTGAGATTAAGGTAACGATAGAAAGCATGCCCACAATATAATTGATGGCTACCCTGAAAGCGATTTTGTGAACGTATTCCGTGGCCCGACCCAGTTTTCTGCAGGACCCGCTTGTGCCCTAACCATCGGCAATTTCGATGGCGTGCACAGGGGGCATCGCGCCCTACTGAAGCAATTGGTCGATGGCGCGAAGGGGTGGGGGCTGGTGAGCTGCGTCATGACTTTTGAGCCCCACCCAAAAGAATTTTTCTCGCCGGAACAAGCGCCGATCCGCATATTGAACTTGCGGGATAAGTTGGTGGCTCTAGCAGATCTTGGAATTGATCGCGCAGTGGTTGAGCATTTCAATACCGCCTTCGCAAAACTCTCGCCCGAAGAATTCGTGTCCGAGATTATTGTCAAGCGCTTAAATGCTAAATGGATTTTGATTGGTGACGATTTTTGCTATGGCGCAAAACGTGCTGGAAATTTTGCAACCCTCAAAACTGCCGGTGAAAAATATGGCTTCGAGGTATCCAGCATTCAAACAATCCTAGAAGATGGTGAACGCATCTCCAGTTCTGCACTTCGATCCGCACTAGCAAATGGCGATATGCAACAGGCTGAAAAATTATTAGGGCGCCCCTATGCGATTTCCGGTCACATGATTCATGGACAGCAACTTGGACGCAAACTCGGATTCCCCACACTCAACCTAGCCATTGCAAATCACTTACACCATCGCAAACCCGCAACTACTGGAATCTTTACAGCGCAAGTGCTTGGTCTAGGCGACAAACCCTTACCAGCCGTGGCCAGCCTTGGAGTTCGACCCACAGTAGAGGATGAAGGTCGCGTACTCTTAGAGACTCATATTTTTGATTTTCAGCAAGATGTTTACGGAAAAATTATTACCGTCGAACTCTTAGAAAAAATTCGTGATGAAGCCAAATACAACGACCTTGATACTTTAACCAAAGCTATTGCAGCCTATGCATTGCACGCCAGAAATTTTTTCCAGAAAAAGCGTATGTCTGAAAAAGAAAATTTTTATCCCGTTAATCTACTCGATACCGCATTTCCAATGCGGGGTGATCTTGCCAAACGTGAACCGCAATGGGTAGCGCAATGGCAAAAAAATAAACTTTACGAAAAGATTCGTGCGGCACACGCAAACCAACCCAAGTTTATTTTGCATGATGGCCCTCCTTATGCAAACGGCGATATTCATATCGGCCATGCCGTTAACAAAATTTTGAAGGACATGATTGTCAAATCCCGCTGGTTGCTAGGATATGACCCTGCATATGTTCCAGGCTGGGACTGTCATGGCATGCCGATTGAAATCCAAATTGAGAAGCAATTTGGTAAAAACCTCCCGACAGCAGAAGTGCAAGCCAAAGCCCGCGCCTACGCCAAGGTACAAGTAGATAAGCAAAAGAAGGACTTCGAGCGTCTGGGCGTTTTGGGCGACTGGAACAATCCCTACCTGACGATGAACTACCGCAACGAGGCGGATGAAATTCGTGCTCTAGGCAAGATTTGGGAAAAAGGGTATGTCTTTCGCGGCCTAAAACCCGTCAACTGGTGTTTTGATTGCGGATCTGCGCTTGCTGAAGCCGAAGTTGAGTATCGGGACAAAACTGATCCTACGGTCGATATCGGTTTTGCATTTGATGATGCGCAGCGCCCGCAACTCGCTCAAGCATTTGGAATCACAGAACTTCCAAACAAACCAGGTCAAATCGTCATTTGGACCACTACTCCTTGGACTATTCCGGCGAACCAAGCGCTCAATGTTCATCCGGAGCTCAGCTATGCACTTGTCGATACCGGCGACAAATTACTCATCCTCGCCAAAGATCGCGTAGAAACGTGTTTTCAAGATTACGGTCTCGAGGGCAAAGTGATTGCAACCTGTCCTGGCGAAAAACTCGCAAAGATTTCTTTTTGGCATCCGCTTGCTCCACTTCATGATGGCTACAAGCGTTTATCGCCAATTTACCCAGCTGAATACGTCACGCTTGATACGGGTACAGGCATCGTTCACTCGGCCCCAGCGTATGGCGAAGAAGACTTTAAATCTTGCAAAGCAAATGGGCTCATTGATAAAGATATCCTGAATCCTGTGATGGGTAATGGTGTTTACGCATCTTGGCTACCGCTCTTCGCTAACGAGTACATCTGGAAAGCCAACCCAAAAGTCGTCGAAGCCATGCGGGAAGCGGGCAGCTTATTGCGCGATAAAACGTATACCCACTCTTACATGCATTGTTGGCGTCATAAATCACCCATCATTTATCGCGCTACCTCACAGTGGTTCGCCAGCATGGATAAGAAGCCATCGGACAGTAAAGCCAGTTTGCGCGAAACCGCTCTAGCGGGAATTGATAAGACGGATTTTTTCCCAGCTTGGGGCAAGCAACGCTTGCACAGCATGATTGCCAATCGCCCTGATTGGACGCTATCGCGCCAACGCCAATGGGGTGTGCCAATGGCATTTTTTGTTCATAAAGAAGCTGGCGACCCTCACCCACGCACCGTCGAACTGTTGGAAGAGGTTGCCAAACTCGTTGAAAAAGGCGGCATTGAAGCATGGCAACAACTAGAGGTTGCTGAATTGCTGGGTGAAGAGGCGTCTCAATACGAAAAGAATCGCGACACATTAGACGTATGGTTTGACTCTGGTACCACGCACTGGCATGTCATTCGCGGCTCTCATCGAGATGAATTACTAACTACTGATACACAGACGCCAAACGGACGTTTGGCCGATTTATACCTAGAGGGCTCTGATCAGCATCGTGGATGGTTCCACTCGTCATTGCTAACTGGGGCGATGCTAGACGGCAAGCCACCCTATAAGGCGCTCCTCACCCACGGCTTTACTGTAGACGGTCAAGGTCGCAAGATGAGTAAATCCGTGGGCAATGTGATTGCACCACAACAAATTGCCGATAAGCTCGGTGCAGAAATTATTCGCCTATGGGTAGCCTCTACTGACTACTCAGGCGAGATGACGATCTCCGATGAAATTCTCAAACGCGTCACTGAAAGCTATCGTCGTATTCGGAATACGCTGCGCTTCTTGCTGGTTAATCTTTCGGATTTTGATCTGATGAAACACGCCATGCCTACAGACCAATGGCTGGAAATTGATCGTTATGCTGTGGCGCTAGCTAACCAACTACAAAATGACATCGAGGATCACTACAAGGCCTATGAATTCCATCCAGCAGTAGCCCGTATGCAGACCTTCTGCTCTGAAGACTTGGGCGGCTTTTACTTGGATATTCTGAAAGATCGCCTCTATACGAGCGGGCCAGACTCCGCCGATCGGAGGGCGGCACAAAATGCGCTGTTCCACGTTACTCGCAACCTATTGAAATGGCTCGCACCATTCCTCTCCTTCACTGCCGAAGAAGCATGGCAGTCATTCCCGCATGGTTCAGGCACAAAGCCTTCTGAATCGATCTTTATGGAAGGATTTGATGCATTGCCTGTTATCGCCAATGCCGACGATCTGCTGGCGAAATGGACACGTATTCGTGAAATTCGCTCTGAAATTACTAAGGCAATTGAGATTGAACGTGAAGCTGGCAATGTAGGCTCATCGTTACAAGCAGAACTCACCATTAAAGTGGGCGACGTTGATTTTGCAATTCTGCATTCACTTGAAAAAGATTTGCGTTTTGTCACCATTACCTCAAGTGCTAATATTGCATTAAGCAACGATGGTCTCGAAGTTTTGGTTCGTAGCAGTCAATATAAGAAGTGTGGTCGCTGCTGGCATCACACAAGTGATGTAGGCTCCAATGCCGAGCATCCAGATCTTTGTGGACGCTGCATCAGCAATCTCTTTGGCTCTGGCGATCATCGCTTATTTGCCTAGTATAGGTTGATGTGAGCCCACTAATGCTGCGTTACCTTGCCATTGCAACAATGACTTTATTACTTGATCAGCTGAGTAAATGGTCAGCTTTAAGCTATCTGCAATTGGGTATGCCAGAGCCCGTATTGCCTTTCATGAATTGGCTTCTGCTTTTCAATCCTGGTGCGGCATTTTCTTTCTTGGCACAAGGATCGGGTTGGCAACGCTGGTTTTTTACTATTCTCGGCCTGGTAGCAAGCATTTATATCCTGATTCTGCTGCGCAAAAATCTTTCTGAAAAATTGCTATGCATCGCACTTAGTCTCATTCTGGGAGGCGCCCTTGGCAATGGTTTAGATCGCATCATGTATGGCGCAGTAGTGGACTTTATCGATCTTCATTACGGCAATTGGCATTGGCCAGCATTTAATATTGCCGATAGCGCGATCTGCATCGGAGCGGCACTCATTATTTTGGGCGAACTTCGCAAAGCATTTGGCAAATCCACTCATTCCCATTAAGCTGGCGCCATGCAATCACTTTTAAATAAGAAAATCGTTCTCGGGATCTCTGGTGGCATCGCCGCCTATAAAACCCCTGAACTCGCCCGCTTATTAATGCAAGAAGGCGCCTCTGTTCAAGTGGTGATGACGGAGGCTGCTCAGCAATTTGTGACGCCTGTAACCATGCAAGCACTTACAGGAAATCCGGTGTTTACAAGTCAATGGGATAGCTCTGTTGCAAATAATATGGCCCACATTGAACTATCCCGCTCAGCCGATGCTATTTTTATTGCGCCAACGAGCGCAGATCTCATGGCAAAACTCTCGCTCGGCTTAGCCGACGATTTATTGAGCACATTGTGCCTAGCAAGAGGTTGCTCTTTACTCCTTGCTCCCGCTATGAATAAGCAAATGTGGGAACATGCTGCAACCCAGCGAAGTGTGGAACGGCTTGAAAAAGATGGTATTGCGCTACTTGGTCCGGCAAGCGGTTTTCAAGCTTGTGGTGAAGTCGGCATGGGCCGAATGCTCGAGCCCGCAGAAATTGCAGAACAAGTTGTGGCTTTCTTTCAGAAAAAAACGCTACGTGGTAAAAAAGTGATGATTACCGCTGGCCCCACCTTTGAAACAATTGACCCAGTTCGTGGCATCACCAATCACAGCTCAGGAAAGATGGGTTTTGCGATTGCTAAAGCTGCCCTGGAAGCAGGCGCAGACGTACATTTAATTGCTGGTCCATGCAATTTACCAACGCCACTGGAGACTACCGGGAAAATTATTCGTACAAACGTTGTAAGTGCCAAGGAAATGCATGCCGCCGCTCTGAGCGCTGCAGATTGTGACGTATTTCTTGCGGTAGCAGCAGTTGCTGACTGGGGTATTGCCAAGCCCTCTAAAAACAAGATTAAGCGCCAAGGCAATACGGCACCCAACATTGAATTTATCGCGAACCCAGACATTCTCTTGGGTGTTGCCAAGACGGTTAAGGCCAAGGCAGGCAAACCCTATCCATATTGCGTGGGCTTTGCCGCTGAATCTACAGATCTTGAAAAACATGCCGATGAAAAACGCAAGCGTAAAGGCGTTCCGATGATTGTCGGCAATATCGGCCCAGATACATTTGGTAGCGACCTGAATCAGCTTCTGGTAATTGATGACCGCGGCAGCAAAAAATTGGCCAAAGCGGAAAAATTACATCTTGCACGTCAATTGATTCAGCTGATTGCCAAAAACATTTAAGCATCACCCTTCTATTGATATTCTCCGTTTTAGGAAATTCTATGCAATCTTTACAAGTCAAAATTCTCGATGAGCGCATGCGCAATCAATTGCCAACGTATGGCACTCCAGGTAGTGTAGGGCTTGATTTACGCGCTTGCATTGATGAGGCGATTGAGATTGCGCCGGGCCAAACTGTATTGGTTCCTACGGGCTTAGCGATCTATATTGAAGATCCACGCTATGCGGCGTTTATTCTTCCGCGCTCAATAAGCATGGGATCGTCTTTGGCAACTTAGTCGGCTTAATTGACTCGGACTATCAGGGGCAACTGATGGTGAGCACCTGGAACCGAGGTGCCACACCATTCAAACTCGAACCCATGGAATGCCTTGCACAATTAGTTGTGATGCCTACTCAACAAGTAGGACTCAAAGTAGTGGAAGAGTTTACTGAAAGCGGTCGCGGTGCTGGTGGCTTTGGAAGTACTGGTAGGGCTTAGGGTTTCTTACTCTTTGAGCTTGATTGGGATATTTAAGATTTTTATCTTCAACAGCAATACTGCATTTAAAAATCGGAAATATGCCGCTTCTTCAGAAATTGGTACGCCAGCATCAATTGCGCGAGTGTTGATCTCATCTAATCGGCGTAGCATATCATGCCTGTCTTGCTCAGAGATGCCTTGGTGTTGTAGCTTTTGCTCCATCTCCAAAAGCTCTCTGTAATGTGGAATCTCCCGCAAATTAAAGCGAAATTTCCTGAAATGGACATTGAGCTTGGATAATGGATAAAGCAAGGCAAATATCGTTAGCAGCAATAGCCAAGAACGATCGATAAATCCAGCAAGCTAATAAGGTAGATACTTCATGGCATGTGGCGGCCCATAGTTATAGAAATGCTCAGCTACTGGACTGATCGGAATAGATGGATCAAGGTATGCTGGAAACTCATCCCGCTTCGCAAAAAATAGATTTGGAGAACTGCGATTTGCATCTCTAGCAGCTATCAAAATTGCCAACTGCAAATCTGGGTGCGTTGATTTTTTTACTACCAAACTAGTAGTGGTGGCTAGCAAAGTGACCTCTTTTTGAGGCATCTGTTTTGCGATATTAATGGAGTCTGCCGGCAAAACCAGGGTTACAAGAGAATTGATCTGCTTCGAGTAAGCTGTCGCATTTTTAAAATCAAACACAGCGCTACTCTAAAATTCCAATAAATCTTTATCACTGGATCTAGATTAGTAGGTACGAGAATAACGCCATCTAACTCACCACTCTTAAACCTTTTTTGATTTTGTTCGGCGCTATCTGATAAGAAATTTTGGTTACCCTCCAACCGAATACCGGTAATCTCAAAGATTTTTTTTGCTACTTGGTATGAGCTGCTATTCGCAGGCCAAAGCCCTATTTTGAATAGGGCTAGCCCACGCAATGTCTTAATTTCGCCAATTTTATTTTTGTTATAAATAATCCAAACAGGCTCATAACCTACGCTACCTAGGGAATATATACCTTCAAGCTGTGCCTTATCCAGAGCCATACCATAGGTAAAGCCAGCGCTAGCCTCATCATTCGCATCATTCAAGCGCTTGGCGTTTTCTACGGCACCTTCGGTGTAAATCACTGATAGCTCTATTCCATCGTCTTTTAATATCTTTGCCGCGGAGTCCGCCAAAGAAACCCAATAAGAGCCTTGGTAGCCAGTTAAAAAGTAAATATTTCTATCAGGAAATGGTCTCAAGTAGATCAACTATCCTGCGATAGCAATAGCTAATAGGATTGCAAGGGCTTTTGACTCCCGAATTTCCTCCTTGAAGGCTCGAACCTCATCGCGTAAGACTTGCTTTATGTAGCCGATAGTATTTTTCTTATTCTATCTTGCCAATCTGGCGATAGTTAAAAACGAAAAAAGCCACGCAAAGGTGGCCTTTTAACCCCAATAAACTGTATTACTTTCGAATGTGCGCTTTACGTGAGCATCTTGCGACATGCCTACACCAGCACCTTCACGGGATTCTTTTTCTGCACTAATTTCTTTACGGCGCTCTTTACAAGATCCTGCGATTTCTTGCAACGCTTTACGAGCCCTAGCAGCAGATGCCTTAATTCCTTTACCAAGAAGCTTTTCATTTTCTGCTTTGTACGTTTCAAAAGATTCCAGCAATTTATCGTGATGGGACATAGTTTTCCTTTTAAATCAATCAGAGTCGTAAATGCTTTTTTAAATTTCCTCTACTGGTGCTACATCGACCTTTGCTGTCTTTCCAGGCAACTTAGGTACATCAAAACTCAGCTGCACTTTGCCGTCTTCGTCGATGTCAACATCTACATGACCACCCTGAGCTAACTTGCCAAAAAGTAGCTCGTCCGCAAGAGCTTTGCGTACCGTATCTTGGATGATCCGTTGCATTGGACGCGCTCCCATGAGCGGATCAAAGCCGTGTTTCGCCAGGTGGGCGCGAAGTGCAGGACTGAAAGTGGCATCAACTTTTTTCTCATGCAACTGCTCTTCTAGCTGCATTAAGAATTTATCAACCACGCGCATGATGATGGTTTCATCCAACGCCTTGAAGGAGACGATGGCATCTAAGCGATTGCGGAATTCTGGTGTAAAGAATTTCTTGATGTCAGCCATCTCATCACCTGACTCACGAGCGTTGGTAAAGCCAATTGTTGACTTTTGCATAGCCTCAGCACCAGCGTTGGTAGTCATGATGATGATGACATTACGGAAATCAGTCTTACGCCCGTTGTTATCAGTCAACGTGCCATGATCCATAACCTGCAGAAGAATGTTGAAAATATCTGGATGTGCTTTTTCAATCTCATCGAGCAGCAGCACGCAATGTGGCTTCTTATTCACCGCCTCTGTTAACAGGCCACCTTGATCAAATCCAACATAACCCGGAGGCGCGCCAATCAAGCGACTTACAGCATGACGCTCCATGTACTCCGACATGTCAAAGCGCAACAGCTCGATGCCCATAATGTATGCGAGCTGTTTGGCTACCTCGGTCTTGCCAACACCCGTTGGACCAGAGAATAAGAAGGATCCGATTGGACGACCCACTTTACCAAGGCCAGCGCGAGTCATCTTAATGGCACTCGCCAAAGCCTCAATAGCAGGATCCTGACCAAACACCACACTCTTAATGTCGCGATCAAGTGTTTGTAACTTACTACGGTCATCCACTGTGACAGACTGTGGCGGAATGCGCGCAATCTTAGCCACAATCTCTTCGATCTCTGGGCGGCCTATGGTTTTCTTCTGCTTTGATTTTGGCAAGATGCGTTGCGCGGCACCAGCTTCATCGATGACGTCAATTGCTTTATCCGGTAGGTGACGGTCATTGATGTAACGGGCCGATAACTCAGCGGCTGCAACCAGCGCACCAGCCGCATACTTAACGCTATGGTGTTCCTCAAAACGCGATTTCAGGCCGCGCAAAATCTGCACAGTCTGGTCAACAGTCGGCTCAACCACATCCACCTTCTGGAAACGACGCGATAGCGCAGCATCTTTTTCAAAGATACCGCGGTATTCAGTAAAGGTTGTGGCGCCGATACATTTCAGCTGTCCATTTGATAGGGCAGGTTTCAATAAATTGCTGGCATCCAATGTTCCACCAGATGCGGCACCTGCTCCAATCAGCGCATGAATCTCATCGATAAATAAAATGCCATGCGCATGATCTTTTAAGGATTTAAGAACGCTTTTCAAGCGCTGCTCAAAATCACCGCGGTATTTAGTACCCGCAAGTAATGCGCCCATATCCAATGAATAGACGGTAGCATTAGCCAAAATCTCAGGCACATCGCCTTTCACAATTCTCCAGGCCAAACCTTCAGCAATGGCGGTCTTGCCCACACCTGCCTCGCCAACTAGCAAAGGGTTGTTTTTACGGCGACGGCAAAGCACTTGAATCACGCGTTCCACCTCGCTCTCGCGACCAATCAATGGATCAATTTTTCCTTGACGCGCCATGGCATTGAGATTTTGCGTGTACTGATCTAACGGACTTTCTTTTTCGGTAGATGCAGCCTCTTCAGTTTCTTGAGTAGCGTCGACTGGCTTTACGTGCTCGGCTTGATCTTTGCGAACGCCGTGACTAATAAAGTTCACGACATCTAAACGCGTCACACCTTGTTGTTGCAAGAAATACACTGCGTGGGAATCTTTTTCACCAAAGATAGCCACTAGCACGTTAGCACCAGTGACTTCTTTTTTACCATTTGAAGTAGATTGGACGTGCATGATCGCACGCTGAATTACTCTTTGGAATCCCAGAGTGGGCTGCGTATCTACTTCATCATTACCAGGCACTACTGGAGTGTTGTTATTAATAAAGTTCTTGAGCTGAGCCCACAACTCTGCGATGTTGACAGCACAAGCCTTAAGTACCTCTACGGCTGTAGCATTGTCGAGCAATGCGGCTAGTAAGTGCTCTACGGTAATGAATTCATGTCGAGATGCCCGCGCGTCAACAAACGCCATATGCAAACTAACCTCAAGTTCTTGGGCAATCATGCTTCCTCCATAGTGCACTGTAGTGGGTGACCCGCTTCACGAGATAATTCAATAACCTGATGCACCTTGGTGGCAGCAACGTCGCGAGTGAAGATTCCGCAAACGCCTTTTCCAACGAGATGAACTTGCAACATGATGCGTGTAGCTGTTTCGTGATCTTTATTGAAATACTCCTGAATAACCATCACCACAAACTCCATCGGCGTGTAATCGTCATTCAGTAGTAAAACTTTGTACATTGATGGAGCCTTAACTTGCTCGACCTGTTTTTCGAGCAGAAGGGTGTCCTCAATATAAGGATTGGCGGGGATGCCAGTAGTGGGATTTTTAGGTGTGCGACTCATGAGAAACATTCTAAACACAGATATCTAAATTTGATTTGAGCGGGGTCTTGTTGCGAAAAACCCTCAAAAACCCTGGTTTCTCCCATATTGGGGCGTTTTTCACCAAAAAAGGGGTATTTCCTAAGGGTATGCATGCATAACTCCTTGACACCCCTACAAAAAGGGCAAACAATTAGGGGGTAGGTTTCAAATGATGTTCTATTTAGGCGTGTTGTGGATTGAGGCTGATTAAAAAGTATTTACCCTCATCACGGTTGTTTTAAGTTTATGTAATGGAGTTCGCATGGCGACCGGAATTGTTAAGTGGTTCAATGATGCAAAAGGTTTTGGTTTTATCAAACCCGATGATGGTGAAGAAGAATTGTTTGCGCATTTCAGCGCAATTACAATGCCTGGGTTCAAGACCCTCAAGGAAAACCAAAAGGTAACATTTGATGTTACTCAAGGCCCTAAAGGCAAACAAGCTACCAATATCCAAGCGGCTTAATAGTCCTTAGATCATTATGGAAAACCCGGGATTTGTTCCTGGGTTTTTTTTCGCCCGTAATTTGCTTCACTTAAAATCATACCCATGCCTACCTACAAAATTTTGCTACTCAAAGTCTTTGCCTTCATTCTGGCTTTATGTCCGATAGTCATTTGGGCTCAGGTCAACACCGGACTTCCAACCATTGAACTTAAAACAGGTATTTACCGCATTCAAGCGGAACTGGCGGACACCCCAAAGACAAGGGAAATAGGTTTAATGAATCGCACAAGCATGCCCGTTAATTCAGGAATGCTGTTTATCTCTGAGCAAAAGGCGGGGCATTGTTTTTGGATGAACAATACGAAGATTCCGCTATCGATTGCATTCATCACCGATGATGGCAAGATTGTGAATATCGAAGAAATGCAAGCGGAGACCACCAATAATCACTGCCCCAAAGCAGCGGTGCGCTATACCCTAGAGATGAACAAACAGTGGTTCTCTGAAAGAGTGATCGTACCTGGTAGCGTAATTACAGGCCTACCAAAGCGACAATGATCAGATAGGCAAATAAAAAGCAGACCTCGGTCTGCTTTTTATTTGGGAGTAATTTAACTTACTCAGAGTGGCATACGTAGTGCACTGGTTGTTCGGCACGAATAACAAAGTAACCGCCCTTCTCCACTTCCCAGCTTTGACCGGCTTTAAACTCTTGCTCTGGGGCACCGTTGATGCTTACAAACGCTGTGCCATCAACTACTTCCATCACCTCTTTAGGGCTTAAGGTCAAAGCGCAAAGTGCTGGGCAATACCACGCTAACCGATTTACGCACGCCATTTGGCAAGGTTACGGTATGGGAGACACACTTACCGTCAAAAAATACATTAGCCTTTTTGCCGACAGATACTTGATCAAATTGCATTAAATTTCTCTCTATTTAGATTCGATTTCTGAGGTTTATTTAGTTGAGCGCTTACGTTTAGCAGTTTCAGCAATTCGCATCCGCAATGCGTTGAGCTTAATAAAGCCACCCGCATCCGCTTGGTTGTACGCTCCCCCATCATCATCAAACGTGGCAATTGTTTGATCGAATAACGTATTCGCGGAGTCGCGTGATATGACCGATACAGAACCCTTGTAGAGTTTAAGGCGCACAACACCGTTCACCATCTTCTGAGTGTGATCGATCAATGTTTGAAGCGCAATGCGCTCTGGAGACCACCACAAGCCGTTATAAATCAAGCTTGCGTAACGTGGCATGAGATCATCTTTTAGATGGGCTACTTCGCGATCTAACGTTATGCTCTCAATTCCACGGTGTGCTTTCAGGAGAATGGTGCCGCCAGGGGTTTCATAACAGCCACGACTCTTCATCCCCACAAAGCGGTTCTCCACGAGGTCAAGACGGCCAATACTGTGTTTACCACCTAACCGATTGAGCTCGGCCAATAATTCATGTGGCTTGTAAGCCTTACCATTGATTGCAATTGGATCGCCCGACTTGAATTCAATCTCAATGATTTCAGGGGCATCTGGGGCCTTCTCTGGAGAAACGGTCCAACGCCACATAGACTCTTCAGCCTCTGCATTGGGATCCTCTAAGTGACGGCCCTCATAACTAATGTGCAGCAAGTTGGCATCCATAGAGCAAGGGGAACCGCCTTGCTTATGTTTCATCTCAACAGGGATGCCATGCTTTTCAGCATAGGCCATCAATTTCTCACGCGAGAGCAAATCCCATTCACGCCATGGTGCGATGACTTTAATGCCTGGCTCCAGCGCGTAATAACCCAATTCGAAACGAACTTGATCGTTACCTTTGCCGGTAGCACCGTGCGATACGGAATCTGCGCCTGTTAGGCGAGCAATTTCAATTTGACGCTTCGCAATCAATGGGCGCGCAATAGAGGTTCCCAACAGATACTCACCCTCGTAAATCGCGTTAGCACGGAACATCGGAAATACGAAATCACGAACAAACTCTTCGCGCAAATCATCGATAAAAATATTTTCTGGCTTGATGCCAAATTGCAAAGCCTTAGCTCGTGCAGGCTCGAGCTCTTCACTCTGACCCAAGTCAGCAGTAAAAGTGACGATCTCACAACCATAGGTATCTTGAAGCCACTTCAAGATCACACTGGTATCGAGACCACCAGAATAGGCTAATACGGCTTTTTTAATATCGGACATGTTTCTTATTCAATCAAAAATTAATGAACACAAATTACAACAAATTAATCTAAGCGGCCACAGAGTAAATACTCCATTAGAGCTTTTTGGACATGCAAGCGGTTTTCGGCCTCTTCCCAAACGATGCTTTGCGGGCCGTCAATGACCCCAGCCGAAACTTCTTCGCCACGATGTGCTGGCAAGCAGTGCATAAAGAGTGCGTCTGGTTTAGCTGCCGCCATCAATTCTTCGTCAACCATCCAGTCTTTAAAGGCGCTCATGCGTGAATTGTTTTCTGCCTCATATCCCATGCTCGTCCAGACATCGGTGGTCACCAGGTCAGCGCCCTTGCAGGCATCCCTAGGATCTGCACAAATAGTGAGATGCTTATTGGCTTTTTTGCTCAAACGCGCTGGTTCTAGTTGATATCCCTCGGGCGCAGAGAAACGCAACTGGAAGTCCAAGCATTCTGCCGCCTGAATCCAGGTATAGGCCATATTGTTGGCATCACCAACCCACGCTACCGTCTTTCCTTGGATTGGGCCGCGCGCTTCCACAAAGGTAAAAATATCTGCCAGCACTTGGCACGGATGATATTCATTCGTTAAGCCATTAATAACCGGTACACGAGAGTTCGCAGCAAAACGCTCAATAATCTCCTGACCAAAAGTGCGAATCATGATGATGTCCGTCATTCCAGAAATGACTTGTGCGGCATCTTCCACTGGCTCACCACGACCTAATTGTGTGTCACGCGTATTGAGGTAGACCGCATGGCCTCCCAGCTGATGAATACCCGCCTCGAATGAGAGACGAGTACGGGTGGAGCGCTTCTCAAAAATCATCGCTAAAGTGCGATCATGTAAAGGATGCCAAGTTTCATAACTTTTGAACTTGGCTTTTAACCACGCCGATCTCTTCAGCAAATAGTCGCACTCCTCACGAGTGAGGTCAGCAAACTGCAGGTAGTGCTTTACCTGACCAGGCACTTGAGGCTTTGCCAGCGATGTCATAGTTGAGCTTTCTACTAAAGTTTTGGCTTGCATTTTTTTCTTAAAACTTTCAACTGCACGACAATAGAACATAAAGTCATCTTACGGCCACCTCAGGCTGTTAAGCTAGAGGGTTTAGTAATACCCATCCTACGAAACTTCTTTACGTCACTTGAACCACAAAAAGCTTTTCATTCAAGGCATTACCGCTTCTGGCAAACCATTTCGGCCCAGCGATTGGGCAGAGCGTCTTTGCGGAGTGATGGCTACTTTTCCCCTCCAGGTGATTCCGGAGACCCCCGCTTCACATATTCGCCCTATGTCAGACCAGTGCTGATTGCAAAAGTGAAATGCGTTGTTATTGATACCAGGCTAGGTGACCTCGACCCAAGAGCGCTCGACTTTGTCATGAACTTTGCCAAAGACAATAGCCTACCGATTGAAGAAGCCTGTGAGTTTGATCCTAAACCCCAAACCCAGCCCTAAAAACAAAAACCCGCTCTGATCAGGAGCGGGCCTAGGTCGGATTACGATCCGACCAGCCTAAAACATTTACTAAATTACGCTACCATCGCCTTAATAGCCGCAGACAAACGTGATTTTTGACGTGCCGCAGTATTTTTGTGCGCGATCTTTTTGTCGGCAATCTTATCAATTGTTGACTGAGTTGCAGCAAATACTTTTGCAGCAGCCGCTTTATCACCAGCGTCAATTGCTCTGCGAACCGCCTTAATGGAAGTGCGTAGCTTTGAACGCAAGCTGGAATTGTGTTCGTTCTGTTTTACTGCCTGGCGTGCGCGCTTACGCGCTTGTGCTGTATTGGCCATCTTTAAACCTTGCCTCCATAAATTGCAAAATGCGATTAGTTAAAAATCTTGCGGATCTGCCAGATTTATAAGCAAGCTCGCTAAAACTCGAGATTCTACCTGAAAGGGGCAAAAAAGCCCAGTCTGACCATAAATAGGTGAAAATCGGCACATGAACCTGCTTTCAGCCGCCGCCAAGGTTAGCTCCCTGACCATGCTCTCCCGTATTACGGGGCTACTCAGGGAAACCTTAATCGCCCGAAGTTTCGGGGCCTCAGAGTGGACTGACGCCTTTAATGTCGCTTTTAGGCTACCCAACCTGCTGCGCCGCCTATTTGCCGAAGGGGCGTTTTCTCAAGCCTTTGTGCCCATTTTGGGTGAAATTTCCACGAATGAGGATCAAAGTCAGGCCAAAATCCTCATCAACGCAGTTGCAACCCTCCTATTCTGGGCTTTACTGCTCACAGTGGCAGTTGGGGTGATCGGCGCCCCTGCGCTGATTTTGGTCATTGCAACGGGCTTTCAAGGAGGTCCAGCCTATGAGGCGAGTGTGGTGATGACCAGAATCATGTTCCCCTACATAGGACTTATTTCACTAGTTTCCCTGTCGGCTGGAATTCTGAACGTCTACCAACGCTTTGCCATTCCCGCTTTTACGCCCATCCTTTTAAATCTTGCTCTCATTGCCAGTGCCATTTTTTTAGCACCACATCTCGAGCAACCCATTTACGCACTGAGTCTCGGGGTGTTGCTAGGTGGGATACTGCAATTGGCCATTCAAATTCCACCGCTAGCGCGACTTGGGCTGCCGCCGCGCATTGGCTTATTGCCGGGCGCAATCAAAACCGCATTCACCAATCCCGATGCAAGACGCATTTTAAAACTGATGGGGCCAGCAGTATTTGCAGTGTCAGTTGCACAAATTTCACTGATCATCAATACCAACATCGCTTCCCGCTTACAAGCAGGAAGCGTCTCCTGGCTCTCGTACGCCGATCGATTGATGGAGTTCCCAACAGCACTATTGGGGGTTGCCTTGGGCACCGTGCTTTTGCCAAGCCTTAGCAAGGCAAATGCCAAAAATGATTTTGTCCATGCAGGTGAACTGTTAATTTGGGGGTTACAATTAACTTTCTTGCTGGCGATACCGGCTGCGATTGCTCTATTTATTTTTGGCGAACCCTTGGCAGCCGTGCTATATCACTATGGAAAATTTAATGCCCTTGATGTCTTAATGACACAGCGCGCACTTGCTGCTTATGGCGTTGGTCTCACTGGGTTAATTCTTGTCAAAATTTTGGCGCCAGGGTTTTATTCACGCCAAGACATTCGCACACCCATCAAAATTGGTTTGCTAGTTTTGGTGGCAACGCAATTAGCCAACCTCGTATTTGTTCCTTGGTTTGGTCATGCCGGCTTAGCCCTCTCAGTTGGAGTGGGGGCCTGCTTAAATGCCGCATTGTTATGGATTGGACTCCATAGACGGGGCGCCCTACCAAATGCAGCATGGGCAAAGTATTTAGGTCAACTCTTTTTGGCATTAATCCCTTTTTCAGCGCTTCTTTTTTATGCGGCAGGCGCCCATGATTGGATCGCTCTACAAGCAGAACCTTGGATTCGTATTGGTCTATTGGCGATGTGGCTAGTTTTAGCAGCCTTGATTTACTTTGGCGCCTTGGCACTCGTTGGAATTCGCTGGCAAAAATTCTTGCGTCATGCAAAATAGGCTATATGCCAACACAACAACTCGACTATTTCACCTCATTAGTTACTGAAGACGAGCACTTCCCACTAACGGAAGCGGCGATTGCAGTTGCGCAGCACGCCTATCCTGATTTGGATGTTCAGGGAGTGCTTGATCATCTCGATGAGTTGGGTAATAAGCTTAAGATGCGGATTACTCCTGATACATCCCCAATTCAGCGGCTTCAAATTCTCAAGCATTTTTTTATACCGAGTTAGCCTTTGGGCCTAACCCCAATGATTTCTATGCGCCTGAGAACTCATACCCGCACTACGTACTTGAAAATCGGCTAAGCATTCCCATATCACTCGCCATCATCATGATGGAATTGGGGCAACAGATTGGCTTAAAGATTCGAGGAGTTTCTTTTCCGAATCATTTCATGATGCGCATTTCACTACAGCAAGGTGAAGTGATCATGGACCCTCTTACAGGAGACTCTCTCCAAAAATCAATTGCAAGAAATGCTTGATCCTTACCTCGATGCTAAATTCCTTAGGGCTTCTAGCTCCAGAGAGATCTTGTCTCGCCTCTTGCGCAATCTCAAGATGATTTATTCAGAACATGAACGATGGGAGCGACTACTCGGAATTCAAGAACGTTTGGTGATCTTATTGCCAGATTCTATTGAGGAGGTCCGAGATCGTGGCCTAATATTTGCGCAACTCGAATATCTTCGTCCTGCTTTAGCGGATATGCATCGCTATCTCAGCGAAGTGCCAGAGGCAGAAGATGCAGGCGATATTCGCGAGCACATTGCAACACTCGAGAGTCAAACCAAACTACATTAAAACCTGGTAGTTTGGTTTGTTGTGAATTTGCTTTAGCTGCTTTTCTTGCGCTGAAAAATTTTATAGATTGCCGCTAACAGTACCGGCACAGCGGCTGCACAAATACCAACAAGCACAATCACATTTAAGTTTTGGCGAATCACGGGAATGTTGCCAAAGAAGTAGCCTGCAATTACCAGACCAAATACCCACAACATCGCGCCCGTGATATTAAATAACTGAAAACGCGAAAAGTTCATTTCGGAAACCCCTGCCACAAAAGGAGCAAAGGTTCGAATGATGGGCAAGAAGCGGGCAACAATAATCGTTTTGCCGCCATGCTTTTCATAAAAGGCATGCGTCTTTAATAAAGCGCTTTGGTCTATCCAGCGTGACCGACTACTAAATACTTTTTTACCAATCCAGCGTCCAATGAAGTAATTGACAGTATTACCCGTCACTGCAGCAATCAACAATCCAATACACAAAGTCCAGATATTGAAATGCTCAGTGGCGCAATAAGCGCCCGCAATGAATAAGAGGGAATCGCCTGGTAGGAATGGTGCAACCACCAATCCGGTTTCTGCAAACACAATTGCAAATAGCAAACCATACGCCCAGGGGCCATATTGTGAAATCACGACATCTAAATGACGGTCAATATGGAGCAATAAATCACTTAACTGCAAAAGGGTATCAATCAACGCGTACTCCAAAGATAGGCTTGATGCGGATATTAACAGGCTCTTATAATGAAACATGCAAACTGAACCTAACATTCAGCCAATGCAGTCACCAGTAGTAAATCCCATATTGTGCATAGTGGGACCCACTGGTGCAGGCAAAACCCATCTCGCCATGGCATTGGCTGAGCATGCTAAATCGGTTGGCCTCACGATTGAACTCATTAGTATGGACTCTGCGCTGGTATATCGCGGCCTCGATATCGGGAGTGCGAAACCCACCAAAGCAGAACAAGCGTCCGTTGTACACCACCTCATCGATATTCTTGAACCCACTGAGGTCTATTCGGCAGCCCGTTTCGCTAACGACGCCAAACAGTTATGTGAAGACATTCGGGGTCGTGGACATATCCCAGTTACCGTTGGTGGAACGATGTTGTATTGGAGAGCGTGGGCATACGGCCTATCCTCGCTACCAACCGCTAATCCTCAGATCCGAGCGCGTTTAGATGAAGAAGGCAAAGCATTAGGCTGGCCAGCAATGCACGCTAAGCTAGCCAAAATAGATCCCGAAACTGCAGCACGCCTCAAACCCAATGACTCACAACGTGTACAGCGTGCGTTGGAAGTGTTTGAGATTACTGGCAAGTCAATGTCTCGCTTGCTGGCCAACTCCCCAAGCGGGGATGGCAGAGAAGGTTCATCAATTCCAGATTGGATTAATTTGGTATCGCTTGAGCCGAGTGATCGCAAACGCTTGCATCAAAATCTGGAAAAACGTTTCGATGAAATGTTGCTTGCTAGATTTTTGGATGAAGTTCGCGTGTTACGTACCAATACCGCTTTACATGCGGACTTGCCCGCTATTCGTTCTGTTGGATATCGACAAGCGTGGGAATTTCTGAGCGGAAATATAGATGCTGAGCAAATGCGCTACAAAGCATTAGCTGCAACCCGTCAACTGGGAAAACGTCAACTTACGTGGCTAAGAGCCATCTCGGGAAGAAAAGTCTTTGACCCATTTAATCCAGCAGAGTTACAAGCGGCGCTGGACTACTGTAAAGCCAGCTTGCCTACAACTTAGACAACGATGGTTTGAGGGGCGCCTTGAGGGCGCTCCACAACCTCGCCAACTGTCCAAGCTTTTAGGCCGTGATCACTTAATGATTTGATTGCGGCATCTACTTGATTGGGAGCAACGATAACCACCATACCAATACCGCAGTTAAATACACGCACCATCTCAGCATCCGCAACACCACCCTTCATTTGCAACCAACGGAAGAGTTCTGGCATTTGCCAGCTATCACGGTGTAAAACTGCTTGAGTATTTTCTGGAAGAACGCGTGGCACGTTATCTACTAAGCCACCACCGGTAATATGCGCCATGCCTTTTACGTCAATCTCAGAGATCAATTTCAGCAAAGGCTTTACATAAATCTCCGTTGGAGCCATCACGACATCACCCAATGGGCGGCCACCAAGATCATCACTCGGCTTAGCGCCCGCGCGCTCAATAATTTTGCGCACTAAAGAGTAGCCATTGGAATGCGTGCCACTTGAACCAATTGCAAGAACGACATCTCCGGGAACAATAGAGTCACCGGTAATGATCTTCGATTTCTCAACGGCACCGACAGCAAAGCCCGCTAAATCATATTCACCCGGAGGATACATGCCTGGCATCTCTGCAGTCTCACCACCGATCAGCGCACAACCCGATAGTTCACAACCTTTTGCAATACCAGCAACAACCATAGCCGCGGTATCTACAGTCAACTTTCCACAAGCAAAATAGTCCAAGAAAAATAATGGTTCGGCACCCTGCACCAAAATATCATTCACGCTCATAGCAACTAAATCCTGGCCAATCGTATCGTGACGATTCCATTCGAACGCTAAGCGTAGTTTTGTGCCAACACCATCTGTACCGGAGACCAAAATGGGCTCCTTATACCGTTTAGGAACCTCAAAGAGCGCCCCAAAACCCCCAATTCCGGCCAAGACCCCCTCGCGCATCGTCTTTTTGGCCAAAGGCTTAATGCGATCCACCAAATCATCTCCAGCGTCGATATCGACACCAGCATCACGATAGGAAAGGCCTTTTGAGGAAGAATTCGTCGGTGCAGTCATGTTTATGCGGGAAGAATAGTAAAAAATGCTTCGAGATCAGTAGAATCATTGAATTCTAGAGGATTACTCGTAATGGCTGAAATTTTTACCCCTTTTCTAGCAACTTTCATCCTGGCGTATGCCTTGCGGCCAGTTTGTCTATGGCTGGAGGGGCGACGCATACACCGGGGTGCGGCAGCCACCTTAGCAGTACTTTTTGGCTTAGGCCTCATTTTTTGCATTCTCAGCCTATTAATTGGACTCCTCAAATACGAAATTCCACTCATTCGAGCACAAATTCCTACCTGGGTTGCCAATACTCAATCTTGGCTAGGACCAAAACTCAATGAGCTTCACATTCAGTTTGACTGGAGCACACTCAAGGTTGATGCGATCCAAAAAATTACCGAGCACATTAATCAAAATGCCGACACGTTAATGAGCTCCGTTTGGGGCACTGTATTGTCATCTGGCAGCTCGGTGATCACGGGGTTTGTCAATGCCGTCCTCATTATTTTTGTTTTGTTTTATCTGCTAATCGACTGGAATCATTTCTTTAGCCTTCTCAAATCAGCTGTTCCCGTACGCGCTCAAGAAACTGCCCATCATCTTGTGATGCATACCGACGGATTGCTATCGCAATACCTGCGCGGAATGCTGATTGTGATTTCAATTATGTCTGCCTATTACAGCCTTGGATTAACCTTAATTGGTGTCAAAGGAGCTGTCGCATTGGGCGTCTTTACCGCGATCATGATCGTGATTCCTTATATTGGAATAGCACTTGGGTTAAGTTTGGCCTTGATATCAGCACTCTTGCAGTTTGGACCAAGCTCGGAGGTCATTGGCGTGCTGGTTGTCTTTGGAATTGGTCAGTTTCTGGAGGGCTTTTTCTTGACGCCTCGCCTCGTGGGAGAGCGGATTGGCCTGCATCCAGTGGTGGTGTTGTTTGCACTGTTGCTATTTGGAAAGCTCTTTGGTTTTTTTGGCGTACTACTGGCGCTGCCCATCAGCGCAGTCAGCTTAGTCTTAGTGAAGTATCTTTGGTCTGTGTATACCCAGAGTAATTGGTATCAAAAATAATTCGTTTGAATGAGTACACCTTCTTTACCTAGACAATTTGCTCTCGATATCAGCCATACGCCCCAAGCAAGTCTAGAGAATTATTTACCTGGGAATGATCTAGCACTGGTATCGACGCTACACTCGCTGATCAAGAGTTGGAAAAGTAACGCTAACGCATTCGAGAGTAATCCACTGAATCGGCGCTGGTTCTATTGGTGGGGCTCGGAAGGATCAGGCAAATCACATCTACTCGATGCGATGAAAAACGCTGCTAAAAGTTCCAACATTAAGCATTTCTCGCTGCATCCCAACGAACCTACTACTTGGGTGCGACTTGAGGAACGCTTACCAACTCTAGTTCGAGACACCTCGCCGTCTGTGATCACGGTAGATGATGTTGAGCGCCTCGATGAGCAGATGGTTGGTGCATTATTTCGCATCTTGAATGAAGTTCAGGCCAGCAACAATATTCATATTTTTATGGCAGGTAACGCGGCTCCGGCACAGCTCACCCTACGCGAGGACCTCAGAACCCGTTTGGGCTGGGGTCTGATTTTCCAAACGCCATTACTTGATGATGATGAGAAAATACAGGCTTTAGAACAAGCGGCCAAAGCCAGGGGTTTGGTATTGTCCCCAGAAGTACTACCCTGGCTGATCAACCGCTTTTATCGTGATATGCCAAATTTAATGGCTTTAATTGATGCTTTAGATGCTTATTCATTAGAAACAAAACGTGCTGTAACCCTACCTCTCGTTCGCGAGCTCCTACAGCCAAAATAACTGATTGATAGTTTATTTGTGACCCAGCTAGCCCTTTTTGATTTAGACCATACCCTATTGCCCTGTGACAACGATTATGAATGGGGTCAATTTTTAGCACGCATTGGTGTTGTGGATAGCGAGTACTACGCGCGTCAAAATGAACGCTTCTATCAGGACTATAAAGACGGCAAACTGGATATACATGAATTTTTGCGGTTTGCCTTAAAGCCGCTGTCCGAACATTCGCGTGCGCAACTAAAAGAATGGCATGGTCAATTTATGGAAGAAGTGATTAATAGTCATCTTCGCCAAAAAGCATTAGATTTACTAAAACAACATCAAGATGCCGGGGATCTTTGTTGTGTGGTGACGGCAACTAACAGCTTTGTGACCCGCCCCATTGTTGAGCGTTTTGGCATCAAGCACCTAATTGCCACCGAACCCGCCACTCATGGGGATGATCCATCAGCCTCCTACACAGGCGAAGTTTTGGGAATTCCGAACTTTCGCGAAGGCAAAATTCAAAATTTGCACAGCTGGCTTAGCAAACAACATCTGAGTTTGCCGAACTTGCCGCGCAGTTATTTTTATTCAGACTCCATGAATGATCTGCCATTACTTGAGCAAGTAAGTCATCCGATTGCCACCAATCCAGATGACCGTCTGCGTAACGAAGCTCAAAAACGCAACTGGCCAATCCTTGAATTATTTGCATAATTACCAAACTGATCAAACGTATCTTGCGGCGCGATCCAATGGATCGACATACTCATGCGACCCATTCTGGCGCCCCGAAACGAATTCCCAAAAAATCCCATCGTATTGACCCGCACCTACTGTCAAAAAACGCCGTCAAAATTACCCAAACGTTGCAGCAAGCTGGCTTTGAGGCGTTCATCGTGGGTGGTGCAGTACGCGATCTCGTCTTAGGCATCGCGCCAAAAGATTTTGATGTAGCCACCAATGCTACCCGATCAAGTACAGCGACTATTTCGGAAGGCGCGTCTGATTGGTCGCCGCTTCCAGATTGTGCATGTGACGTTTTTTGGCAAGGGACACCCAGAAATTATTGAAGTCTCAACCTTCCGAGCTTTACTCAGTAACGCTGGAGACCATGTTGCCAAGAGCGGTCGTATTTTGCGTGACAACGTATGGGGCTCACAAGGTGAAGATGCTACGCGACGCGACTTCACCATCAATGCCATGTATTACGCCCATCAACCGAGACTGTACTCGACTACCACGGTGGTATGGTCGATATGCAAAAGAAAACCTTACGCATGATTGGTGATCCTACAAAGCGCTATCGCGAGGATCCAGTACGGATGTTAAAAGCAATTCGGTTTGCTGCTAAAACTGGCTTTACTTTAGATGCCGATACTCGTGCGCCGATCGCCAAGTTTGGCAAACTATTACACGATGTTCCGCCGGCCAGACTCTTTGATGAAACTCTTAAGCTTTTGATGTCTGGTTATTCATGGTCAGCAATTCAAGGCTTAAAGGATGCCGGACTTCACCATGGATTGCCTCCATTGCTCGATCATATCCTCGATGACAACGAAGCTTCAAAGGGAGCTAATGATTTTGTGAAATTGGCGCTGGCCAACACCGATCAGCGAATTCAGTCGGGCAAGAGTGTCTCGGCAGGATTTTTATTCGCAACGCTTCTGTGGCCCGATCTACTAAAAAATTGGCAAGCCAATATCGCCAAAGGCATGGCCAATATTCCAGCTCTTCAAGGTGCGATGGATGAGACGATTGCCACCCAAAGTAGTGGCATAACCATCCAACGTCGCTTTGAGAGCGATATGCGAGAAATTTGGTCTATGCAATCGCGCTTTGAAAAGCGGGTTGGTCGCTATCCCTATCGACTGATTGAATCGCCCCGTTTAAGGGCAAGCTATGACTTTATGCTGCTCCGTTGCGCCACAGGAGAACAAAATCCATCTTTAGGCGAGTGGTGGACCAGCTTCATCGCCGCCGATCCCGCTGGCCAGGAAGCACTTTTGGCGAGCGCCAAAAGTGAACCGGGAAATACTGCCGGCACTCCCACAAGAAGGCGTCGCCGCAGAGAACCCAAATCCCCTGCCGCACCAGAGTCTACTCCGGGCTAAGCAAGTTTCGAAAAATTTCGGTAAAGTAATTCCATAACGATTTTGGAAGCATATGGCACGAGCATTTATCGGATTTGGCGGAAATATTGGCGATACGCGTCAGCTCATTACTGACGCTATTGTTTGCCTAGCGCAACGTTCCGAATTGCATATTGTTGCAAAAAGTTGCTTCTATCAAAGCGCTCCTGTTGAAGCACTCGGCGGTGACTATATTAATGCCGTGATTGAAATCGAAACACAATTGACCCATTACGGTCTTTTGCATGTTTGCCAAGCCATCGAACAAGAATTCAGCAGGGAACGTCCTTACGCTAATGCCTCTCGCACTCTTGACCTTGACATTTTGTCTTATGAAGGCGTTACTCAAAATGAAACTGAGCTAATGCTTCCGCATCCAAAAATCATTGAACGCTCTTTTGTATTGCTTCCACTACTCGAAATCGCCCCCGACTTCTTTCTGCCCAATTTTGGCGAACTCAAGGCCTATCTCCCGAAAGTAGCTCATCAGCGCATTGAAAAACTCCCTTGTCGCAACTGTGATTGCGGGGGAAATGCTGTTTATAGCCAAACAGCACATTAATTCATTAAACTCTCGCCATGGGTTACTTACAGGGCGACAAGCCAATCACAATTACTAAGCTCCCGCTATGCATGCTGAGGGTGAAAAAATTTCAATGCTAACGGCACATTCCAACTATCGGGATTGGTGCGGGCCCAGATTGCTCAGGCCAAGTATTGGTTCTGCAAGATATGCTGGGCATAAGCCCAGGCAGACCCCACAAGTTCGTGAAGAACTTTATGGAAAGTCACCAATCGATCGAGGCTGCAGTCAAAGCCTATGTGCGTGAGGTGAAATCCGGTAAGTTCCCCGGGCCTGAGCACGGCTTTGCAGGCTAAGACTTCCTAGCTCTAACTAAAGAAGCTTTTTACACCCTCAAACCAGCCTTTTTGTTGGGGACTGTGTTTATCACCTGCGGATTTGAGGCTGTCATCAAATTTCTGCAGTAATTGCTTCTGTTCATCCGTAAGCTTTACTGGGGTCTCGACCAGAACATGAACAAAGAGATCGCCCACTAAGGTTGAGCGCAACCCTTTAATTCCTTTGCTACGTAATCGGAAAGTTTTTCCGGTTTGCATTCCCTCTGGAATGGCGAGCTCTACTCGACCCGAGAGTGTAGGCACCTCGATTTCACCACCAATGGCAGCGGTTGCAAATGAGATGGGTAATTGCACATGCAGGTCACTGCCATCCCGCTCAAATACTTTGTGAGGCTTTATGCGAACCTCAACATAAAGGTCGCCAGATGGTCCGCCATTAATGCCTGGTTCACCATTACCCACTGAGCGCACACGCATTCCATCATCAATGCCCGCCGGGATTTTAATCTCTAGAGTTTTTTGCTCTTTGTGCTTACTGGTCCCATGACAAGTCTTGCAAGGCTTAGGAATGTATTCACCAGTTCCACGGCATTTTGGACAGGTCTGCTGCATGGAGAAAAAACCTTGCTGTACACGGACTTGACCATGACCATCGCAGGTTGAGCACCTTTCTGCTTTAGTACCCGGTTTTGCACCGGTTCCATGACAGGGCTTGCAATCGCTCCAGCTGGGCACCCGAATTTGCGTTGTGTAGCCCTCGGCTGCCTGTTCAAGCGTGATGTCCATGCTGTAGCGAAGATCTGCGCCCTTATAGACTTGTGGGCCAGAATGACGACCCCCTTGACCAAAGATATCGCCAAAGATATCGCCAAAGGCGTCTGCAAATCCACCGCCACCAAAGCCACCGCCGAAGCCACCACCCACTGAGGGATCCACACCAGCGTGACCGTATTGATCATAGGCAGCGCGCTTATTGGGATCGCTTAGCGTTTCGTAAGCTTCTTTTGCTTCTTTAAATTGAGCTTCGGCCGTTTTGCTATCAGGGTTGCGATCAGGGTGATACTTCATCGCCAGCTTACGATAGGCTTTTTTAAGCTCCAGATCGCTAGCACCTTTTGCTACCCCAAGTACTTCATAAAAATCGCGTTTACTTTTAGGCACGGCCTATTCCTCTCAACAACTTCAATGGCACAAGTCGGCACGAGGCCGACTTGTTATTTAAGGATTTCTGAAAATACGTTAACGAATAGTTGAATTCAGAATTACCTCTTGTCATCAATCTCTTTAAAGTCTGCATCAACGACGTCAGCATCTGGAGCGGCTTTTTGCTCGCCACCAGGAGCTGCCCCAGCAGCCGCACCAGCCTTGGCCTGTTCAGCAGCCATAACTTTTTCGCCCAGCCTCTGACTTGCTTTACCCAAAGCTTCGGTCTTTGCCTCAATGACAGCCTTATCGCTGCCTTTGATGGCTTCATCCAACTCTTTGAGCGCTGCTTCAATCGCTTCTTTCTCAGCTGCTTCCAAGCTTGCGCCATGCTCTTCCAAAGCCTTCTTGGTCGAGTGAGCTAAGGCATCTGCTGTATTGCGAGCAGTTACCAACTCCAATACTTTCTTGTCTTCAGCAGCATTCGCCTCAGCATCTTTCACCATGCGTCGAATTTCTTCTTCAGTCAAACCAGAGTTTGCCTTGATGGTGATCTTGTTCTCTTTGCCAGTATTTTTGTCTTTTGCGGTGACATGCAAAATACCATTGGCATCGATATCAAAGGTCACTTCAATTTGCGGCAATCCACGTGGCACAGGAGCAATACCTTCGAGGTTAAATTCGCCGAGCAATTTGTTGGCTGCAGCCATCTCGCGCTCGCCTTGGTAGCACTTGATCGTTACTGCTGGCTGGTTATCTTCTGCTGTTGAGTAAACCTGTGAATGCTTCGTTGGAATGGTGGTGTTCTTCGGAATCATCTTGGTCATTACGCCGCCAAGGGTCTCGATACCCAATGACAATGGAGTAACGTCCAAAAGCAACACGTCCTTACGATCGCCAGACAATACCGATCCCTGAATTGCGGCACCTACAGCTACTGCCTCATCTGGATTGACGTCTTTGCGTGGCTCTTTACCAAAGATCTCTTTGACCTTCTCCTGAACCGCAGGCATACGGGTTTGACCACCAACCAAAATCACGTCATCGATATCGGAAACATTAACACCAGCGTCTTTAATCGCAGTTAGGCAAGGGCCAGCAGTGCGGCTGATCAATTCTTCAACCAAAGACTCTAACTTGGCACGAGTGAGCTTGAGGTTCAAATGCTTAGGACCGCTAGCATCAGCAGTAACGTATGGCAAATTGATTTCCGTTTGCTGTGCCGAAGACAATTCGATCTTGGCTTTTTCGGCAGCATCTTTTAAACGCTGAAGCGCTAACACATCTTTGCTCAAATCAACGCCTTGCTCTTTCTTAAACTCAACAATGATCCAGTCGATAATGCGCTGGTCAAAGTCTTCACCACCCAAGAAAGTATCGCCGTTGGTAGAGAGCACTTCAAACTGCTTCTCACCATCTACGTTAGCAATTTCGATGATGGAAACGTCGAATGTACCGCCACCTAAGTCATAGACAGCAATCTTACGATCGGCTTTGTCTTGCTTATCTAGACCGAATGCCAATGCGGCTGCGGTAGGCTCGTTAATGATGCGCTTCACATCCAAACCGGCAATACGACCAGCATCCTTTGTAGCTTGGCGTTGGCTATCGTTAAAGTAAGCAGGAACGGTAATAACCGCCTCAGTAACTTCTTCGCCAAGGTAATCTTCCGCAGTCTTTTTCATTTTGCGCAAAATTTCAGCAGACACTTGCTGTGGCGCCATTTTCTTGTCGCGCGCCTCAACCCAAGCATCACCATTGTCTGCTTGAACAATTGCGTAAGGCATCAAACCAATATCTTTCTGCACTTCAGGATCGGTAAATTTACGACCCATCAAACGCTTCACAGCGTAGATCGTGTTTTTAGGATTGGTAACTGACTGACGTTTTGCAGGAGCACCAACCAATACCTCACCATCTTCAACGTATGCAACGATGGATGGGGTTGTACGAGTACCTTCTGCATTCTCAATGACTTTCGGTGCATTGCTTTCTACGACTGAAACACATGAATTGGTTGTTCCTAAGTCGATTCCAATAATCTTTCCCATAATGACTCCAAAAAATGAAATTACTTTGTTGTACTTCTAATGAAGTATTCCGATAGACCCTAGATGGGGTCTAAACAGGGAAATTCAAGGGGAGAAATGCAAAAAAGGCAGAAAACTGCCTTTTTTAGTCTTTTTTAGAACTTTTCAGCTAATTTGATCTATTTTGGGGCGCTGACGGTGACAAGGGCGGGTCTGAGTACGCGATCCGCAACGGTATACCCCCGCTGCAAGACAGACACTACCGTATTTGGCTCCCGCTCAGACGACACGGACGCAATTGCCTGGTGGTGATGGGGATCAAACTTATCGCCCACGGCAGGATTAATTTCAGTCATACGGCCTTTTTCAAAAGCAGACAACAATTGCTTCAAGGTAATCTCTAAGCCCTCTTTGAAAGCCTTGGCATCACCCGCATCCGTATTCAACGCAGCATAAAGACTATCCGTTACAGGGACGAGATGCTCGGCAAAACTTTCAATAGCAAATTTATGCGCTTTAGCAATATCTTCAACAGCGCGACGACGAATATTTTCGCCCTCTGCCTTGGCGCGCAAAAAGTTATCCTGCAAGTCAGACGCCTTCTGATTCAGTTCGGCAATTTCCTGTTCAGGAGTCTTGGTAGTTGGAGTTTCTGTTGCCGCATCCGCTGCTGGTTCAACTGCTGAACTCTCCTGCTCAGGAGATGAATGTTGATTTTCTTGTGTCATAGACAGTGATTCACTTTTCAATAATTAAGGCAATTGCTTTGTTAAGTGGGGTCAGTTTAGTCAATTTCAAGACTGACTCTTTGCGAATTCGGCTCGCTCATTGGGTTTTGCAAGCTCTTCTGGCGATTCCGTACCTAGAGACCAACCCAACAAATGCTGATGAGCAATATCACTTAAAGCCTCACTCCATTTGTGGTTGCTATTCAGACAAGGGATGTAGCGATAGTCCTTACCGCCTTTTTCTAAAAAGGATTTTCTTGCTTCCATGGCAATTTCTTCCAAGGTCTCCAAGCAATCTGCTGGAAAGCCTGGGCAAAAAATATCGATCCGCTGACAACCGTCTTTTGCTAATTTTTCGATGGTTGGGGCGGTATAAGGCTTTAACCACTCCGCCTTACCAAAGCGAGATTGAAAGGTCACTATGTATTGACCTGGCTCCAAACTCAGCGCCTCGCCCAGCAAGCGACCTGTCTTTAAACACTCGCAGTGGTATGGGTCACCCTTTAGCAAATTGCGTTTTGGCAAACCATGAAAGGACATCACAAAACGATCGCCCCTCGCAAAATCTGGATAGCCATCTTTTTCCCAATTGCTCAATACTTGATCGCGTAAGGCTGTGATGTACGCTGGATTGTCGTGGTAATGTTTTACCAAACGCAACTCAGGTTGATCACGCCAATTACTTAATACCCGAAATGCCTCATCAAAGCTAGAGGCAGTCGTTGTTGCCGAATATTGTGGGTATAAGGGCAGCAACAGTAGACGCTCCATACCCTGCGCTTTTAAGCCCTCCAATACTTCTTGAGTTGAAGGCTTGCCGTAACGCATTGCCAAATCGACCAAAACAACATGCCCCTCATTGGTAAATTTTTCACCCAACTCTTTTGCTTGCAAACGCGAGTAATGCATCAAAGGTGAACCGAGTTGCGGCAACCAAATGGAGGCGTATTTTTTAGCGGATGCACTACTGCGAATCGGCAAAATAATGCCATTCAGAATAAACCACCAAACAAAGCGCGGAATTTCTACAACCCGAGGGTCAGACAAAAATTCTTTTAGATACGACCGAACTGCTTTTGCAGTAGGCGCAGAAGGTGTGCCTAAATTTAATAACAACACAGCTGTTTTAGGAGCGCGTAGATGTGGATTTTGATTCAATGTCTTGCCTCTAATAAATAAATTTATGAACTTAACGCGCCTGATAACAACTTCGAGGTAATGTCGTCAATCGGAATGACACGATCATAGGCCATACGTGTTGGGCCAATACACCTAAGGCCCGACGACTTGGCCATCAACGCTATAGGGGGCGCTGATAACAGCCAAATCCTCATAAGGCAGAAGATCACTCTTTCCACCAATAAAAATTTGAATACCATCTGCATGACTAGATACATCGAGTAATTGCATCAACACAGACTTTTGCTCTAAAAGGTCAAACATCTTACGAAGTTTGTCGAGATTTGAACTAAGATCGCCAACATTCAATGGGCGACGCTCACCTGATAGAACCATATCGCCACCACTCAAATCGTAGTTTGCAACGCCACTTTGCAAAGCGAGAGCCATGAGCCCAGAAATATTGGCTCGCAAACTATCCAAATCTGACTTGAGATGCATGCGCACCTGCTCAAAACTTTTTCCAGCAAACTGCGTATTGATGTAATTACCAGCCTCGATGAGTTGACTTGGTGTGTAGTCTTGATCGGTAGGCAAAATGCGGTTTTGCACATCGCCCTCTGGCGTCACCATGATGAGCAAAATCTTGCCCTCGCCAAGACGAAGAAACTCAATATGTTTAAAAACCTGGGCTCGTTTGGACGTCATCACGACGCCAGCAAAATGCGTAAGATTGGACAAAATTTGTGCAGCGGAATTTAAAACCCGTTGCGGGGAATCCGGCAATAAGCCCTTTTCCACCTCCCGAGCAGCAATTTCCTCCAGCGGACGTACTGTCACCATGGTGTCCACAAAGAGACGATAGGGTAGGAATTCGGCCTGCAGAGGTATGGGGGCTAGTCACCAAACCCATCTCCTCTAGGTCAGTCATCACATTTCGGATGGTGGCTGCAGACAGATCTAAACCCGAAAAGCGCGATAAAGTACGCGAGCCAATGGGCTGCCACTCCTCGATATAGCGCTCGATGATAGCGCTCGATGTGGGTTTTGAGTAAGGCGCGGGAACGTTCATCCATGGTGGAAGGGATTTTATGCCTATGGTTTAATCGTTATATGTTAAGCTTATCCCCAAATTCTTCCAAGAAGCCCTTTAAGCGGGTTGCGCTTGTCGGTAAATTTCATGCCGATGGGATCGAAGAGCATTTAAAAGACCTAGCCAAGCTAGTGGCTGGCCTAGGATGTGAGATCTTCATTGAATCTGAAACAGCTACCCACCTGGGATTAAGTGGCTACCCAATAAAAACCCCTCAAGATTTTGCTGGGGCAATTGATTTAGTCGTCGTGTTGGGCGGAGACGGCACTATGCTCGGGATCGCGCGCCAATTAGCAGGCAGCAATGTTCCCCTAGTCGGAATCAATATGGGTCGTCTCGGGTACATGACCGATATTCCCTTTCAGTCGGTAAAAGATACATTACCCAAAATTATTGCTGGCGAATATGAAGCAGACACCAGGACGTTGCTTGAAGGTGTTGTGCTACGCGACAAGCAAGAAATTAATCGTGCACTAGCCCTAAATGATGTGGTGGTTAATCGCTCTGGCATTTCTGGAATGGTGGAATTAGCTGTTCATGTGAATGGCTCCTTTATGTATATCCAACGATCAGATGGCCTGATCATCTCAACGCCAACCGGCTCTACCGCTTATGCATTGTCTGCCGGCGGACCAATTCTGCATCCGCATGTAGCGGGAATCTTGCTTGCGCCAATTGCCCCGCACTCTTTATCCAATCGTCCGATTGTCCTGCCTCAAGACAGCCTTACCGAGATTGAAATGGTCAATGGGCTTGATGTGATTGTTAATTTTGATATGCAATCCCAAACCAATTTGCAAAGCGGTGACCGAATTCAAGTGCGCCAATCTGATAAAACGATTGCTCTCTTGCATCCAAGCAACCACAGTGACTACAAAACTTTGCGTGAGAAATTACACTGGAACGAATACCCATCGACATTTTGATGTCGAGTTTCTTGCTACGCTAATACATGCTTCAAACCCTTTCCCTTCGTGACTTTGTCATTGTCGATCAACTTGAGCTCGACTTTGCTGGTGGCTTTACGGTACTGACTGGGGAGACTGGAGCTGGTAAATCGATCCTGCTGGATGCTTTAAGTCTCGTTCTTGGGAAGCGCGCAGACAGCAGTCAAATTCGCGAGGGCAGTAATCGCGCTGAAATTTCTGCTCTTTTTCAGATTGAATCCAATTTAATCCCTTTATTTAATCAATGGCTCGAAGAACAAGGCTTTCAAGCGGAAGAGGATGGCCAAAGTCTCTTACTCAAAAGAACTATTGACAGTAACGGACGCAGTAGGGCATTTATCAATGGGGGCCTTGCCACACTAACTCAACTTCGTGAAGCGGGCGATCAGTTAGTAGATATCCATGGTCAGCATGCCCACCAGCTTTTGTTGAAAAGCGGCGCACAACGAGAACTCTTAGGTCGTCATGCAAGCTTACTACCGTTGGCAGGTGAAGTAGCCCAAGCTTTTAAGGCATTTAGTGATTCGCGACGTCGCTTAGAACAAGCAGAAAATGCTGGTCAGGATATCGAGTGCGAGCGCGAACGTTTAGAGTGGCAAGTTGAGGAGCTTACTGAGCTTGCTCCGCAAGAGGATGAATGGGCAACCATACAAAATGAACATGCCAGATTAGCAAATGGCGCCAAACTGATTGGCGGGTGTCAGGAAGCCATTGACGTTTTGAGTGATGCTGACAACTCGCTGGAGTCCTCGCTGACTAAAGTCAGCAACAATATCAGCGCCCTTACCCAACATGATCCTGCACTTAGCAGCATTAGTGAGGCGCTCGAAAGCGCACAGATTCAACTAGATGAGGCAGTTCATGGTCTTAACCGCTATTTACAGAAGCTGGATTTAGACCCCGCTCGACTGGAGCAGGTAGAAGAGCGTATGCAGGCCTTGCATGGTGCCGCTAGAAAATATCGTACTGAAGCAGATGCTCTTCCGAAGTTGCTAATCGAAACCAATGAGCGACTTGAGGCACTAACGGCATCCCAAAATATTGATGCGCTTCGCAAACAGGTAGAGCAAGAGCAGGCGGCTTATCTTCAGCTTGCAAAGCAACTTTCCCAAAAGCGCAGCCAAGCCGCAACTGTCCTTGGACATCAAGTCACGCAGGCCATGCAAAACTTATCCATGGCAGGTGGCCGTCTTGAGATTGCACTCGCACCCTTACAAGAGGGCGGCTCTCACGGCTTAGAGCAAATTGAATTTTTAGTAGCAGGTCATGCAAGCAGCGCGCCGCGCTCACTAGCAAAAGTGGCATCTGGGGGTGAGCTTGCGCGCATTGGCTTAGCGATCAGCGTCATTACAAGCAAAGCATCCTTTACGCCAACCCTAATATTTGATGAAGTGGATGCAGGAATTGGTGGTGCTGTTGCTGAGACTGTGGGCAAACTACTGCATCAACTAGGCCAATCCCACCAAATCCTTTGTGTCACCCATCTTCCGCAAGTGGCAGCCCAAGGAAATCATCACCTCAAAGTGAGCAAGTCCCAGAACGCCGATAAGACAGTCTCCCAGGTTCAGCCCCTGGGAAGGTCAGAAAGGGTTGAAGAAATCGCCCGGATGTTGGGTGGAGCGACCATTACCGACACGACCCGCCGTCATGCTCGCGAGCTTCTAGAGCAGTAATAAAGAACTTAAACGCTGGAAGGCGCTTTAAAGATTTCTTGCCAAAAATGGAGAACACACTTTCTTGCGGCAATAAGCTCCGGCTCAACCGTCATACCAATACGCGTTTTTTCTGCCCCATCTAGACGTAAGCGGTGCTGACGCGCTCGGAGTAAACGATAGGCATCCCCCACTTCTATGGCAGCACTTTGTTGAATCAAACCAACCTCCCCTGCAATGCGCAAAAGAGCTATGTTTCCGAGGTTGCCAATCAATTGCGGACATCGATGCGAATATGCCAGGACCAAAAATTGAACAATGAACTCAATGTCCACCATGCCACCCGCGTCGTGTTTTAAATCAAAATCCCCGCTGGTATTCGGATGACCTTCATGCACCTTGCGGCGCATATTAAGAATCTCTGCGCGCAAATGCTCGATATCGCGTTTTTGGCTAAGAACCTCTGATCGGACCGCATCAAATTCACTGCCCACAGATAAACTACCCGCAGAAAATCGTGCGCGCGTTAAAGCCTGGTGCTCCCATACCCAAGCGGCATTGTCACCCTTGCGCATTTGATATTTTTTAAATGCATCAGTATTGGTAACCAAGAAGCCTGCAGAGCCATTCGGGCGTAAGCGCGTATCGATTTCAAACAAGCTGCCCGTTGATGTAAACGCTGTCAGCCAATTAATCATTCTTTTAGCCAACAAGCCATAAATTTCCTGAGCATCGAAATCATTTTCTCTGGCTTGATATAAAAATACCAAATCCAAATCTGAGGCATAGCCAAGCTCTTTACCGCCTAACTTGCCGTAAGCAATGACTGCAAATTTAGGGGCAATTTTGGGTGGTAGGTCAAATTTTTTTACAACCGCTGGCCAGACACGCTCAATGGTTGTTTCCAAAATAAAATCCGCTAGTGCGGATAAATGATCGCTCACCTTTTCGACCGATAAAGCCTGATCTACTCCAATCCCTAGATCGGTCAGCAAAGTAATAAATGTTTCCGTGTGATGCGTAACACGCAAAATGTCCATAGCTTGCTCAGAACCACCCCCATCAGCCATGACATCATCTAACCGCAGATTTACATTTGCTTTTACTTCCCGCCAATACTCTTCAGGCCTTTCAATTAGCACCTTTTCTGTATGCGAATTAAGTAAATAATCGAGCAAATGAGGATGCGCCGTCAGATATTGTGCGCCCCATTGAGACGCTTTTAACAGGGCTAAAACATTAATCAGAGCTTGAGGATATTCCGCCAATATCGAAAGATACGCACTACGTCTCGCGATAGCCTCGAGCAAATTAAAAAAACGTAATAACGTCTGATCTGAACCTGGGTTATCCCCCCGTTTTGCTGCTAATCTTTCTGCTGCACTTCGCATCAGGCTATTGAATATGGAGCGACTCTTTTCTGGAAGAAGTCTTTCTTTGGGGCTAGCAAGCCAAGCTTGCCAACGCAGCAAAGATTGCGGGAATACCGCACCATCTGGCTCCCAACTCTGATCTGGTGGACTAAGATCAAGCCTAGTTTCATCATTTAGTAAAAATGCTTTTTCAAACAAGCGTGCAACACTATTTTGATGATGTTCGAGCTCAGCTAGAAAGCTATTTTCGTCAGAAAAGCCCATCGTCGTCGCTAGACGCGAACGTGCAAGGTCGTCGTCGAACAAGTAATGCGTTTGCTGATCATCCCAGACTTGGATACGATGTTCTAGACGCCGCAAAAATACATACGCCGCCTCCAACGCAACCACATCTTCTTTGGGCAATATGCCGCGTTGCTGAACAAGGGTAAGAACTTCGAGAGTTGGACGAACCCGAAAGCGAGGATCCGTTCCGCCGCGCATTAATTGAAACATTTGCGCCAAGAACTCAATCTCACGAATGCCGCCGCGCCCCAATTTGATATCCCGCGAACGACCTTGATACGCAGCAGAACGCTTTTCTGCCTCTCGCTGAATTTGTGCGTGTAAATCACGAATTGAGGCAATAACACCATAGTCCAAATGTCTACGATAAACAAAGGGACGAATGAGCTGATCGAGCGCTTTCTCACAATGTTCATAATCTGCAGACCCTGGTGACGAGGCAATCAATCTTCCCTTAATCCACGCATAACGCTCCCACTCTCTGCCTTGCACCAACAAATATTCTTCGAGCATGTCTAGGCTACAGACCAGGGGACCCGAGTCTCCATTTGGTCTTAAACGCATATCTACACGAAATACAAAACCGTTTTCATCATGCTCAGATAAAAGCTTAATAAGGCGCTTACCCATGCGGGTAAACCACTCATGATTCGAAAGGCTCTTGGGACCGCCTTGCGTATCCCCCTCGTGCTCATACAAAAAAATCAGATCGATATCAGACGATAAATTAAGCTCATAACCACCAAGCTTGCCCATACCCACAACCATCAGCGGCATTTCAGAATTCGTGGTCTGACTCCAAGGGAGCCCAAAGCGCTCCTGCAAATCCTTGCGAATAAATGCGATGCAATCATTGACGGCAAACTGAGCAAAGTGGCTAAGGCCTTGAGTGACCTCATTTAGGCTCGCCAGGCCATTGAGATCCCGGAAGGCCAACCACAGCATTAAACGCTGACGCGTAAGACGTAACCGCGCCATAAACTCCGCTTCATCGGCGCCACTTAGACCATCTAACGCAACTGTTTTTAAAAGTCGCTCGATTCCATTTGCGTCAATTTTTTCGCATCCATACGTCCTCAACCACTCACGCCATTGCGGCTGAGCTTGAAGCCAACGTCTGGCATATTCAGAGTGCTGCTCTAAAAAAGCAATTTGCCTTGACAAATCATCCATCCCCCCCATCTTAATACCGACTAAATCCTTGGATCCAGATGCTTGGCGCCTGCATTGAGGCTGACGGATAATAGAGGCCATGCTGCAAAAAATCATCCCGCCTCGCCTAAAAAGCGTTTTTTCCAAACGCCCTACAGGGTTTGGCACTGACTGGTACAAGCGTATTCTGATACTAGTTAGCATCACAGCTATTCTCTTGCTGCTCATTGGGCACCTCAGCGTCCGGTTTATTGTTTGGCCGCAAATTGAAAAATCAAAGGCTTCTGTTGAAAAACTCATTGGTGCTCGGGTTGGCGTCCACGTATCCATCGACGATCTCAAAGTTTCATGGACGGGCATCAGACCCTCCTTTGAAATGGATGGCCTACGATTCAACAGTCCAGACAAAAGCAAATCATTACTGTCAATCTCCAAAATTTATGGCGAGCTCAGTTGGAAATCCTCTTATTACCTTGCGCCTTATTTTCATGAGATTCATTTTGAAAATGCTGAAATCTATGCGCAACGAAATTCAAAGGGTGATATTGCCATCGCCGGCATTTCGACTGACAGCGATAGCAATAGTTACTCCGCTGAAAACTGGCTTTTCTCACAGGATGCTATTGATGTTAGCAATGTCAACATCATTTGGGATGACCAGTTCAATAAGAAAACGCCTCAAAATATTGGCGTACAACGTTTAACCTTAAAAGATGGTATTCGTAGACACCAAGGATCAATTACTGTAAGCACCCCCTGGAATAAGGGGCTAGCGGAAGTCAATGTTAACTTTGTACATCACCTGGGAGGTCAAGCAGGCAATTGGCATGACTGGATTGGTAACCTCTCTTGGGAAATCAATGATCTCGATTTAAATCAAATTGCTAAGGACTTCAAAGTTAATCTCAGTAGCCTAGAGGGCAAGTTAAGCTCCAACGGCACCATAAAAATTGATAATGCCAAACCGGATGGCGGTGAGTTTTTTATCGCAGTCGATGATCTCGTCGTGCAATTATCGAAAAACGAAGATGCGATTGCTCTTGGAAGACTAGAAGCCAATCTCTTACAAGAGACAAACGATGGCTTGATTGCGGTCTCTACGAAATCTTTTGCGTGGCGTGAGATGGGTAGCCCTAAATCAGCACCACTCGATAGGCTCAGTCCGGTGACCTTCCGTTGGCGCCCACCAGGTGAGGATGGTGAAATTAAAGAATTTGGCTTTTCCTCACCCAAAATTTCTGTTGAGGACGTAGCACTATTTGCTCTAAATTTGCCACTTTCCAAAAAGGTTCATCAGTGGATCAAGGCATCGGCAGCAGAAGGCGAACTCGAAGACCTGGACATCCACTGGTCCGAAAGCAAATCGCCATTATCTGCGCTCAATATCCCCGGGGGTTGGTTTAAGTCTAACAAATTGGATTTCAGCGTTAGCGCAAAACTCAACAACCTTAGCTTCAAGGGTATTAATAAATCAATGCCATCGGTTACCAATCTTTCTGGCTTTGTTACTTCTACCCAAAAAGAAGGAAGTTTCTCCTTAAATTCCAAAGATCTTGGGCTCGAGGTTTACGAGTTATTAGAGGATCCAAATATTCAGCTTGACCGTGCTAATGGTCAAATTACTTGGTCCAAACAACGTGGTCACTGGAACATTAATACTAAAAAGTTGGCGCTGAGCAATCCACAAATTTCAACCACACTGAGTCTGAATTACATTTCAGGAAACCCAAAAGAAGCAGACTTTATGGCCCTAGATATGGAATTTGATAAGGCCAACCTAAAAACAGCGTATCGCTATTTACCAGTAGGAATGGGGAAAGATGTCCGGCTCTATTTAAGCAAGGCATTTGATACGGGAGTGATTCGCGATGGGCGTCTTCACATTAAGGGTAACCCCAACCAGGTACCGTTTTCCAATAAACAACAGGGTGAATTCAGTTTGACACTTCCCATCATTGGAGCAACATTTAGTCCCGTTCCAAACTTGTCGGTCAATCAAGGAACATGGTCAACCTTCAGTAATGTCAATGGCAATATTGAGATGACTAATGCAAACTTTGCTGTAGATATCAGCAAGGCAAACTATAAACAAATTGCTCTGGCCGACTTTCATGCTGCAATTGAAGATGTCAGCGCAAGACAGCTAATGCTGTCAGTCACTGGTAAAGCAAACGGTGAGGTGGCGCAAATGCTGGACTATTTTTATGCCTCTCCTCCTGGTAAAAGACATAGCAAGATTGAACAAAGCTTAAGAGTCAGCGGTCCAGTCAATTTAAATCTTGGGTTAAAAATTCCATTATCTGGTTCGGCCGATACCAATGTGGATTTGAAACTAACCCTTCCCGGCAATCGTGCGGAATGGAGTGGCATCCCGCCTTTTGAGAACCTAAAAGGCAATATTCGCATTACCGAAACGAATCCTGAGTTTGATACTGTTTCTGCAAATTTTCTAGGGGGCACGATCAAGATTTCCAGTGCTGATCAACAAAACAGAGAAATATTCAACGTTACAGGAGAGGTGCAGACTCACTTTGTAAAAGACTACTTCGCAAATTCTACTCGCCCTGATTTAACCCCAATCCTAAATGCGATGAGCGGCGCCATTCAATACGATGGCAAGATCAGCTTCAATAAGCTGGGCAGCGACTCTAGCATTCGCTTTGATTTACGAAACTGTGGGTTAAATGCTCCTGCTCCCGTAAAAAAAATGGTAGGCACACCGTTATCTGGCGAGCTGAATATCAAAACTTTTGCGAGCGATAAAAGCAATCCCAATCGCGCTAGCTGGTCTGGAAAATTTGGTGATCTGTACTCTTTGCAAGGAGCGCTCGGCCGAGATGATGAAATTCGGCAAAGTATTGGTATTGGGGCTCAACCAAGCCTGCCTTCACAAGGCTTTAATCTAAATTTAGCGACTAATGAATTCAATTTAGATGCATGGCAAGATTTTTTAGAAGTCAAAAAATCGGCTCAGCCTCAATCCTTTGAAACGAATTCAAACAATGCTCAAATAACAGTTCAAGCCAAAAAAATGATCTTCCTCGATCGCTCATGGCAAGATGTGAATGTTGTTGCAAATCGCAAAAAAAATGTATGGGATGTACGCCTAGGCGCACCATTAATATCTGATCAGCTTCAATATCAACCTGCTAGCAAAGTAAACCCTAGCGGGCTTTTTAGCGGGCGACTTGCAAAACTTGTCTTGCCCGACCCCATTCCAAACCCTAGCACGCAAGCAAATACCCCAAAGAAATCACTTACCCCTGAATCTATACCGAGCCTCGATATCACGATTGATAATTTTGCTTGGTCAAAAGCACAATTAGGCCAAATCAAGATTAAAACGAGTACGCTGGATAACGTACTGAAAATTCAGTCTATTCAAACAAGCAATCCGCAGGGCACCAATACTATTAGTGGTCAGTGGCGAGGCAGCACAAAAAATACGCCTGATCATAGCTCTCTGAGTATCAGCATGGATATCAAAGACGCTGGGCAAATCATTGCGCACTGGACTCCACAAAAGTCCGTTGAGGGCGGCCAAGGAAAAGTAACTGCGGACATAGAATGGGATGGAGCGCCTTTTAAACCGCAATTTGAAACTCTTTCTGGAAAAGCAAGTCTTAATTTAGAAAAAGGCTGCTTACTGGAAGTGAACTCTAGTGGTGCAAAACTTTTGGATGTTCTTAGCCTCCAAAGGCTATTCCGCTTTGCGACACTCGATCTACAGGGTAGCCTCGGAAATATCGTGACCAAGGGCACCCCGTTTAGCTCGATTAGTGGCAACTTTGACATTGCTAATGGAGTCGCGCAAACCCAACAATTCAACATGAATCTTGATCAAGCGCGCGTGGCCATGAGTGGTCAAATTAATTTTCCTAAGCAGACTCAAGATTTACGAATTACTATTTTCCCAACGATTGATGCCACAGCAGGTTCACTCGCAGCTTTTGCGATTAATCCCATCGTTGGTTTAGGCGCCCTGGTTGGTCAATACCTTCTGACTAGCCAAATCAATCGTAGCCTGCAATCGGATTACCTAGTCCAAGGATCTTGGGAGAATCCAGAAGTTATCCCGCTGGATCAAAAAGGGCAACCTGTCGATTCATCAACGCTGGATTCCATTCGTAGAAAAGAGTTGCTTAAAGAGCAAACTAAGCCTAGCCTGGATAACCCAGCCAACTCTAGCCGACCTTCAAATCCCGGTAATTAGATTCTTATGAGCAATTCCGCAACGCTAAAGATCGCGTCGATACAAATGGTCTCCTCTTCAGACCTACAGGAAAACTTAACTACAGCAGGTAGGCTTATTGATGCGGCAGCTAAAGATGGCGCAAGAGTTATTGCCCTTCCTGAGTACTTTTGCATAATGGGACTGAAAGACACGGATAAGGTCGATATTCGAGAGCCATTTGGTATTGGCCCCATACAAGACCAATTAGCTAATTTTGCAAAAGATAATTCCATTTACTTGATTGCAGGAACTATTCCGCTGGAAATGCAAGAGCCTGGAAAAGTACTTAATTCCATACTGGCTTTTAATCCTGATGGTCAGCAGATCGGATGCTATGACAAGATTCATTTGTTTGGCTTTCAAACCAAGACCGAACGCTATCAGGAATCGGAAACGATAGAAGCAGGAAATCATCCAAGCGTTCTCAAGATTTTCCATGACAACTGCGGATGGACTTTTGGTCTCAGCCTTTGCTATGACCTCCGGCTCCCTGAACTCTATCGTGCCATGGGTATCGTCGATTGCCACATTATTCCAGCAGCCTTTACCTACACTACCGGCAAGGCGCATTGGGAAATTCTATTGCGCGCCCGCGCCATTGAAAATCAATGCTATGTCCTGTCATCGGCCCAAGGGGGGTCCCAAAAATCAACGCCGTACTTGGGGGCAGAGCCTCCTAGTTGACCCCTGTAGCAGATTTACCTGAAGGAGAGGGTTTTATTTCAGGTGTTTTAAGCAAAGAAAAAATAAACGAGGTACGCTCTCAGTTACCAGCCCTTGCTCACCGAAAGCTCTACTGAATCACATGACTGCACCCGAAGCATTATTTCCAGCGAATTGGGCAAAAGCCAAAAAACAAGCAGACCTCATCAAAGTAGCCAAATCGATTCTCCTAGAGCCGACTGGCTTATCTGAACAAGATCTTCATCGTACTTTTGGAACTCTTTTTACTCACCATCTTGGTGATGCCGATCTTTATTTTCAACACACGCGTAGCGAGAGCTGGAGCCTTGAAGAGGGAATAGTCAAATCTGGCAGCTTCAGCATTAATCAAGGCGTTGGGGTACGAGCAATTTATAGGGATAAACAGCGTTTGCATACTCTGATGAAATCAACCTAGAAGCACTAAGCAAGGCTGCTAAAGCTACACGAGTAATCGGCCCTCAAGGCGGTAAACACGCTGTAGCAAAGAAAATATTTAGCCCGGCTTCCAACAAGCTGTACTCCGACCTTAACCCACTTGACTCCTTACAACCCAAGGAAAAGATTGCCCTCCTTGAGGGTATTGAGCGTCGTGCAAAGGCACGCGATCCGCGCATTATTCAGGTCATGGCAAGTCTAGCTGGTGAGTTTGATGTCGTATTGGTCGCCAGAGCCAATGGCTTACTCGCGGCAGATATTCGTCCGCTAGTACGAGTTTCTGTTCACGTCATCGCCGAACAAAATGGGCGCCGTGAATCGGGCTCATCGGGTAGTGGCGCACGCCATGACTATCTTTACTTCGATGTAGATCTGATTAATCGCTATGTTGATGAAGCCGTGGATGGGTGCACTCATTAATTTAGAGTCGCGCCCTGCGCCCGCTGGTCCGATGACGGTGGTAATGGGGTCCGGCTGGCCAGGCGTTCTTTTGCACGAAGCAGTTGGCCACGGACTTGAAGGCGACTTTAATAGCAAAGGATCTTCTGCATTTGCAGGTCGCATTGGCGAACGCGTTGCTGCCAAAGGAGTCACAGTAGTCGATGATGGCACCTTATCTGGACGCAGAGGCTCCCTCAATATTGATGATGAAGGCACTCCAACGCAATGCACCACGTTGATTGAGGACGGGATCTTAAAAGGCTACATTCAGGATAGCTTGAATGCCAGATTCATGAAAATGCCACTTACTGGGAACGGTCGTCGTGAAAGCTTTGCCTCTCTACCAATGCTACGCATGACCAACACATACATGCTTGCCGGCAAAGACGACCCCCAAGAAATAGTAGCAAGTATTAAGCGGGGTTTATATGCAGTCAACTTTGGTGGCGGTCAGGTCGATATCACCAGCGGTAAATTTGTCTTCTCTGCATCAGAGGCATATTGGGTAGAAAACGAAAAAATCCAATACCCCGTCAAAGGCGCCACTATTATCGGCAGTGGTCCAGAGTCCTTAAAGCAGGTATCGATGATCGGTAACGACCTGAAATTGGATGGCGGCGTTGGTGTTTGCGGTAAGGAAGGTCAAAGTGTGCCAGTCGGGGTTGGGCAGCCAAACACTGAAGATTGATAGCCTTACCGTGGGCGCCGCCTAATATTGGCAAATTACGGCTTAAAATAGCCGTATGAGCCAACAAAATACAAATCCCGCAAATTGGTACTCTGCTGTTGATAAAACATCGGATACCGACGATCAACGCATTGACAATATTTCAGTTCTGCCACCGCCAGAACACTTGATCCGTTTTTTTCCTATTTCTGGAACACCAACAGAAGCCCTCATCAGCAAAACTCGCAAAAAGACTCGCGACATCATTCATGGCAAAGATGATCGTCTGCTCGTCATCATTGGGCCATGCTCAATTCATGATTCAAGAGCTGCACTAAAGTATTGCCAACGGCTTTTGGGTGAGCGTGAGCGTTTTTCCGGTGAATTAGAAATCGTGATGCGCGTTTATTTTGAAAAACCACGCACTACCGTTGGCTGGAAGGGTTTAATTAATGACCCCTACCTTGATGAGTCTTATCGCATCGAAGAAGGTTTGCGACTTGCTCGCCAAGTCTTAATGGAGATCAATCGCCTTGGTATGCCTGCAGGCAGTGAATTCTTAGATGTTATTTCTCCGCAATACATTGCCGATCTCATCTCATGGGGCGCGATTGGTGCTCGCACGACAGAAAGTCAAGTTCATCGTGAATTAGCTTCTGGTCTCTCTGCACCGATCGGATTTAAAAATGGTACCGATGGCAATATTAAGATTGCAACTGACGCCATTTTGGCAGCGGGTCGCCCACACCACTTTTTATCCGTTCATAAAAACGGTCAGGTATCGGTTGTAGAAACCAAAGGCAATAAAGACTGCCACGTTATTTTGCGTGGCGGTAAAGAGCCGAACTATGAAGCAAAATTTGTTCAGGCAGCCTGCTCCAAGCTCGAGGCTGGCAAGCTTCATGGCAGTTTGATGGTTGATTTATCTCACGCCAATTCCAGCAAAAAACATGAGCGTCAAATCGTAGTTGCAGATGATGTTGCTCAACAAATTGAGTCTGGATCAAATCAGATTTTTGGCGTCATGATTGAAAGCCATCTCAATGATGGTGCTCAGAAATTTACGCCAGGCAAAGATGACCCCAGAAAACTGGAGTATGGAAAAAGTATCACCGATGCCTGTATCAATTGGGACGATTCAGTGCAAGTACTCGAGCGTCTTGCGGCCGCAGTTAAAAAACGCAGAAGTAAGAAAAAGTAAGGTAGGGCTCAGCAAAAAAGAGACTAATTTATTTAGTCTCTTTTTTTCGTGCTTCCAAAGGACATCCGTTCCGCCGGCAGCACGATTCAAGATTCGTGCGATCACAAAAAGAAGGTTAGACAAGCGATTTACGTATTGCCTGGGGGAATCATACAAGGGCTCCTCCCAACCTAAACGCACAATTGAGCGCTCTGCCCTTCGACAAACCGTTCTACAAAATATGCTTGAGCAGCAGCACGCGTACCGCCCGGCAGAATAAATTCTGTTAATGGCGGGAGTTGTTGGTTGTGCTTTTCAAGCCAGACATCCAACTGCGCAACGTGTTTTGGATTGAGCAATTTGTAATTTGGAATACAGAGTTCGCCACCTAAATCAAATAAATCGTGCTGAATCTGTAAAAAGAGAACTTTGAGCTCCTCGGCAATCGATTCTGGGATGGCTTCGGTCATCAAAACACCGATTTCTGAATTGAGCTCATCAATATCGCCCATTGCACAAATACGCAAATGATCCTTTTCAACGCGACTTCCGTCTCCAAGGCTAGTCATGCCAGCATCACCTGTTCTGGTGGTGATTTTTGATAGTCGATTACCCATGAGCTTAATTATAGGTAAATGGCTAAAATGAATGTCATGAATATGGTGACCACACCCCCCGATATTGCAGCAATTGGCGCCCTTCAGTCCAAACTGGTATCGGCTTTGCGCCCGATCCTTCCAGGGCATGCCTTACTCTGGGAGCCGGAGGACACGATTCCGTATGAATGTGATGGTCTTGCGGCATATCGTCGGATGCCTCTAGCGGTTGCCCTTCCAGAGACAGAAGAACAAGTCGCCAAGATTTTGAGAGTTTGTTTTGAGATGCAAATACCGGTTGTCCCACGCGGATCCAGAACGGGCTTATCGGGTGGTGCCATGCCAATTTCTCAAGGTCTAGTGCTATCACTCGCCAAACTCAAAAAAATTATCAGTATTGTTCCCTTTACGAGAACAGCCGTTGTGCAACCAGGTGTTCGCAATCTAGCTATTTCTGAAGCAGTCGCTCACCTCGGTTTGTATTACGCCCCAGATCCTTCTTCTCAAATTGCGTGCTCGATTGGCGGAAATGTTAATGAAAACTCTGGTGGCGTGCACTGTTTAAAGTATGGCTTGACCTTGCATAACGTTTTGCGAGTACGTGGCGTACTTATGAACGGCGATGTTGTCGAATTTGGCAGTCTAGCGCCAGACTCACCAGGCTTAGATTTAATGGCCATCATGATGGGCAGTGAAGGCATGTTGGCAGTGGTTACTGAAGTTACTGTGAAATTAGTTGCCAAGCCAAAACTAGCCCGCGTCATTATGGCCAACTTTGACGATATTGAAAAAGGTGGAAATGCTGTTGCCGCCATCATTGCCGCAGGCATTATTCCTGCGGGCCTGGAGATGATGGATAAAGCCGCCACTCGCGCCGTTGAAGAATTCGTACACGCTGGGTATGACCTTGATGCTGCAGCCATGTTGCCTGGTTGTGAATCGGACGGCACACCAGAAGAGGTTGCCGAAGAAATAGAACGCATGACCAAGGTGCTCGAACAATCTGGCGCAAGCGGTATTCAGATTTCTAAAGATGAGACTGAGCGCTTAAAATTTTGGAGCGGCCGCAAAAACGCTTTCCCTGCTGCAGGTCGCTTAGCGCCAGATTACTACTGCATGGATGGAACGATTCCCCGCCGACACATTGCAACTCTGTTAAAGCGTATTCAAGGTATGGAAGAAAAATACGGTTTGGGATGTTTGAATGTATTTCATGCAGGGGATGGCAATATGCATCCGCTCATTTTATTTAATGGCGCCGATCAGGAAGAATGGCATCGCGCGGAAGAATTCGGCACTGAAATTTTGGAAGCCTGTGTTGAACTCGGCGGCGCCATCACTGGCGAACATGGCGTTGGAATCGAAAAAATCAACTCCATATGCGTGCAATTTGGAGGGGGTGAACGGGAATCCTTTTGGGGTGTCAAAGCCGAATTTGATCCGGAGAAATTGCTTAACCCTGACAAGGCCACCCCAACCTTAAACCGTTGCGCAGAATATGGGCGCATGCGGATCAGTGGCGGGAAGTTACCCCATCCTGAATTGGAGCGTTTTTAATGGCCGCAACCAGTTCAACTATTGAAGGATTTCGTGAGCAGATTCTTAATGCCGCTAAGAATAAAGTGCCCCTTTCTATTGAGGGTGGTGGCACTAAATCTTGGTATGGAAATCCCAACTCCTTCACAAAACTAGATACCCGCGCATACCTTGGTATTTTGGAATACCAACCTGAAGAGTTGGTGATCACCGCTTGTGCGGGCACTCCGCTAAAAGAGATCGAAACGGCTCTTGCAGAAAAAAATCAGGTGTTAGCTTTTGAACCGCCTCACTTTGGTGAGCATGCTACGTTTGGCGGCGCCATTGCCTCAGGATTGGCGGGTCCTGGTCGAATTAGTGTTGGCAATTTTCGAGACTTTGTTTTAGGCACTCGTATTCTGGATGGCAAGGGACAGGACCTTTCCTTTGGCGGCAAAGTAATGAAGAACGTTGCCGGCTATGATGTATCGCGTTTGATACCAGGATCGATGGGAACCTTATCCCTTCTCCTAGAAGCATCCGTCAAGGTATTGCCCAAGCCTGCCGCGACTTCAACACTACGTTGTCAAATTTCTCAGGCAAAAGCTTTGGAAATTCTGAACACTTGGGCTGGTCAACCTCTGCCACTATCCGCAAGCTGCTGGATTGGGGATGACCACAAAGATGGTGAGCTCACCTTTCGTCTTTCTGGCGCAGCAGCTGCAGTAAAGGCTGCGATTCCATTGATGAGCTCGCTGGTTAATGCACACGAAATTTCCCTTGAAGGAAGGCTTAACAAATCCAGCATCATTCAATTCAGCGATGGCATTGGGACGTTTTGTGCGCCCTCTGCTGCCAAGCAGCATTCAGCGCAAGATTCCGGTCACAGAGTAAAGCGTTATCGCAATCAACCGATCCATACGCTCGACCTCAAGCGCAACATACTCGCAAGATGCTGATTTTGGAAGGATGCGTTCAACCTGGCATGCTGCCAAATATCAATTCCGTTACTGCGCGTGTGTTGGATGCTCTTAAGATTCAACTCATCAGCGCTCCCAACGCCACCTGTTGCGGTGCATTGCGTTATCACCTCAATGACCAAGATGGGGGTTTAAGCAATGCCAAACAAAATATTGATGCTTGGTGGCCACTAGTTGAACAAGGGGTTGGAGTTATTGTGATGACAGCTTCTAGCTGCGGGGTCATGGTGAAGGACTACGGTCACTTATTAGCAAATGACCCAATTTATGCCCATAAAGCAAAAAAAATTTCTGAATTAACCAAAGATATTGCAGAAATTTTGCCAACGTTGCAAAGCAAACTAGTAGATCTCATTGGTGCAGATCAGAAACCTGGAGTGGTTTGCCACCCGCCTTGCACCCTGCAGCATAGCCAACAAATTCTGGGCAAAGTTGAAGGTCTCTTGATAAGCTTAGGCATTAGCGTACGACTCTGTAACGATAACCATCTTTGCTGTGGCTCAGCTGGCACATACTCCGTTACTCAACCTGAGCTCTCCGAGCGCAGCTTCGTATGAACAAGCTGACCAACTTAAATACAGCCTGCAAAGAATCTGGAGCAGAAGTTATTGTTTCGGGAAATATTGGGTGCATTACCCATCTGCAACAAGACGAGAATCCAGTATTGCACTGGATTGAAATCGTCGATCAACTCATTCAAAAGCCCAACAATACTTAATGAACTCAATTGTCGTCAATCTCATTCAGGTCAGAAATCGCATAGAGCTGGCAGCCCTGGCAGCAAAACGTGAGCCCGAAGAAATTGAACTGCTTGCCGTCAGTAAAACGTTTCCAGCATCCGCTGTAGAGGAGGCAATGCACGCCGGACAGTCGGCTTTTGGTGAAAACTATGTACAGGAAGGCGTCGAGAAGATTATCCAACTCGAAAAACTGCGGCCCTGGTTAGTTTGGCATTTTATTGGGCCACTACAAAGCAATAAGACCCGAGAGGTTGCCGAGCATTTTGACTGGATGCACAGCATTGATCGTCTCAAGATTGCCGAACGTCTCTCAGCACAACGCGCAGAATTTCCAGAGTTAGCGGAGTTACAACTGTGCGTTCAGGTCAATGTCAGCGAAGAAGAAAGCAAAAGCGGTGTGCCACTCAGTGAAGCGCAAGAACTTTGCGATGCCATTAGTAAACTACCCAATGTGGTTTTACGAGGATTAATGGCTATTCCAGCCCCAAGCCCTAATCCCCAAGTTCAACGGGATGCTTTTGCGGCGGTTCGGGACTGTTTTCAGAAGATCCAGTCTAACCGTGCCATGAACCCTGGCTACCTATTTTTTGATACCCTTTCCATGGGTATGTCAGATGATCTAGAGGCTGCGATCACAGAAGGCAGCACAATGGTTAGAGTAGGAACTGCCATTTTTGGGAAGCGCGACAAGATTACCAAATGAGCTCACAACAAAATATGCAGAACAAAAGCAATGCCCACATTACTTTTGTAGGTGGGGGGAATATGGGGCGCGCCTTAATCAGTGGCCTTTTAAATAATGGCTTTGAGCCAAACCAAATTTCGGTAGTGGAAGCGAATGCCACAACTGCTTTAAAGCTTTATAAGGATTTTGGCGTTCAAGGAATTGGCGCACTTGAGCAAATTGCTTTTGATTTCTCAAAAAATAATGTTGTCGTAATGGCAATTAAGCCGCAGGACTTTAATGTTGTTGCCAAAGGATTAGCCTCCAAACTTAAACATGCAACCGCACCTGGGCCACTCATCCTGAGTATTGCTGCAAGCATTCGACTCAAGGACATGAGCCGCTGGCTTGATCACACCCGCTGCGTGCGCGCAATGCCAAATACTCCCGCACTTATTGGAAAAGGGATTACTGGCCTATTTGCCGATGCCGCAGTGGATACATCGGATCGCACTCTTGCTGAAACGATTTGCAATGCCGTCGGTCAAACCGTTTGGGTATCTGATGAAAAATTAATGGATGCTGTTACTGCTGTATCTGGTAGCGGCCCAGCGTATGTGTTTGCCTTTATCAAAGCAATGCAATCCGCTGGTGAAAAGCTTGGTCTTGATGCAAAAACTGCTCGCAAACTTGCCTACGCAACACTCGAAGGAGCCACGCAACTCGCCCATAACTCCGATGAGCATGCCGGCGTCCTGTGTGAACGCGTTACCTCCAAAGGAGGCACAACGGCTGCTGCACTGGACATGATGCAGCAACATGGCTGGCATGAAATTCTGGAAAAGGCGATTGACGCCGCCAGTCAACGGGGTAAAACCATGGGTGACGAGTTGGGCAAAAACTAATATGGTTTTGGCGCCAATCGGAAAATTAATTCAGGCTAAGGCCCAATACAATCCCAAAAAATAAAAATCCGCCCAGCCAATTGTTATGACGAAATGCTAGGAAACACTCTTCCCGCTTTCGAGTAGCAACAAGTTTCATGTGGTAAATAGCGCACCCCAGTGCCATCACCCAGCCTACCAAAAAATAATTACTTAAGTCGGCAAGTTGAGCTACCCACAACTGAGTAATGAACAGAATGGCGTAACTCGTACCAATAGCGATCACATCATATTTTCCAAAAGTAATTGCTGATGTTCGCAAACCCAGACGTAGATCGTCCTCGCGATCGACCATTGCATACGCCGTGTCATAGGCTATCGCCCAAAATAGATTGCCAATAAATAGAATCCAAGCTTCTAAGGGGATAAAGTTCAATATAGCCGCATAAGCCATCGGAATACCGAAGCCAAATGCAATTCCAAGTACCGCTTGAGGCATCGCAAAAAAGCGTTTTGTGAATGGGTAAATAAAGGCTACTATCAGCGCCAACACTGAGAGCTGCTTTGTATAAAGATTCAAGGGTTGAGTGAGCAAAAAAGCCATCAAAGCTAGTATGACTGCGACGCTAATCGCCTCCTTACCAGAGATTTTTCCGCTTGTGACTGAGCGCCCTTGGGTTCTCTGTACATAGCGATCAAAATCACGATCCGCATAATCATTCATGGCGCAGCCCGCGCTACGCATTAAGAATGTGCCCACTACAAAAATTAACAAAATTTGGGGGTCTGGAATACCACTGCTAGCTAGCCACAGAGCCCATAGCGTTGGCCATAGCAAGAGCAGAGTGCCGATAGGCTTATCTAAGCGAATTAAATAAGCATAGGCGCGAAGACGATCACTAAAGGACATTCGTAAATTATGCCTTTAGAAACTCTGCGCGAGAACCCAACCAACGCTCTAAGCGTCGCCCCACAATATCTGCATGTTCTGCCAATAAGCGATCTGCAGCCCGCTGAGCCAATTCAATTAGCCAAGCATCGCGCTGTAAATCCACAAATCGCAACATGGCATCGCCCGATTGTTTTGCCCCCAAGAGCTCACCCGGTCCACGCAAGGATAAATCACGCTCCGCAATCACAAATCCATCCGAGGTCTCGCGCAACGTTTGTAAACGCTCTTTAGCGGCAATGGATAAAGGTTCTGAGTACATCAAAATGCAAACTGAATCTGTCGTTCCACGCCCAACACGCCCTCTCAATTGATGAATCTGTGCGTAACTAAAACGTTCGGCATGCTCAATCACCATTAAAGCAGCATTCGGAACATCAACCCCAACTTCAATCACGGTCGTAGCCACTAAAAGTTGGATCTCATTGGTTTTAAACGCGGCCATCACAGCAGCCTTCTCTTCTGCCTTAAGTCGTCCATGCACGAGGCCAACTTTAAATTCTGGTAAAGCCTGCGTTAGCTGTTCAAAGCTCTCAACGGCAGTTTGTAACTGCAAAGCCTCGGACCCTTCAATTAATGGACAAACCCAATATGCTTGTAACCCTTTGGATAGCCAACTTTGCAATCCTTGAATCACTTCGTCGCGACGACCATCTTTTACAACCTTAGTTGTAATCGGCTTACGGCCTGGAGGCAATTCGTCGATAACCGATACATCCAAGTCAGCGTAATACGTCATAGCCAATGTCCGAGGTATGGGAGTAGCAGACATCATGAGTTGGTGACAATAGAACAGCTCAGAGCCGACGCGCTGCTGGATTTCTAAGCGCTGACGAACACCAAAACGATGCTGTTCATCAATCACCGCCAAGCCTAACATAGCAAAGCGGACAGTTTCCTGAATCAGGGCATGCGTTCCAATAATTAGCTGAGCAACGCCAGTTTCAATTTGCTCTTGCGCTAAGCGTTTTTCTTTTGCTTTCAGGCTCCCGGATAACCAGACCACTTGTATGCCCAAGGGCTCAAACCACTCCATCATCTTTAAATAGTGTTGCTCGGCTAATATTTCTGTGGGGGCCATAATGGCAGCTTGAAATTCGTGCTCCATCACACGAGCCGCTGCCAATGCGGCAATTACCGTCTTCCCGCTCCCCACATCTCCTTGCAATAGACGATTCATCGGAAAAGCCTTTGACAGGTCCGAAGCAATTTCACCCCAGACTTTTGTTTGAGAGTTTGTTAGTTCAAATGGCAATACCTTCAACAAGCGATCTTCTAGGCTATTAAGCCTCTTACCGTCACTAAAGCTTGGAGCGTGTCGCTCTCTCCGAATTGCGTGGGCTCGCTTTAGGGAGATTTGCTGAGCCAGAAGCTCTTCAAACTGTACCCGACGCCATGCGGCGTGCGTTCGATCCAATAGGGCTTGGGTATCTGCGTCAGCTGGAGGTTGGTGAAGATACGTAATTGCTGATTGGAGAGTTGGCCAGTCATTACTTGGCAATAATTCAGCCATCAACTTCTTTGGCAAGAATTCCGCCAAACTATCCTGCAAACTGGATTCGCGTAAGGCTTGCGTCACCGCTTTCCGAATGGCTGCCTGCGACACTCCAGCGCTAGCTGGATAGACCGGTGTCAAACTTTTTGGCAAGGGCGCATCGGGAGCAACTGCTTTGACAGCAGGGTGAACCATCTCGGGACCTTGAAAACCTTCACGCACATCTCCTCGTACGCGAAGATGTGCCCCGATTGCCATCTGCTTTTGTTGACTAGGATAAAAATTCAGAAAGCGTAATTGCAAGATTGCAGTGTCATCCTCAATCGTGACGAGCATCTGCCGTCTTGGTCGAAAGAGCGCCTGATTACGAATCACCACCCCTTGAGTCTGAATGGAATGAAATCGTCCTTGCACTAGGCATTCTTCGATCGTCGCCAACTCGGTCCCATCCTCATAGCGCGACGGTAGGTGCAAAGCAAGAGCCATGGGGCTGTTTAATCCCATCTTTTGGAGAGTATTTGGCGCTTGCTTCGTAGTCATCGTTAAAATCTAATACCTGATGGTAATGCTATGCGACTTTCTGACTTCAATTACGACCTTCCTGCCGAACTCATTGCCCAACATCCATTGGCCAATAGAACCGATAGTCGCCTCCTAGAGGTCAAGCTAAATGGTGTTGATCGTGCCAAGTTAACAGACCTCCAGTTTAAAGAGATTATTAACCTGATTCATCCTGGAGACCTTTTAGTCTTTAATGACACCAAGGTTATTCTAGCCCGGTTGCATGGCAAAAAAGAAACTGGCGGAAACGTTGAAATCTTGATTGAACGTATTATTGGAGATAAACAGGCTTGGGTACAAATTCGGGCATCCAAAGTCCCTAAAACAGATGCTATTGTTCATATCCACAATGCTGCTGGCGAGACCTTTCCAGTTGAAATGATTGGCTGTGACGGTCGTTTTTATGAGGTTCGTTTTCCTGAAAATGTGTTTGCATTGCTTGATCGCTTTGGTGAATTACCACTTCCCCCATACATTGAGCATCAGCCTGACAGCGAGGATGCCAAACGCTATCAAACGGTTGTTGCCCAAAATCCCGGTGCTGTTGCTGCGCCGACTGCAGGGTTGCACTTTGATGAATCCATGCTAAAGCAACTTAGCGACCATGGAGTGAAGCAAGCTACCGTAACCTTGCATGTCGGGGCTGGCACTTTCAGCCCCGTTCGCGAAGAAGACTTATCAAAACATCGGATGCACTCTGAATGGTTTTCCATTCCTGAGAGAACCCTTCAGACGATCTCGGAGACCAAAAATCAAGGCGGGAGAATTATTGCCGTAGGCACCACCAGCTTACGAGCCCTGGAAAGCCAAGCATTAACTGGTCAAAGTAGTGGCGAGACGAATCTCTTTATCACTCCTGGATATTCATTTAAAACGGTGGATTGCCTACTAACGAACTTTCATCTGCCAAAATCCACTTTATTAATGTTGGTCAGCGCATTTGCAGGCATGGAAAATATTCGTGCCGCTTATCAACATGCTATCGAACAGAAATATCGCTTCTTCAGTTACGGGGACGCCATGTTTCTTTGCCGACTTGAGAGTTGATTGCTATGAATAAACCTGTTCACTTTTCCATTTTGGCGCGCGACTCCCAGAGCCCCGCACGCTTGGGTCAATTAGATCTTCCTCACGGTAGTGTGCAAACCCCAATCTTTATGCCTGTAGGCACTTATGGGACCGTAAAGGCGATGACGCCACGCGATCTTCATGAAGCAAAAGCACAAATCATTCTGGGCAACACGTTTCATCTTTGGTTACGACCAGGCTTGGATGTCATCAAAAAACATGGTGGTCTGCACCGCTTTATGGGCTGGGATAAACCCATTCTTACTGACTCTGGCGGCTTTCAGGTATTTAGTTTAGGGGCGTTACGCAAGATCTCGGAAGAAGGCGTGACATTTGCTTCGCCGATCAATGGTGACAAACTATTTATGTCCCCAGAGGTATCCATGGAAATCCAGGCGGTTTTAAACAGCGATATTGCTATGCAATTTGATGAGTGCACCCCCTACGAAACTAAAGGCCAGCCTACCTCCGAAAAAACCGCTCGCGCTTCATTAGAAATGTCTTTGCGTTGGGGTGATCGCTCCCTGAAACGCTTTAGGGAGCTGAATACTGGCAATGGCCTCTTTGGCATTGTGCAAGGTGGCATGTTTGAGAGCCTGCGCGAATTTTCTTTAGAGGCAGTCAGTCAACAAGGCTTTGATGGTATTGCCATTGGGGGGCTATCCGTTGGCGAACCGAAACCGGAGTTTGAACGAATTCTCAATTTCACGGCGCCAAAATTACCAGCGCATATGCCCCACTATCTGATGGGTGTGGGCACTTCAGAAGATTTGATTCTGGGTGTTAGCTTGGGGATTGATATGTTCGATTGCGTCATGCCTACCCGTAATGCGCGCAATGGATGGCTTTTTACCCGCTTTGGCGATCTGAAATTGCGCAATTCTGGCTATAAGGACGATGATCGCCCGCTGGATCCAACCTGCACCTGTTACACCTGCCAAAACTTCACTCGGTCCTATTTAAATCACTTACAAAAAGCAAATGAAATCTTGGGATCACAATTAAATACCATCCACAATCTCTCGTATTACCTCCAACTCATGACCGAGGTGCGGGAGGCGCTCAGCAAGGATCGTCTTAGCGCCTATCGCGAGGAATTTCATGCCAATCGCCAGCGCGGCGTTGAGCCCGGTCAGGATTAATAGCCCCAGAGAGGCAATAACCCCCGGAAATCACCTCTAAAGCCCCATACCGTTTAGAATTGCGGGTTTACGGCTGATTTATTCAAGCCCCCCAAAAAATGTGGTTTCTATTTGTCATTAATGGAGGTTTTCTATGTGGATTAGCAATGCTTTTGCTCAGGCTCCAGCCGCGGGCGCAGATGCGGGTGGCTTAATGAGCTTCCTCCCGTTGATTTTGATGTTTGCAGTGCTGTACTTCATCATAATCCGCCCACAAATGAAGCGCCAAAAAGAAACGAAAGCAATGCTTGCAGCATTAGCAGTTGGTGATGAAGTCCTCACCGTGGGCGGTCTCTTTGGCAAAGTCACTGCCATTAAAGATGATGTGGTTACTGTTGAAATTGCAGCAAATACTCAAGTGCAACTGCAAAAAGGTGCGATTACTACCGTATTGCCTAAGGGCACCTTGAAGTCAGTCTAATAGGTCTTGTTAATACGCTTGTTTAAAAGTATCTCAATATGAATCGCTACCCACTTTGGAAGTACATCGTTATCGCCGTTGCTTTACTCATCGGCGGACTTTACTCATTACCAAATTTCTATGGTGAAGCACCAGCGGTTCAGGTCTCGTCTGCCAAACCAACCATTAAGGTTGATTTGGCAACGCAGTCTCGCGTCGAGAAAATTCTCGCCGATTCGGATATCAACAGTACTGGCGTATTTTTTGAGAGCGCTGGCAATGTTGGCTCAATCAAAGTTCGCTTTAACAACACGGACATTCAATTGTGTGCCCGTGATTTATTGCAACAAAAATTGAATATCAATCAGAATGATCCCAACTACACAGTAGCATTAAATCTGCTATCCAATACTCCAGGATGGCTTAATGCAATCAACGCATTACCAATGCCTTTAGGGCTGGATTTGCGCGGTGGCGTCTACTTCCTATTGCAAGTCGATATGAAGGGTGCAGTACAGAAAAAAGTGACGTCACTAGCAACTGATATTCGCAGCCAATTGCGCGATAAAAATATTCGTCATCAAGGGATTGATCGTAATCCAGACACCATTTCGATCAATTTTGGAAACGCCGATGAAGCGGATGTCGCTCGTACGCTTTTAAATGCCTCCCAACCAGATCTTATTTGGCTAGTGAAAGCAGGAGGAAGCTCTACAAAACTCATCGGGGAATTTAAGCCAAAAGCATTGAAAGACATTCAAGACAATGCAGTTAAACAAAATATCATCACGCTCAATAAGCGCGTCAATGAGTTGGCGGTAAAAGAGCCTGTCATTCAGCAACAAGGTGCGGAGCGTATTGTGGTGCAGTTGCCAGGCGTACAAGATACAGCTCGCGCCAAAGATATTATTGGTCGTACTGCTACTCTTGAATCACGACTTGCTGACCCGCTAGCATCAACCATTGGCATCGGTGAAACACCGCCCCCTGGAATGGATACTTTCCGGTTTGGTGAAAATCGTTTGGGTGTTCTCAAAAAATCCGTCATCTTTAGTGGTGACCGAATCACGGATGCTAGCGCAAGCTTTGATCAAAATCAGCGCCCTGCCGTAAATATCTCCTTGGATGCAACTGGTGGTCGCGTCATGCAAGAAGTGACTCGTGAAAATATCGGCAAACCAATGGGCATGATTTTGTTTGAAAAAGGTAAGGGTGAAGTACTTACTATCGCCACGATTCAAGGAGAATTTGGCTCTAAATTTCAAATCACTGGTCAACCAACTACCGAGAGCGCCAACGACTTGGCCCTCTTGCTGCGCGCAGGATCTTTGGCAGCGCCCATGGAAATTATTGAGGAACGTACCATTGGACCAAGCTTAGGCGCTGAGAATATCGAGAAGGGCTTCAAATCATTATTGATTGGATTTGCAGCAATCTCGATTTTCATGATCGCTTATTACTTGTTGTTTGGCACCTTCTCAGTTGTGGCATTAGCCGTCAACTTACTACTTCTGATTTCAGTGCTGTCAATGTTGCAAGCAACGCTCACATTACCGGGCATTGCTGCGATGGCGTTAGCACTGGGTATGGCAATTGACTCTAACGTGTTAATCAATGAGCGTATCCGCGAAGAGCTGCGTAATGGCTCATCGCCACAAACCGCAATTGCGGTTGGCTTTGATAAAGCTTGGGCAACTATTCTTGACTCTAACGTCACCACCCTGATTGCCGGCCTTGCGCTGCTGGCATTTGGTTCAGGCCCAATCAAAGGCTTTGCCGTGGTTCACTGCTTAGGTATTCTGACTTCCATGTTCTCGGCTGTCTTTTTCTCTCGCGGTCTAGTCAACCTTTGGTATGGCAGACATAAGAAGATACAGAAACTGGCAATCGGCCAAGTTTGGCGCCCACAGGAGAAATAAGTCATGGAATTTTTTAGGATCAAAAAAGATATTCCGTTCATGCGCCATGCATTGGTGCTCAACGCTATCTCATTAATTACCTTCCTAGCTGCAGTTTTCTTTCTTTGGCATAACGGTCTACATCTTTCGATTGAGTTCACGGGCGGAACCGTCATGGAGGTGACCTATCCTCAAACTGCACCATTGGATTCCATCCGCTCAAAAGTCGAAAAATTAGGCTATACCGATACTCAAATTCAAAACTTTGGCAGCTCACGCGATGTGATGATCCGCCTTCCACTCCAAAAAGATGCTGATGGAAAGCTGATTTCCTCTGCCGACCAAAGCAATGCGGTCATGCAAGCTCTTGATCCCGTAAGCACTGGCGTCAAATTGCAACGCGTTGAGTTTGTTGGCCCACAAGTTGGTCAAGAACTCGCCATTGATGGCTTAAAAGCATTGATTTTTGTGATCATCGGTATTGTTCTTTACCTATCCTTCCGATTTGAGTGGAAGTTTGCGGTTGCCGGCATCATCGCCAACTTGCATGACGTAGTGATCATTCTTGGCTTCTTTGCATTTTTCCATTGGGAATTTTCACTCTCTGTTTTAGCAGCAGTTTTGGCTGTCTTAGGCTATTCCGTCAATGAATCGGTGGTGATCTTTGACCGTATTCGTGAGAACTTCCAAAAATATCGCAAGATGAATACCCGCGAAGTCATTGATAATGCGATCATCAGCACTATTAGCCGTACCGTAATCACTCACGGCAGTACCGAGATGATGGTTCTGGCTATGCTGATTTTTGGTGGTCCAACCCTGTTCTACTTTGCCCTAGCGCTTACGATCGGTATTTTGTTTGGTATTTATTCATCCGTTTTCGTTGCCGCTGCTCTGGCAATGTGGCTTGGCGTTACCCGCGAAGATCTAATCAAGGGCAGATGACAATGCGCGTAATGATGACCCAAACTATATGGGGCACGAGTTTAGGCAAAAAGCTTAAACAGTAATTTGCTGATCAAGAGCGGCCAAGATTCGCTTGGTTGCCCCCTGATGTTCAACGGCGTAATTCTCGGCAGCATGATGCATCTTTAATAGCTCTGCACTGTTTAGTAGCAATTCTTTCAGAAATTCCATTAAGGCGGTTGTATCGCCCAACAATAACTCACCCTGGATTCGTTTAGCCGCGCCAACGGCAACAGCATCAAGTGCGGCCTGTTGAAAGTTGTATGTATGCTCACCCAATAGAACTGGGCAGCCTGCCGCACAAGCTTCAATCAGATTCTGGCCACCAAATGGCAATAAACTTCCGCCCATGATTACGAGATCCGATGCACTGTAATACATCGGCATCTCCCCCATCGAATTCCCCAAAATGACATCTAACCCGACATCATCTTTGGGGACATCTTGCCATTCAGAACGGCGACGGTATTTGAATCCCGCCCCATGAATCTGATCCGCCACTTCTGTAAAACGCTCAGGATGTCGGGGGACGATACATAGTAATGGTTGAATCTCAACAGTATTGCTGAGCAATAAGTCTTTCCATGCCTTCAGGATAATTTCTTCTTCACCATCACGCGTACTGGCGGCACAGACCATGAGACGCTTACGGGCATGTAATGCCTGCTGCCAAGTTTTGCCTTGAGCAACTAAACACGAATCCAAGGGAACATCAAACTTAAGATTGCCAGCAATCAAAACATTTTCAACGCCTAAATTACGATACCGTTTAGCATCAAATTCGGTTTGTGCCAAGATTCCAGCAAACGCTTGAAATAAAGCACGGCCGGCATTTCCAAAGCGACTCACACGTCGAGCGCTCCTCTCGGATAAACGAGCATTTACTAAGAAGAGGGGCAGGTCAATCTCAGCACAACGAAAAACGATTGTTGGCCAGGCTTCGGTCTCCATAAAAAGCCCGAATTTTGGTCTAAAGGTTTTTAGAAAATGCTCTACGGACCAGCAAAGGTCATAGGGCAAATAAACTTGCCGTATTTGTCCAAAAGCAATCGCATGATTAAAAAGCTGTTTACCGGTACGACGCCCATTAAGGGTCATATGTGTAAGTAAGATCGATTCACCACGCGCAAGATAAGCGTCGATCAATGGTTGTGCTGCGCTCGTCTCCCCAACCGAAACTGCATGAATCCAAATAGAGCCCTTAGTAAGGGGCTTGCCATATCCAAAGCCAAGACGCTCTGGTATGTGATGCAAGTATGCAAATGAATGGCGGGCACGCCAAACAAGACGCACAAATGCTAATGGCAATAGCAGATGCCACAGCAGTTGGTAAACAGAAAACCAGAACCGAGGGCGCGCCCCGTACTCTGACCCCGAAGTTACGCTCACTTTTTGAGACGTTCGGTCAATTCAACCGCCTTACCTAGGTATGAAGATGGTGTCATTTCCAATAAACGCGCTTTTGCATCTTCCGGAATCTTCAAGCCACGAATAAAGTTTTGTAAATCTGCTTGATTAATACCTTTTCCGCGCGTCAATTCTTTTAACTGCTCATAAGGATTTTCAATGCCATACCGGCGCATAACCGTTTGCACTGGTTCAGCCAAAACTTCCCAGCACTCGTCCAAATCAGCAGCGATAGCAGCATGATTTACTTTCAGCTTACCTAGACCGCGTAAGGCGCTGTCATAAGCTAGCACACTGTGACCAAATGCAGGACCGAGATTACGCAATACCGTAGAGTCGGTCAGATCGCGTTGCCAGCGAGAAATTGGCAGCTTCTCAGCAAGGTGACGCAACAGGGCATTGGCAACACCGAGATTGCCTTCCGAGTTTTCAAAGTCAATTGGATTTACTTTATGCGGCATGGTAGAAGAACCGATTTCACCAGCTTTGGTGCGCTGTTTAAAGTAACCAACTGAAATGTATGCCCAGAAATCACGATTCATATCCAAAAGAATGGTGTTTGCACGCGCGATAGCATCAAATAATTGCGCCATACCATCGTGCGGTTCAATCTGAATTGTATATGGATTAAAGGTTAGGCCTAGGCGCTTTTCGACGACATCTTTCGAGAAATTCTCCCAATCAAAATCCGGATAAGCAAATAGGTGTGCGCTGTAATTACCTACGGCGCCATTCATTTTGCCAAGTAGCGGAACGGAAGCAATCGCCTCGATTGCCCGCTCTAAACGCTTAGCAATATTGGCGATCTCTTTTCCAAGGGTAGAGGGAGATGCAGGTTGGCCATGAGTACGGGACAACAATGGCGCCTTGGCGTGCTCAAGCGCTAAGTCGGTTAATGTAGCAAGCACTTTACGCAGTTGAGGTAGAAGAACTTCATCTCGTGCGCCACGCAACATTAACCCATGAGAAGTATTGTTGATGTCTTCCGAGGTACAAGCAAAGTGGATAAATTCACTTGCCTTTAGTAGATCAGGGCGGCCGGCTACCTTTTCTTTCAAGAAATATTCCACAGCCTTGACATCGTGATTGGTGACTGCCTCAATGTCCTTGATGCGTTGTGCATCTGCATCCGAAAATAGTTCTGGCATGGAGAGTAAAAAAGCTTCATCTGCCGAATTAATTTTTGGCACATCTGGCAATCCAGCCGCTGCCAATGCCAGGAGCCAATGAATCTCAACAAAAACGCGTTGGCGCATGAATGCAGCCTCGGACAACCAGGGGCGAAGCGCATCGAGTTTTCCGGCATAGCGGCCGTCTAATGGGGAAAGGGCATTAAGGGTAGAAAGCGGCTGACTCACGAATATTGCCTTTGCGATGGAGTTTTAAGTATCAGAAAATCTTGATTTTAATGCGTTCTAGCTCTGGCAAACCCCTGTTTTGATAGCTATACTGTGCCCCATGAAACTCATTGGATCCCTCACTAGCCCCTATGTACGCAAAGTACGCATTCTTTTCCTGGAAAAGAAGCTCGATCTGGACCTTGAACTTGACAATGTCTAGGCTGCAGACACAAAAATTGCCAATTCCAACCCCCTAGGGAAGGTGCCGTGCCTGATTGCGGACGATGGCGAGGCCATCTATGACTCTGGAGTCATAGCGGAATATGCCGACGGCTTGAGCCCGGTCAGCAAACTCATTCCCACCGATAACCGGGAACGTGCTTCCGTCAAAACTTGGGAAGCATTAGCCGATGGTGTAATGGACGCAGGCATCTTAGCTCGACTTGAGCGTACCTGGCGCTCTGCGAATGAACAAAGTTCTGCTTGGGTAGATAGGCAAATCGGCAAAATCAATCAATAAAGCACTTGAGCAAATGTCAGAAAATCTTGGTGAAAATGCATGGTGTCATGACAACCAAATGACCCTAGCAGATGTTGCCGCTGGTTGCGCAATTGGTTACTTATTATTTCGTTTTCCAGAAATTCAATGGCAAGCATAATTTCCAAATTTAAATCACTTGTATCAAAAATTATTACAACGCGCGTCGTTTATTGAAATTGAACCACCTGCTGCATAAATAATTTAGGCGGAAATAATTCCACCGCCCAAGCAAACGTCTCCGTCATATAAAACAGCAGATTGACCAGGAGTCACCGCCCACTGTGACTCCGGAAAACTCAAACTAAATTTTGAAATTTCACTGCCTGGATTGAATCCGCATGCTGAATCCGCTTGACGATAACGTATCTTCGCAGAGTAATTTCCGCTTACGGGAGCCGAATCGGCAACCCAACTTGCATCAATCGCATCAAACGTATTCGCCAATAACCATGGGTGCTCATGGCTTTGGACAACATATAGAGTCTTGTTCGCCACATCCTTCCGAGCAACGTACCAAGCGTCTCCAGTGCCATCTTGACTGCCGCCTAGTCCAATGCCTTTACGCTGACCAAGAGTAAAAAATGCTAAGCCCATGTGCCCCCCCACCACTTTGCCCTCGAGCGTTTTAATCGGGCCTGGCTCTCGCGGTAAATAGCGATTTAAGAACTCTCGAAAAGGGCGTTCACCAATAAAACAAATGCCGGTGGAGTCTTTTTTCTTAGCGTTGTGCAACCCAATCTTTTCAGCAATCTTTCGTACCTCTGTTTTCGGGATCTCCCCCAAGGGAAATAAAACATTTGCCAATTGTTGTTGCGTCAAGCGATGCAAGAAATAACTTTGGTCTTTGCTTGCGTCCAACGCCTTTAATAATTGCACACTACCATTTTCATGGCGCGCGCGCGCGTAGTGTCCAGTTGCAATCGCATCTGCACCGAGACTCATCGCATGATCTAAAAATGCCTTAAATTTAATTTCAGTATTGCACAGCACATCAGGATTTGGGGTTCTTCCAGCCGCATACTCCCGAAGAAATTCAGCGAAGACGCGCTCACGGTATTCCGCAGCAAAATTGACTGCCTCAACGTCAATACCAATTAAGTCAGCAACCGACACGACATCCAGCCAATCCTGTCGGGCAGAGCAGTGTTCGTCGTTATCGTCATCCTCCCAATTCTTCATAAACAGGCCCACAACCTCGTAGCCCTGTTCCTTGAGCATCCAAGCGGCAACCGACGAATCCACGCCCCCAGACATGCCAATAACGACTTTCTTGGGGTTGGACGACGGGATTGCCGAAGAATTGAGCTGGATCATCAAAAAATGCGAGAATTCAATATAAGCTGATAAGCCACATTGTAAAAGTGTTAGCCCGATTTAACCGAGATTTAGGCAAAAATCATGATGGGCTTACGGGGGTAAGTAAATAGGGTCTTTTAGGCTCGTTTATCTAAAATACGTTTTTAAAAATTTTGCTTTTGGAGACATGCCATGCGCATAGGAGTGCCACTGGAAACTAAACCTGGAGAAACCCGAGTTGCTGCCACACCAGAAACTGTAAAAAAACTCGTTGGTCAGGGCCATACCGTTGTCGTTCAAAAGGGTGCTGGCGTCAATGCCAGTCAACCCGATTCGGCCTATGAAGCAGTTGGCGCATCGATTGGTAGCGCGGCCGATGCGTTTGGAGCAGAAATCGTTCTCAAAGTGCGCGCTCCAGAAACTTCGGAACTAAAGCAAATCTCAACTGGCAGTGTGCTAATTGGCATGCTCGATCCATTTAACAATGACAACATTGCCGCGATGGCAGCACAAGGCATTACTGGCTTCTCTCTAGAAACGGCACCCCGCACTACACGCGCACAAAGCATGGATGTGCTGTCATCTCAAGCAAACATCGCAGGCTATAAGGCTGTCATGGTTGCCGCCAATGAATATCAACGCTTCATGCCGATGTTGGTGACAGCGGCAGGAACTGTAAAAGCAGCGCGCGTACTGATTCTTGGTGCGGGTGTTGCTGGCTTACAGGCTATTGCAACCGCAAAACGTCTTGGCGCAGTTATAGAAGCATCAGATGTTCGCCCTGCTGCCAAGGAGCAAATCGAATCATTGGGCGCAAAATTTGTTGATGTTCCCTATGAAACCGATGAGGAACGCAAAACCGCCCAAGGTGTTGGCGGCTATGCTAGACCGATGCCAGAGGCTTGGATGAAGCGTCAGGCTGCTCTGATTGCCGAAAGAGCACAACAAGCGGACATTGTGATTACTACCGCATTAATTCCGGGCCGAAAACCGCCAGTACTACTGCATAGCGATACCGTTGCCAATATGAAACCTGGCTCGGTAGTGATTGACTTGGCTGCTGGCAAAGGAGATAACGGCTCTGGCAACTGTCCATTAACTCAAGCAGATAAAGTCGTCGATATAAATGGCGCAAAGATTGTTGGCTACACTAATTTAGCCAGCATGGTTGCGGCAGATGCCTCAGCGCTCTATGCCCGCAACTTAATTGACTTTCTGAAACTCATTATCGACAAAGAAGCAAAGTTAGTCATTCCAAATGATGATGACATTGTTACTGCCTGCTTAATGTGTCGCGATGGTCAAGCTATTCGCAAAAACTAATAGAACATCTATACAGGATAAGAAGGAAACATCATGGATCTCGCTGCTTTTCAAAGCATCCTCACTGTCCAAAACATTACAGTGTTTATATTAGCCATTTTCGTTGGCTACCATGTGGTTTGGAACGTTACACCTGCATTGCACACCCCCCTCATGGCCGTGACAAACGCTATCTCCGGAATCATTATTGTTGGCGCACTCTTGCAGACCGAAGTGATTGGTAGCGATGAAATTACCCTCACTAGCGTCATTGGTGCAATCGCCGTTTTCTTAGCCTCTATCAATATTTTTGGTGGCTTTATGGTGACACGTCGCATGCTGGAGATGTTTAAGAAAAAAGCTCCCAAAGCAAATGCTGACGCAGCTAAATAAATAGAACAAAACCTCGCTAGAGACCACAAGAGACTAAAACTATGTCAAACATAACTGCAATTTCCTATCTCGTTTCATCGGTGCTGTTCATCCTCGCTTTGCGTGGCTTGTCTTCCCCAACTACTTCACGCCAAGGCAACACGTTTGGCATGATTGGTATGTTGCTGGCGGTCATCACCACCTTTTTTATTCCAGACTTCAAGCCTGTCATTTCACTGATTGCCATTGCGGTGATAGGTGGCGCCATCATTGGTACCCTAGCGGCTAAGCGTGTACAAATGACGAAGATGCCTGAGCTCGTGGCATTGATGCACTCTTTTGTTGGTTTATCAGCTGTTTTAATTGCGATCGCTGCCGTCTTTAATACCGCGCATGACCATACTGGCGCTCAAAAAATTGAACTCTTTATTGGAGCGTTTATCGGAGCAATTACCTTTACCGCCTCTGTTATTGCTTTCGGAAAACTCTCTGGAAAAGTGAGTGGGAAGCCAGTAAGTTTTTCTGGTCAACATTTATTAAACCTGATTCTGGCAGTATCCATGGTTGGTGCCGGCATTGCATATTACCTAGTCGATAGTCATGCAGCCTTCTTGGCAATGTGCGCAATTGCATTGGTATTGGGCGTCACTTTAATCATCCCAATCGGTGGCGCTGATATGCCGGTGGTTGTTTCGATGCTCAATAGCTATTCAGGATGGGCAGCAGCTGGCATTGGCTTTACCCTCAATAACCCCGTTTTGATTATTGCTGGTGCTTGCGTAGGTTCCTCTGGCGCGATTCTTTCATACATCATGTGTAAGGCCATGAACCGCTCCATTCTTGCGGTATTGCTTGGCGGCTTTGGCGCTGAAGCTACCGCTGGTGGTGGCGATGATGGCGGCCCTAAGAACTACAAAACAGGCTCCCCTGAAGATGCAGCCTTCTTAATGGAGAATGCTGACACTGTAATCATCGTTCCAGGTTACGGTCTTGCAGTAGCACGCGCTCAGCATGCCCTTAAAGAATTGACCGAAAAACTAACTCATCATGGTGTTACCGTGAAATATGCAATTCACCCAGTAGCAGGTCGCATGCCTGGGCATATGAACGTATTGCTAGCAGAGGCCGAGGTTCCATACGATCAAGTATTTGAAATGGAAGATATCAACAGCGACTTTGGACAAGCTGATGTAGTACTTATTTTGGGCGCAAATGATGTGGTTAATCCGGCCGCCCGTACGCCTGGCAGCCCTATTTTTGGCATGCCTATTTTGGAAGCCTTTAAAGCAAAAACGATCATTGTCAACAAGCGCTCGATGGCAGCTGGCTATGCTGGCTTAGATAACGAACTCTTCTATATGGATAAAACCATGATGGTCTTCGGCGATGCGAAGAAGGTCGTGGAAGATATGGTCAAAGCTGTAGAGTAATAATCCAAGAGCCTCTTCATGTTTTGAAATCCATCCCCAGAGCCAGAAAATAAGAATTACTTATATTTCGATCATCTCTGGGGGTAGCCAATCTTGATATATTGCATACATTTTTTCGTATGCTGCCTCTAAATTTTTAGTAAAAACCAGGGTATCAAAAAGCGGTTGGCTTGGTCTGTTTTGCAATAATTTTTCTTTAACAGCATCTAATTTGTGGGGATCATGCGCCAAAGCAATAGCGTAGGATTCAAACTCGGATTGATTGAGCATCACTAATTCAGACAATCCAACTGCGCTTAGCAAGCTTGCCGAAACTCGGCTAGCAAACGATTTTCCAGCAACAGTCAATACAGGTAAGCCAGCCCAAAGAGCATCGCTAGTAGTCGTGTAGGCATTGTATGGAAGAGTATCAAGAAATAAGTCGTCATATTTATGACGCGCCAAGTGATCAGCCAGCGACATGCGTTCAGCGAAAATTAGTCTGTCTGGATCAATACCAGCAAGTGCATCTTCTCTTCGAAGATTATTTACTGCCGATAAATTATCTTGCAAAAGCCAAAGAGCACTCCCCTCCACCGCTTTTAATATCCTCATACATGATGAAAATGTTGAGGGCAATACCTTAAAGTTATTATTGAAACAATAAAAAATGAAGCCGTTTTCCGGAAAACCTAACTCACGTCCTGTAAATTGCCTCTCTGAAATAACCCTCTTTCGATCATTCGCTTGATAAGAGTTTGTAAAAACACTACTTTTTCAGTAGTAGTGACTCCGAAAATCGAATGGGATCAATGTTTTATCCGCAATAATGTAATCCATATAGCTGGCACCCATTGTTCCAGGATAGCCAAGATAATTCACCTGAATTGGCGCAGCTCCATATGAAAAGATTTCAGCTCTTACACCTCTTGTGAATCCATTCAAATCAATTGCAATATCAATTGCTAGCTCTCTGCTCATTTTTGCCACTTCAAGGTCAGAAAAATCATCAACCTCAATAAATCGATCAAACGCCTCAACTAAACGTTTTCGCGTACCATCACAGCGAGCTGGGCCAAAAGAAAAACCAAATAGTTCAAATCTATTTCTATCATGCAACTCAAAGAGTTCCGCAATCAAATAACCTATAGCATGATTGTGGAAATCTGCAGAGTAATATCCTAAGCGATTTTTTTTATTTCTTTCCCGCCTAGAAATATTCCCCAGATATAGCTCAAGGGCAAGTTTATGACGCCCTAGGGTAGACTGTGCTTCGCCATAATTAAGCCATGGCTGAGGATTATTAGGCATAAGTTCAACCGCCTTCATATGATGGCGAATTGAATCCTCGACCGATCCACAATCCATTAATGCTTTAGCGAAATTGTAGTGAATGGATGGATCTTCTGGGCTCATCTTGGCGGCCATTCCTAATAGGATTGCAGCCTCTTTGTAGTCAGCCCGAGAAGCTTTAATTAATCCGAGAATATGGAGCGCTGGCAAGTTATTAGGATCAACTTGTAAGATCTGCTTAAGAATACTACTAGCCTCAGCATGATTTCCATTCTGAAAATCTTCAATAGCTTTTTAAAGAAGGTCTTGAATATTTAAGTACATACGATAACTTTATATCCAAGATGACAATGATATTGACCATTAATTAAAAGTGCTGATTACTGAGAGACAAGAGCGAGCAAGTCACACGCAATCAACAAAGTGCCATAATTCATCATGCTTATAGAAAATATGCCTTTTTGATAGCACTGATTTACCTAATAAATGACCAATACAGATCACGCCCAAATACAACGCGTAGTTGCCAATTTAATGGAAAGAGGTCTTGGGCTACACCATCAGAATAATTTAGATGGTGCTCGCCTTAATTATGAAAAAGCTCTCCAACTCTCGCCAAATGACCCCAACATCTTAAAACCACTTTCAGTTCTCAAAGCACAAATGGGGCATTTTCAAGAAGCACTAGATTTGGGAAATACTGCTCTTCAATATGCTGAAAATAAAGCTGAAATATTCAATAATCAAGGGCTTATCCTTGAGCAACTTAATCGACCTCATGATGCGATTGAAAGCTTCAATGCTGCTATTCAGGCCTGTAGTAGTTATGCGCAAGCTTGCTTCAATCGAGGTAATGTTCTTCAGCAACTCAATCGATTTGAAGAAGCTATTGCAAGCTATGACGCAGCTATTAATGCTAACAATCAATATTCTGAAGCTTACTTCAATCGAGGTAATGTTCTTCAGCAACTCAATCGCTTTGAGGAGGCTATCGCCAGCTATGATCAGCTGATTAGACTTGGTGTTTATGATGCTGAAACATATAACAATCGTGGCGTGCTACAACAGCGATTGATGCGCACTACTGAGGCAATTACTAGTTATGAGCATGCCATCAAAATTGATCCGAACTTCTCCGTTGCGTATTCAAATCTTGGAAATGCTCTCCGCGAACAGAAAAAATTAGAAAATGCTTTAAATTACTATAATCAGGCAATAAATCTGAACCCCCGTTTTTTGGATGCGTACTTTAATCGAGCAAACACCCTCCTAGAGCTGTCTCAAAATGAGGATGCATATAGAGACTATTGCAATAGTCTTGCAATAAATCCGGATTTCAGCCAAGCGCGTTGGGCGATACCCTTGACGCACATACCCTTTATGTTCAAAAAAAAAGAAAACTTAGAAAACTTAAGATCTCAATTTTCTAATGCCCTCAACGATTTAGAAAATTGGCTGGATGATCATCAAAACGAAGAGACTTTTGAGGCAGTTAAAACAAATCTTCCATTTTTACTCGCATACCAAGAGCTCAACAACAAAGAACTTTTAGAAAAATATGGGGCCGTTGTTAATAAAGTAATGAGGCCTTGGCAGGAGAAGAATGTTCAGACTCGAAATATTGAAATTAGCTCCAAAATTAATATTGGAATATTTGTTAGCAATCAAAAAAATAACTACTCAGTTTGGAATGCTATTACAAGTGGGTGGATCAATAACCTTGATAGCAATTTATTTAATATAAAAATCTTTAATCTAGGTGACCCTAGCGATATCAAAATAGAAGAAAGCAGATATCGATTAACAGCCGTCATAGATAATCAATTTTCTCTAGCTGATTGGACAAAACGTGTGCTGGAAAATAATATCGAGGTACTTATTTATCCAGAGATCGGTATGCACCCAATGACAACTCAATTAGCAGCCTTGAGATTGGCCCCTATTCAGATGGCCAGTTGGGGACATCCCGAGACAACTGGCTTAAAAACAATCGACTACTATCTCTCAGCAGAATTGTTTGAACCTGATAACAGCGAAAATTTTTATACTGAAGAATTAATCAAGCTTCCAAATCTTGGGTGTGCCTATAAAAAATTACCGATCAAACCTACCACCATTGATTTAAATGCCTTAGGTCTAAACGAAGACGAAGCAATATTTTTATGCCCAGGTGCATATTTTAAATATGCACCTGAATTTGACTGGGTATTGGCAAAAATTGCTAAAAGAATGGTGTGCTGCAAATTTGTTTTTTTTGCTCAGCAAAAAACCTGGACCAGCATATTGGTTCAACGTTTAAGTAATGCATTTTCAGAAGAGGGTCTCTCTATTGAAGACTTTATTGTTTTTGCACCCTGGCTAAGTCCAGATCAGTTCTATGGTTTAATGTCAAAGGCTCATGTATTCCTAGACACCATAGGCTTCTCAGGCTTCAATACCGCCATTCAAGCTATTGACTGTAATTTACCCATTGTCACTAGAGAAGGTAAATTTATGAGAGGTAGATTAGCTAGCGGCATACTCAAGCGCATTGGCCTACAAGATCTCATTGTTGACTCAGAAGAATCCTACATTGATCTTGCTATCAAGTTAGCCACTAATGACCAATTTCGGAATAACATACAACAGAAGATTCGCAATAATCAGAAATGCCTCTACGATGACCTAGAGCCCATTTCATATTTGGAGAAATTCTTGCTTAAAAAATGTAGGCCAGATGCATACCCAAACACTTGAATGGGGATAAAAAATACTATTAATTGGAGACAACATTTGTGAAACACATAATAGTTCTTTGTTTTTTGATGTGAAACACATAATAGTTCTTTGTTTTTTGATATTCAACCCAGGAAATCTAGGCGCACAAACAAACTATCCCAATCGTTCCATTCAAACCATTATGCCGCTCCAAGCGGGTAGTGGTGTAGATATTTTGATGCGACCGATTGTGCAGAAGATGGGTGAAAGTCTTGGTCAAGCCATCACGATTGAAAATATTCCCGGTGGAGCGGGACTAATTGGTACAGCGAAGGTTGCTCAAAGTTCTCCCGATGGTTATGTGCTGGGTGCATTTAATGACAGCATTCTTACAATGTTGCCAAATCTCTACAAAAAAATTGACTACGATCCCGTTCAAAGTTTTACGCCAATTTCCGAGGTGGCTGCGATTACATTTGTCATGGTTGCCAACCCATCTTTCCCTAGAAATACCGCTGCAGACCTCGTGCGCATTGCTAAAGAAAAACCCGGCGAGATTGATTACACCTCTGGTGGCAATGGATCACCACAACACATCGGCATGGAAATATTCCGTCAATACACTGGCGCACCAATTGTGCATATCCCCTATCGCGGTGCCGCAGCAGCAGTGACTAATGTGATGGCCGGCCAAGTGCCTGTAATGATTAGCGCATTATCTGTAGTGCTACCGCATATTCGTGCTGGTAAATTGAAAGTACTAGGTGTGGCAAGTAAAACTCGATCTCCTTTGTTGCCCAATACACCGACCATCAATGAAAGCGTCAAAGGTTATGAATTTTCCACATGGGGGCTTTATTGGCGCCCAAAGGAAAACACCCCCAGCTGTGATTGAAAAACTCAACGATTCGCTAAATTTAGCGCTCAAAGACCAAAAGTTACGGGAACAACTCATTCAACAGGGCTTTGAATTTGTACCTCTAGGACCTAGCCATCTTAAGGAGATGATCACACAGGGGTTAGTAAACATGAAAAAAGTTATCAAAGATGGAGGGATTCAACCGGATTAGCGTCTGAATTAGATATCATTTTGACAATAAAAAACGCCCGGCTTTCATAACCGGGCGTTTTTGTTTCTACGGTCAAGAGACCATAGGCAACTATTACATCATGCCGCCCATGCCGCCCATGCCACCCATGTCTGGCATACCACCACCAGCAGATTCTTCTTTTGGTGCCTCGGAGATTGCACAATCAGTGGTTAACAACAAGCCAGCAACAGAAACTGCATTTACCAAAGCGGTCTTCGTTACTTTGGTTGGGTCAATAACGCCTTGTGCTACGAGGTCGCCATACTCACCAGAAGCAGCGTTGTAGCCACTATTGCCTTTGCTTTCTTGAACGGCATTAACCACAACACCAGCATCTTCACCAGCGTTGCTAACGATCGCACGAAGCGGCTCTTGCATAGCGCGCAATACGATGCTGATACCAGCGTCTTGATCAGCGTTATCACCTTTCAAGCCCTTGATACCTTGCATTGCACGAATCAGTGCTACGCCACCGCCAGGAACAATACCTTCTTCAACAGCAGCACGAGTTGCATGCAACGCATCATCGACGCGTGCTTTCTTCTCTTTCATTTCGACTTCAGTAGCAGCACCAACACGAATGACTGCAACACCGCCTGCCAACTTAGCAACGCGCTCTTGTAGTTTTTCTTTATCGTAGTCGCTAGTTACTTCTTCGATCTGAACACGAATGTTCTTCACACGAGCTTCAATTGCCTTAGCGTCACCAGCACCATCAATAATGATGGTATTTTCTTTGCCTACTTCAATGCGCCTAGCTTGACCTAAGTGCTCAAGAGTGGTTTTCTCTAAAGTCAGGCCAATTTCTTCAGCGATCACGGTGCCGCCGGCCAAAATCGCGATATCCTCTAACATGGCTTTACGACGATCGCCAAAGCCTGGAGCCTTCACTGCACAGGTTTTGATAATGCCGCGAATGTTATTAACCACCAATGTTGCCAATGCTTCGCCTTCAACATCCTCAGCAATAATCAATAATGGGCGACCAGATTTTGCAACCTGCTCAAGTACTGGCAGCAAATCACGAATATTGGCAATCTTCTTATCAAACAAGAGTACGAATGGGTTATCCAGTACAGCAACTTGTTTTTCAGGTTGATTAATGAAATAAGGAGAGAGGTAGCCACGATCAAACTGCATACCCTCAACGACTTCAAGCTCATCTTCCAATGATTTACCGTCTTCAACAGTAATCACGCCCTCTTTACCCACTTTTTCCATTGCTTCCGCGATACGCTGACCAATGCTGTGGTCACTATTAGCGGAGATGGAACCGACCTGAGCAATTTCTTTAGTAGTGGTGCAAGGCTTGCTGATCTTTTTCAGCTCTTCAATAGCAGCAGTTACCGCTTTATCGATACCGCGCTTCAAATCCATTGGGTTGTGGCCTGACACAACATACTTCATACCCTCACGCACAATCGATTGCGCCAATACGGTTGCAGTAGTCGTACCGTCACCAGCGATGTCAGCAGTTTTGGAAGCAACTTCCTTAACCATCTGAGCGCCCATGTTTTGAAGCTTGTCTTTGAGTTCAATTTCTTTTGCAACTGACACGCCGTCTTTTGTAACGGTTGGACCGCCAAACGAACGCTCAATTACAACATTGCGACCTTTGGGGCCCAGAGTGGTTCTTACTGCGTTTGCAAGAATATTGACACCTTCAACCATCTTGGTGCGGGCGTTATCTCCAAATACAACGTCTTTTGCTGCCATGATTTAATTCCTCTCTTAAATTCCAAAATTACTTCTGAACAACAGCCATGATGTCGTCTTCACGCATCACGATGAGTTCTTCGTTATCCACTTTGACTGTTTGGCCAGCATATTTGCCAAACAACACACGATCGCCTACTTTGACATCGAGTGCATTTAACTTGCCGGCCTCATCACGCTTGCCTGGTCCAACTGCCAGAATTTCACCTTGATCAGGCTTCTCCGCGGCAGCGTCAGGAATGATGATTCCGGATGCAGTTTTTGATTCTTGATCCAAACGCTTGATGATTACGCGATCATGTAAAGGACGCAAATTCATCTCTCTTCTCCTATGTTAGTAAGTGTTAACTAATTAAAAAACTATATAAATCAATGCTTTGTGATCTCTCATGCGCAAAACTATCAGGGATTTGTATCAAAAGGCCTATTTTAGCACTCGCGCATTGGGAGTTCTGATTATATAGGTCTGGTTCCAAGTATTTCAAGGGTCGATCTCCATAAATTATTTAAGGATTTGGCCCCTATCTATATTTTGGAGGAGCTAGTAGGTCATTTCCTACAGATAAATCAGTCTTAAGCCCTTACCGCTCCAATCCGACCTGCCTAGACTGGACAGTCACCGATTGGAGAATGCTGATGAGCCAGAAATCCCGGCTGTACACGCTTGTAAAGGCATGGAAGAACAAACCCTTCCAAGAAGTACATGATGCCTGTGGCGCCCCCTTGGCTTGGCCTAAGTAGCCAGGCTCTTGAAGAACACCAAACCTGGTCAAAACGACAGGCTATTTGTCATGAACCCATTTTTAATTGCAAAGGAACAAAACTGACTGGATCACTATTCAGACCCCTTCTCAATGCATCGGATTGGCAATTACTACGCCTATTCATGGAGGGGCTCGATACTATTTTCCTGCTGGTACCGCAGCGGTCGTTATATTCCTGGCATTTTGCCTATGCCAACGCATGCAATCGCCTCGAGTGACTATATCGACGCCCTGAGTGATCTCATCCTCAATTCACGTTTACCTGTGGGATTAGTGGCACTTGGCATGCAGACACTTCCTGAATCGAATCTTGCTGACTCTTGTAAGGAAGGTTTGTTACGCATGCGCCGCCTCGGCGTATTGCTACATTTCATGAACTACACAGGAGATCCAGAGCAGCTACATTGGATTCAAGAGTTGGAGATGGAAGGCATTCATTTCAATATGCCTCAACTTCGTAATCAAACTCTCTCGCATGAACTATTCAAAAATATTCGACGCTCGTTGTACACCCAAACACAGCTTTACGCGAGTAAAGCAGGACTTGTTAAGGATTTAGAGAATCTATCTGTATGGCAAATAGATCATTGCTATGGCAGCGCCATGATGGCGCCTATTAGCCGCCATCAAATGCTTCACATTAACGACAGTCGAATCGCAAAAGCAATTTTTTCGCTGCACCACCATCAAAACCTAAACCAAAATGGAGACAAGTAATGAGAAAACGTGTGATGTTGGTAGATGATCATCCGGCCATGCTGATGGCACTCAAAAGTATGTTGCAAGAGCAACTCATGTTTGAAGTCGTTGGTCAAGCCCAAAATGGCGAGGAATGCTTGCGATCCATTAAAGAGGTGAATCAAAATACGGTTATCTTGGACCTCGATATGCCAAAGACAGATGGCTTTGATGTCATTCGAAGAATTGGACACCTGTATCCGGAAATTCGAATGTTAATTTTGTCCAACATGGATGAAGCGGTTTATGGCGGAAGGGTTCGCTCACTAGGAGGTCACGGTTTTGTTAATAAAACTGCGGGGGCTGATGTCATATCAGCCGCCTGCGTTGCCATCTCTCAAGGCTATAACTTTTTCACTCACGGTAAGAACGGCAATAGTTCATTAACAGACAATGACAAGCTTGCATTAATCTCTGACCGCGAATTACAGGTCATGAAATATCTCGGCAAGGGCAACACTAATCAGCAGATCTCAGACATGCTACATATCAGCAATAAAACCGTTGCCACATATAAGACGCGGGTATTTGATAAGCTGGGCATTAATAATATTGCAGATTTAATTTTGTTCTGCCGCATGAACAACATTATCGAGAGCTAAAAAGCATGCGTCGGTTCATTGCCCACATGATTACTATCTAAGGCTTTTTATTTAGCGGGGTATTGCATGTCTCGCCCTTAAGTCCTGCAGAGCAAAGATGGATCGACGCCCACCCAGTAGTGCATTTTAGTATTCATGAAAATATGCTCCGTATCTTGACAACAAACCTTATGAAGCATCTCCTGGAGTCTTTTATTTACTATTACAGAAATTAGGGGATTTCACCCAACAAGAGTTTCGACCCAAGTGGCGAAAAACTGAACAGGAGGGTCTAGATCACCTATCAAGTGGTCAGGTCGATTTCATCATCGACCCACCCACCATAAATGATGAATATCTCCGATTTGGTTCTTTATCGGAGGCGATTTTCTGGGGACATGATGCTATTGTTACCAAACAAAATAGCTCAAATAAAGAACTCTTACCCAATACCGTGGCTTATTTTGATCGGGGACACGAAAATCCCCCCTAGCATCTAAGCAACAAGAACACCAATCGAGCAACCCTAACCAATTACTAATGAAGGAGGTGAATGATCCTGGACTTTATAACCGAGAGCCATTTGCCTACCGCTGGCTTATTTCACATGAAGATGCGCCTCTTCATCGAGTGCTTGATCATTTCTTCAATAATCTTGACCCCATTGAATCACGCCAGATCTTTGCCATCGATATTGACAACTAAATGGATGGTAGCGTTAGCTCCAGCAGACTCGCTTGGCTTATAACTCTGTCCATACTGATGGGAGACGCCACGCTGATATGGCATATACATAAACGTCAGCAACTCCTCCAGAGTCAGGGGCCAATGCCAACCAACCACTAACTGCCCAGTTCTCGGGCGAATTTCCTAGTGGATGCAAAGGGGTCAATTACAACGTAGTCGCATTGGACGCCAACACATTTTTAACCCAAGGCTTTGCGGCAGCTTGGGAGTTGGCTGGTGGATCTTGGGTTAACCCACCTACTGGCAAAGACGGCACCACTCCACTGGCAGCCAAACTCCTTCTGCAATTTGAGGGCATCAGCCTTGCAGATGATGTGCTAGATATTAATAAGTATTCCAATAATGTCATGGCGCGTCAGCTCTTATTAACGCTCGCACTTGAGAAAATCGGTAAACCCGCTACAACCGTCAATGGCGAACTGGTCATCCAAAGTTGGCTCAAGCAAAATGGCTTATTGTTCCCTGGGCTTACTATTGAAAACGGCTCAGGACTATCTCGAAATGAAGCAATCTCTACTGGACAGATGAATCAATTGCTACTGACTGCAAGAAACCCCTCAGTCGGCGAAATTTTTTACAACAGCCTTCCTATTGCGAGATCAGATGGAACCATGCGCAATCGCTTAATGACGCAACTTCGCAAATTTTTACATCTTAAGAAAAAGCCTGAAGCCAGAATTAAGACGGGTTCGCTTGCTGATGTGAGGGCTATCTCTGGATATGTAGTCAGCAAATCCGGAAAGCTGTATTCGGTGAGCTCATTTATTAACCATCCGAATGCCTGGAAGGGTCTTGAAGCGCACGATCAACTGCTGACGTGGTTGCTCGAGGATGGTCCTGAACCGAAACATGCGCGCTGCAGTCGATCTCTTACCCCATCCCACTCTTCTCCAGCGGGCGGTTCTGGAAACAAAACAAATCCCAAGCCTGCCCGTCTAAGTCTCTCAGGGTACGGTACAGTCGGCCAGCAAAAACAGTGGGATCACTGGAAACGGTTACTTCCTCAACATCAATCGATGGATAATCTTGCAATACTAGAGATGCATCAGAGCCCCATACTGCGACCACTACCCTAGACTTGATATCGGGGAACTCAGTAAGTGCATCTAAACGCGACCCGACGAATACAAGCGTAATGGTGTTGTGGGCGCATAGTGCGTCTTCAGACTCCCAGAAACCTTAGGCAAGTCTTGATTCTTGATTTGCTCTCCAGGACCATAGACCTTGATGCCAGTCTTTTTAAAAATCGTTTTTGGAGTGATCACTCCCGGACGAAGTAAAACAGCATGGTCTCCTGAAGATAAATCAATGATGGTCGATTCAATCCCCACCAGAGAATCACCACCATCAAGCACTAATAGGTTAATTTCGCCCTCAAACTCACTGCGGACATCGGCTGCGCAGGTCGGAGAGACTTTGCCAAAACGATTGGCTGATGGCGCTACTAAAGCACCTTGAAATTTTCTCAATAGCTCTTGTGCAATGGGGTGGGCTGGGGCGCGGATTGCGACTGTATCTTGACCGCCCGTTAGTTCACCTAAAACACTTTTATCTTTTCTAAAAACAAGTGTTAGCGGACCAGGCCAAAATGTATTAATCAACTTCAGCGTATCTTCTGATACGTCTCTAGCCCAAGTTGCTAATACTGCAGACCAATCAATTTCCTGTTGGTCATTTGTCTCAGGGATGCTAAGTGCACAATCAAAGGATGATTAGAAGGTCTGCCTTTGGTTGTAAATATTTTCCTAATGGCCTCGGCATTTCTAGCATCAGCACCCAAGCCATAAACAGTTTCGGTAGGGAATGCAACCAATCCTCCATTACGAAGAACTCTCACCGCTTCATCAATCGCAGCTGACGACTGCAGTAATGAATCATCCAATTTTTCAGCGGACATTTACGGCTCGATACCCAACTCAAGAGCAACAGCAGCACAGTTCTGGCGAGCTTCATTTAATGCCTCGCCCAAACAATTGATATGCCCCATCTTTCTACCGATACGTGGGGCAGCCTTACCATAAAGATGCAACTTCGCGTCGGGGTGCGCAAGGACTTTATCCCAGGCAGGCTCTCTTGCTTGATCCGAATTTCCTTCAAACCACAAATCACCCAATAAATTGAGCATGGATACTGGCGCCAATTGACGTGTATCACCCAATGGTAGTCGCGCCATCGCTCTAACCTGCTGCTCAAATTGACTACTCACACATGCATCCATAGTGTAGTGGCCTGAGTTATGGGGGCGTGGAGCGATTTCATTTGCAACAATGTCACCATTTTTTAAAACAAAGAATTCTACGCACAGCACCCCTACGTAATCAATCTTGCGAATTAGCGCTTTAGCAGCCTCAATAATTTTCTTTTCTTGTGCTGGTTTTAAGGACGGAGCCGGAACTGTCGAGGTATGCAAAATACCATCGCGATGGATATTTTGAGAAACAGGGTAAGCCACCACGGCATCGTCATAACCACGAACCACTAATGCAGAAACCTCAAAATCTAATTCCATGCGCTTCTCTAAAACACAGGGAACCTTGCCCAGCTCAGCCCAAGCGGCAGGGAGATCGGTCGCTGCCTGCACAGTAATTTGGCCTTTACCGTCATAGCCCAAACGGGCGGTTTTCAAAATCCCCGGAAAAAGATCCACGAGCACATGACTGATATCGGCGTCATGCGCAATTACAAAATTTGGAGCAGGGCTAATATTGGTTTCCGATTTCCAAGTTGCCAGAAAGTTTTTTTCAGCAATCCGATCTTGCGCCAAAGAAACACAGCCACTTCGTGGCGCAATAAAAACACCCAGAGACTTTAACTCGTCTAAAGCTTGTGCTGGAACATTTTCAAATTCGGTACTTACAGAAGCACATAGTGCGGCCATTTCTTTTAAGGCAACGAAGTCTGTGTAATCCGCCTGAATACATTTCTCCGCTATTGAACCTGCCGGACTATCCGGACTCGGATCCAAGACGCATACCTTATAGCCCATCGCTTGAGCAGCTTGGGTAAACATTCGACCCAACTGACCACCACCCAATATTCCTAAATACGAACCCGGCAAGATGGGTCCCATGCGCTCTGCCATGTAATTAGTATCCCGGCAAATTCATTGATCTGGCAGCATCGGATTGCTTCACGCGAAACGCTTCCAAACGTTTTGCCAAATCAGCATCGTGCAAAGCGAGACCGGCAATAACATGTAGAGCAGCATTTGCAGCGCCAGCCTCACCAATTGCGAATGTTGCAACTGGGGTTCCTTTTGGCATTTGGACAATGGAGTACAAAGAATCTTCGCCGCGCAAATATTTACTGGCCACAGGCACACCGTACACTGGCACAATTGTTTTAGAAGCCAACATACCTGGTAAATGTGCTGCACCACCTGCGCCGGCAATGATTGCTTGTAAGCCGTTTTTTTGAGCATTTTCTGCATACTGGAACATATCATCCGGCATGCGATGTGCAGAGAGAACTTTAGCTTCATGAGCAACCCCAAATTGCTCTAGCATTTGAGCAGCATGTTGCATGGTGTCCCAATCTGAATTGGAGCCCATCACTATTCCGACTATTGGTTTTTTGCTCACTTGCTTCCCCGAATGTCCTAAATTGCTGCCACCACTATTAAGGCCTCTATTGTCCCCGACTTACCCCTGTTTGGTCAGGCGGGCGAGGGCTTCGCGGTACTTTTGAGCAGTCTTTTCAACTACCTCGGCTGGCAATTGCGGTGCGGGGGCAGTCTTTGGCCACAATTTGCCATTTACCTCTGCAGTTTCCAACCAGTCCCGTACACACTGCTTGTCATAAGACGGTGGGTTGGAGCCAACATAATACGTTTCTGGTGGCCAAAAGCGCGAGGAGTCGGCGGTCAAAATTTCATCCATCAACACTAATTGACCGGCATTATCTAAACCGAATTCAAACTTCGTATCGGCAATAATGATCCCTCGGGTGGCCGCATACTCAGATGCCTCTTTGTACAAACGAATACTTACTTCACGAATTTGATTTGCTAACTTCTCGCCAATAAGCTCAACAACTTTTTCAAAGGAAATATTTTCATCGTGCTCACCCACTGCTGCCTTAGCAGCAGGAGTAAAAATAGGCTCCGGTAGTTTTTGCGCATTTTCTAAGCCAGCAGGCAAGGCTATACCGCAAACTTTGCCGGTCTCTTTGTAATCTTTCCAGCCACTACCTGCCAAGTAACCGCGAACGACTGCTTCCACCAAAATAGGCTTCAAGCGTTTTGCAACCACCGCGCGTCCTTTGACTTGATCCACTTCATTAGGCGCAACAACCGAGGCTGGATCAATGCCAGTCAAGTGATTCGGAATCACTTCGCCCAACTTATCAAACCAAAAATTGGCCATCTGGTTGAGAACAACCCCTTTTTCAGGAATCGACTCCCCCACGACGACATCAAAGGCGGACAGACGATCGGTAGTGATCATTAATAATTTGTCATCACCTAACGCATAAACATCGCGCACTTTACCTTTTGAAAGTAACGGCAAAGACTGAATAGAAGTTGCGTATAAAGCAGGCATATTCAAATCACTTCACAATCTGAGCTAACTTACCGCTCTTGTATAGCTCTGCCATTTTTTCTAATGGAATGGGGGTAATTTTGGATGCTTGACCTGCCGATCCAAAAGCCTGGAACCGGGCAATACAGACTTTCTTGGCTGCCTCACGTGCTCGCTTTAGATAGTCACGTGGATCAAACTTACTAGGATTCTCAAAGAGGTAACGACGGATAGCGCCCGTCATCGCAAAACGAATATCCGTATCAATGTTGATCTTACGCACACCATTCTTAATGCCCTCTTGAATTTCTTCTACGGGGACACCATAGGTTTCTTTCATATCACCACCGAATTCACGAATCTCAGCAAGCAACTCTTGTGGGACGCTGGAGGAACCGTGCATGACTAAATGAGTGTTTGGTATACGTGCATGAATTTCTCGAATACGATCGATCGCCAAAATATCGCCAGTTGGCTTCTTGGTGAACTTGTATGCACCATGACTGGTGCCAATTGCAATTGCTAAAGCATCACACTGGGTAGCTTTTACAAAATCAGCAGCTTGCTCTACATCGGTTAATAACTGTTCACGCGTCATGGTGCCATCTGCTCCATGGCCATCCTCTTTATCGCCTTTCATGGTTTCAAGAGAACCTAATACGCCAAGCTCCGCTTCTACCGTAACGCCGATTGAGTGAGAGAATTTAACAACCTCTCTAGACACATCGACGTTGTATTCATAGCTAGCTACCGACTTACCATCTGCCTCCAATGAGGCGTCCATCATCACGCTAGTAAAGCCACTCTTGATCGCAGCCATACATACTGCAGGGCTTTGTCCATGGTCCTGATGCATCACTACAGAAATATGTGGATATGCTTCAACGGCAGCAGAAATTAAATGACGCAAGAATGCTTCTCCTGCATATTTCCGTGCCCCAGCAGACGCTTGCATGATGACTGGAGAATCCGCTTCATTGGCAGCCTCCATAACAGCCGTCACTTGCTCTAAGTTATTGACATTAAATGCTGGCAAGCCATAGCCATTTTCAGCAGCGTGATCTAAGAGTTGTCGTAAAGATACCAAAGCCATAATGTTCTCTTTTTTGGGGTTAATGGTTAAATAGAAATCGTTATTTGACGTGAATAATCTTGAGGGTATTGGTGCCGCCGGGCTCACCCATCGGCTCACCAGATGTCAGGACGACTGTGTCGCCATTTTGAACTGCGCCTAATTTCTTTAAGCAAGCCTCAACTTCTTGTAATGCAGTGTCTCGATCTTTTGTGTAATTCAAACCAATTGGGGTCACATTTCGATAGGTACTTAAAGCACGCTGCGTTGCAATCTTGGAGGTCAACGCAAAAATCGGCACATGAATGTTATGGCGACTCATCCAAATAGCCGTTGACCCCGAATCTGTCAACGCTGTGATTGCATTAGCATTTAAATGGTGTGCAGTAAATAGGGCGCCCAATGCAATGGTTTGATCAATGCGGGTAAATGTTTGATCCAAAAAGTCTGTATCCAACTCTACGCGACCTGATTTTTCAGCTTCGACACAAATCTCCGCCATCGCTTTAATTGTTTGCACCGGATACATACCAGCAGCAGATTCTGCGGAGAGCATGACAGCATCTGTACCATCTAATACTGCATTGGCTACATCACTAACCTCGGCACGTGTTGGCACAGGCGCATTTATCATCGACTCCATCATTTGCGTTGCAGTGATAGTAAATTTGTCGGCCTCACGCGCCCACGCAATCATGCGCTTTTGTAATGCAGGTACAGCCGCGTTACCCACTTCAATTGCTAAGTCACCGCGAGCAACCATAATGCCGTCACTTTCTGCAATGATACTTTTGAGTGCTTCTGGCTCAATTGCTTCAGCACGCTCAACTTTTGCAATTGTTCGCACTCGACCAACGCCATGTTTTGCACTGGCTGCATCGGCCAATTTACGAGCATAGGCCATATCCGCGCCATCTTTTGGAAAGCTAATGGCCAAGAAATCTACCCCCATCGCAATCGCCGCATCTAAATCTGCAATGTCCTTTTCAGTTAATGCAGGCGCGGTCAATCCACCACCAGCGCGGTTAATCCCTTTATTGTTCGAAAGTGGGCCACCCTGCTCAACGATGGTAAAAATTTCGCCACCTTTAACGCTTTCGACTCGCAACACTACCAAGCCGTCATTTAGTAAAAGACGATCGCCAGATTTCACATCATTTGGCAACTCTTTATAGTCAAGGCCAACACGCTCCTGATTGCCCAACTCACAAGCAACGTCCAGGATAAATTTCTCGCCCTCCTTAAGAAGAATTTTGTTATCAATAAATTTTCCAACCCGAATTTTTGGGCCCTGCAAATCCGCCATGATGCCGACTTCTTTTCCGGCTTCCGCAGAAATGCTGCGTACTAAATCATGGCGAGCCTTATGGTCAGCAACCGTGCCATGTGAAAAATTCATTCTCACCACATCAACACCCGCGCGAATCATCTCACGTAAGACTTCTGGCTTCTCGGATGCGGGCCCTAAAGTTGCAATAATTTTGGTTGCTCTAAGCATAATTAGTCTTTCGCGCGCTCAGCGAGAACCGCAAAGGCTGGCAAGGTTTTTCCTTCCAAAAATTCTAAGAAGGCACCGCCGCCAGTAGAGATGTAGTCAACTTGGTTTTCGATGCCATATTTTGCAATTGCGGCTAAGGTATCGCCACCGCCAGCAATCGAGAATGCGGGCGAATGCGCAATGGCCGCTGCTAACATTTTGGTGCCACCGCCAAATTGATCGATTTCAAATACACCCAGCGGGCCATTCCAAACAATCGTGCCGGCATGCGCGAGCATGATCGACAAACGTGCGGCAGTCTTCGGACCAATGTCCAAAATCATGTCGTCTTCGGCTACTTGATCTGCTGGTACCCGGTTTGCACGTGCAAGAGGAGAAAGTTCATTCGCCACAACCACGTCTTCTGGAATCGGTACATGCGCGCCACGCTTTTCCATCAACTCCATAATCTCGCGCGCCTCGTTTACCAAATCAGGCTCTGCAAGTGACTTGCCAATTGGCAAACCTTTAGCCAACATAAACGTATTAGCAATTCCGCCACCAACAATTAATTCATCGACTTTCTCAGAAAGCGCTTTCAAAATAGTCAATTTAGAAGACACCTTTGAGCCAGCAACAATCGCAACCAACGGACGTTTCGGACTTGCGAGTGCACGACTTAACGCATCCAACTCAGCCGCCATTAATGGACCAGCACAAGCTATCGGCGCAAATTTTGCAACACCATTTGTCGTTGCTTCAGCGCGGTGAGCTGTCCCGAACGCATCATTGACATAAACATCACAAAGAGCAGCAATCTTTTTTGCTAGCTCATCATTGTTTTTTTTCTCGCCGACATTCAAGCGGCAATTTTCTAAAAGAACAACTTCGCCAGGCTGAACCTCAAATCCACCATTCACCCAATCACTAATCAGCGGAACTTTTCGATTTAGCAGGGCAGCAATACGATCTGCTACTGGAGCTAACGAATCTTCTAGCTTAAATTCATTCTCGGTAGGGCGGCCCAAATGCGAAGTCACCATTACAGCTGCGCCGGCATCCAAACACATTTGAACGGCAGGCATGGATGCCCGAATTCGAGCGTCCTCAGTAATATTCCCAGCCTCATCCTGGGGGACATTAAGGTCGGCACGGATGAAAACCCGCTTTCCCTTCAATTGACCTGATTGGGCGAGTTCACTTAAACGCTTAACTTTAAACAAGGATTCCGGCATGACAGTGGCTAAATTTAGTGGTTTGTAAAGAATACTCTATTCTAAATCGTCCAGCCCTACCACCCCACAGGTCTGAGGCCTTAAACCGCTCCGCCTGCTCTACAATAGAAATTTGGACGCTCAGTGACTCGAAACGCCTGTATCCGATGACCTGGCAACCTGATTAATCCGCTATTACAGATAGCTTATAGACACAAAAGGTAGAAAAAATGTCGATGTCCGACCGCGATGGCTTTATTTGGTCCGATGGAAAGCTCATTCCTTGGCGTGAGGCCAATGTTCACGTGCTTACCCATAGCCTTCACTACGGCATGGGTGTATTCGAAGGCATTCGGGCATACAAGACCCCCCAAGGCACTGCCATCTTCCGCCTACCGGAGCATGTAACACGCCTGTTCAACGGTACCAAGATCTTTCAGATGAAGATGACCTTTAGCCCAGACAAAATCAGCAAGGGCATCATCGAGGTGGTTAACAGCAACAGGCTTGAATCTTGCTATATCCGCCCCATCATTTTTGTCGGCTCACAAAAACTAGGGATTTCACCCAAAGGCAACAGTATCCACACAGCAATAGCTGCATGGAAATGGGGTGCTTATCTAGGCGAAGATGGCCTCAATAAAGGCATTCGGGTGAAGACATCTTTTTTTACTCGCCACTTTGTGAACTCTTCACTTGTGCGTGCGAAAGCCTCTGGCTATTACATCAATTCAATCCTGGCAAACCAAGAAGTCACTGCTAACGGATATGACGAGGCTCTATTGCTTGATACCGAAGGTTACGTCTCTGAAGGTTCTGGCGAAAACCTCTTTATGGTGCGTAACGGCATTATCTACACGCCAGACTTAGCATCATGCCTAGATGGCATTACTCGTGATTCTGTCATGCAGATTGCTAAGGATCTAGGCTATGAAGTTCGCGAAAAACGTCTAACGCGTGATGAGGTCTACTCTGCAGATGAGGCATTCTTTACTGGCACAGCCGCTGAAGTAACGCCGATTCGTGAATTAGATGATCGCATGATCGGCGATGGCAAACGTGGAGCAATTACTGGGAAGATTCAGAAAACGTATTTTGATGCCGTTTATGGACGTAGCGATAAATACAAATCTTGGCTCACTTACGTTAAATAATCTTTAGCAATCAGGAAACACGGTATGGCTCAAGCTCAAATAACAATGGTCGATGGCAAAGATCTGCCATTGCATTGCCCAACTAATAAAACACCCGCGTGGAACTTACATCCACGCGTATTTTTGGACATCACTAAATCCGATGAAGCGAAGTGCCCGTACTGCGGCGCTAAGTACAAACTGATTCCCGGCACCGAGCCCCACGGCCATTAACCATATCAGCGCTCCAGAGAAGTGGAGCGCTGAGTCAGGATACATGACATGCAAGGTATTCTGATCATTGCCCCAAATTGGATTGGGGACGCGGTGATGACCCAGCCGCTACTGGCAAAACTTAAATCGCAATACCCAAACTCAACGATTGATGTACTTGCTAGTACTTGGGTTGCGCCCATATATCGCGCTTGCTCTGAAGTGTCTGAAGTTATCGAAGCGGAATTCGAGCATAAGCAGTTGCAATGGGGCTTGCGAAAAAGAATTGCAAGCACTATTCAAGCAAGAAATTATCAACTCTGTTTTGTATTGCCAAATAGCTTTAAGTCCGCATTAATTCCTTGGTTAGCTAATATTCCATTGCGCGTTGGCTATCGTGGAGAGTTTCGCTATGGACTTATTAACGTATCGCTAAGCAATCCAAGCAAAGTGAATCGCCCTCCAATGGTGAACCACTACCTGGCACTAAGCCAACTTCTTATAGATGATGAACAAGCGTCTTTTAGCGAAATAACCCCAACATTAAATGTTTCGAATCAGGCGAAGAAATCCGTTGAACATAAACTCGCTAATAGCAATATCAATCCAAATACTCTTTATGTATTTTGTCCTGGAGCTGAGTATGGTCCAGCGAAACGCTGGCCGGCCAGTCATTTTGCAAAGCTAACAGAAGATCTCATTCAAGAAAATTCTGAAGCGCGAGTAGTTCTCTTGGGCAGTAAGGGCGATCATGAGATAGCCGAAGACATTCGACAACAGACTAGTAATCAAACAAAAATACAAAATTGGTGCGGAAATACCTCCCTTGATGAAGCAATTGCTCTTATTGAGCTAGCTAAAGCAGTCGTCAGCAATGATTCTGGATTGATGCACATTGCAGCTGCACTGAAAACACCACAAGTGGCTATTTACGGCTCAAGCGAGCCGGCGCATACTCCTCCACTATCTGATAAAGCCAAAGTTATTTGGCTTAGCCTTCCCTGCAGCCCTTGTCACAAAAGAGAATGCCCGCTTGGTCACCTAAAATGCTTAATTGACATACAGCCTCAACAAGTTTTAGCTACACTAAACACCTTGCAATAAATACTCAGGGATAATTAGTCATGACTAAGCTAGCTAGACTCTTTTACAATGCCGATGATGTGGTTGATGCATGGCGCGATGCTCTGCGTCACCGCGATGTCAAAGGGGCTCTGGATATTTTGCTAGATGATGATTCTATTACTTGCGTTCTACCAGAGGGACACCGCTTAAGTGGTCACGTAGAAATTCGAGAGGGCCTAGAAAGGTTGTTATCAAAACAGCCATTATTTCTAGAACCAATTCTTGTATCAGTCACTCTATATTGGGAGCAGCAGTCTATGACACGACTGAAGCGGTTCATTTGCGAGCAGATCAAGTTGAAGCAGAATTCTTTCTCAACATTACTTTAGTTTTACTGCAAGATAGTCAAGGCTGGCGTATTGCTCATTTACACGCCAGCAGATCTACTGACGACAGCTTTGATGCACCAAACTCTCCACACGGTTTCCACTAATTGATATGGATGAGCAAGTATTACGCTCACTCATCAAATGGCCGAATGTGCCCGATTGTTTTGGCTGGCTAGCCCTGGATCGCCGTGGTCAATGGTGCATGGTTGATGAATTTGCACAGCAGAATCAATTACCAGGTCAAATCATCCAACATGCTGCCCTCAATGAATGCATTCGCCGCAATTATGCAAGCGACTCATTTGGGCGATTCTTTTTTCAGAACGGTCCTCAGCGAGTCTTCATCACGCTAGCAGTCACCCCTTGGGTTGCTCGCATCATTCCTAGCGAAAGTGGATCGCAGATAGTTACACAATGTCATAAAACCATGGAACCTAGTGCTGCGCTCAGCGATGAACAGGGAAATATTTACATACTAGGATCGACTATAGAAACAATTTGTACCGATTTCGATCACCAGCAGTTTGAAACCGCAGAGCGATCAATAGTTGCCCTGTTACATGATCATGATTTAGATCTTTTCTCTGAGTTGGCCAAACCTCGCGAAGAAGTCTGCAGTTTCGGCGGCTCTTGGAACTGGCATGGAGAACGGTTACCGCTTGATCCTATACATTCGGATGAATTAAGTAAAAAATTTGGCTTTATTCAACACCCACAGCCTATTTAGCTCGGCAACTGCTTCTTCTCTTTTAGCTCTTCGTTGTACTGCCTCTGCATTTCTCGCAAACGCGCATCGATACTAGAGCTTTGATAAAAATCAGCGCCACCGACGCTACGAGCAATCTTTAGCTGCTCAATTGCAGACGGCCAAGCACCCTCAAGAGCATATTTCTCTCCAAGGGCGTAATGCCGCATCGGCACGTTCTTGGCCTGATCGTAAGCATTCGAAAGCAAGCTCCACCAGAGAATTTCGTTAGGCTGAGAACGGGTTCGAGCCTTTAGCCATGCAATCGCATCATTTGTACGCCCCATTTTTAACTCTGCATTAATCATAGCTGCGCCAGCAGCATAGGATTGTGGGTAGGTACGTAACGCATTTTGTGCAATTTGCAATGCTTCTTCATTTCGACCTTTTGCTAAGGCGAGTTCTGAAACCGTAATCTCCAAAGATAAACTTTGACGCTGTATCGGAGAGCCCGGTACGCTCGCTTTCTGCGCCAAGTTTCGAGCCTGTTGCAAATCTGTCTCTGCCTGATCCCATTTGCCTTGACGCTGCGCAATCAGAGCAAGGCCATAAAATCCCTCCATTTGCTTGCCGATTTGAGATTGTTTACTCAAACCATCAAAAGTATTTTTTAAGTCGTACAGCCCACTAGAACTTCCTGCTTGCTCCATACGAGCTCGAGCCTTAATAAAGTAAAACTCAATAGCCGTCGATACATTCCGCGATGGAACGGTACGCGCGCGATCTTGTATATCCGCAATACGATTGGTAGTTAATGGGTGGGTGCGCACATAAGTTGGCACTCCATTATCCATAATGCCGGTAATTTTTTGCAAACGCTGAAAAAAACCCGGTGCGCCATTCACATCATATCCGCTAGCATCCAGTATCTGAAAACCAATTCGATCTGCTTCCCGCTCGGCATCCCTTGAATAAGAGAGTTGATTGTTTATCGCAGCCGCTTGACCGCCCTGCATCAAGCCTGCTGCAGCCTGAGGATTACGCGACATTGCTAATGCACCCAGAACCATGCCAGCTATTGCAATCATAGTGTTGGTGGTTTGTCTATCCATTTGCCGAGCAAGATGGCGTTGTAAAACATGTCCTGTTTCATGCCCCATGACTGAAGCCACTTCCGAATCTGATTCGGCACTAACGATCAAGCCCGTGTGAAAACCTATAAAGCCACCAAGTAAAGCAAATGCATTAATACTGCTATCCCTGACTGCAAATACCTCGAAGTTATAGGCACCGCTACCTTGCTCATTTGCACCGCCAAGCTGTAATTTTTTGGCTGCTTGCAATAAACGTCGTTCCATTTGATTGAGGTAATCATAAATAGGCAAATCGTTTGAGTAATCTGCATCTGGTCTAATTTGCCGCATGATCAGCTCGCCATACTTGCGCTCATCAATACGACTTAATGCATCTCCACCTGGATCACCCATATCGGGTAAAACAATCATTGGCTGACTTTGCATAGTGTTACAGGTTAGCGCATTTGCCGGCCTGGCATCAGGTGACTGCATGGCACGACCTATATTCTGGATCGCAGCAGAATTACCCTCTACCGAAACATCCCCAAGAGGTTGAGCTGCATATGCCGGCAGGCATCCCGTGCAAGCTACCCCCATAGCAAGCTGAATTGCTAATATACGATGCCAAATTGAGATTTTATGAGTCAACTTTATGTTCTGCATGCCTATATGGTAAAACTTATCCCATGAACAAACTAACGCATTTTGATGATAGTGGCCAAGCCCATATGGTCAACGTAGCTGATAAACCCAGCACCCATCGCATTGCCATTGCTACCGGCAAGATTACGATGCAACCCGAAACCTTCAAAATGGTTGAAGCCGGAAGCCATAAAAAAGGGGGATGTCTTAGGTATCGCCCGTATCGCAGGTATTCAGGCATCTAAAAGAACCGCCGATTTGATTCCACTTTGCCATCCACTTGCTCTGACGCATGTCAGCTTGGAGTTTCAACATAATTCAGAAACGAAAAGCATTGCTTGCCAGGTGAGAGCAGAAACAACGGGGCCAACCGGGGTTGAAATGGAAGCCCTCACTGCTGTCCAAGTCGCGCTGCTCACAATATACGATATGTGCAAAGCAGTAGACTGAGGAATGGTGATTGGTGATGTGAAACTACTCGAGAAGAGTGGTGGTAAAAGCGGAGAGTGGAAAGCGGTCTAGTAAACACAAAAAATAAGTCGCCCTAAGACGACTTAATATGCAAACATTACGAGGTGCTTTTTATTTGCTGATCCTGCACTCTGAAGGCAGTAACTGAGGGATCAGATTCGTTTCGGATGATCTGCAAGACCAACCCCCTGACCATGTAGACCCCTCTGGCTTTGACAAATCAATTGGTCTTGGCGATATTAGCATCAGGCTCATTTGTGGGAACGAGGTGCAAGGTATTTCTACCATCAGGAGCCACGCTGACTTGATAATCAATCGCTATTGCCCCAGAAGGTGTAATTTCAATCAGCTTCACGCTTCGTGTTGGCGTATAGGTAAAGGCTCCATTCGTTGCCTCATCCATTCGTACCGTTCCGCGACTGGCAAATGCTTCTGTAACAGCTAATTTAGCGCTTGAGGAAAGATTCATACCTTCTACAACACGACTGCGAGCAATGTAGTCTTGATACTGTGGAACGGCCACTGCTACCAAAATGCCAATGATGGCAACAACGACCATAACCTCAATAATGTGAAACCTGCATCATGTTTGATGTCTTGTTGCATTTCTGGATTCTCTTTTGGACTCTGCATGTCTTTTTGCTCCTGAGGGTTAGTTACCTCATGATCCAGTCTAAACCTCTTTTCAATCAGGTAAAGTGCATAAGAAAAAGTCGACTGTGTGAGCCGGCTTTTCTGAATCTTTAGCAAGAAATGGATGCCACTAACGTTACCCCTCTTTGTGGGCATTCTTTCTCTTGAAATAAGTGCCTACCAAGATCACTATCGCTACGCCAATGATTTCAAAAGCAAGCTTTGCATCGCCTAGAGCCTTTTGGATGTTTACTTTGATAGCAGGATCATCCACTAACATACCGCCCGCGAGCAAGCCTAACAGGCCCGCACCAAGGGTGATGATGATTGGAAAGCGCTCCATCACCTTTAAAAGCATGGCGCTACCAAAAATAATCAATGGAATAGACATAGCAAGACCGATGATTAAAAGAAGTAAGCGCGTTTCTTCTGGACCTTTTTGAGCGGCAGCAGCAACTGCCAAAACGTTATCTAAACTCATCACCAAGTCGGCAACCAAAATTGTTCGGATCGCCGCCCAAATACTAGACTTAGCCTCCATGTGTTCCTCACCATCGCTATCTGCTAGCAACTGAATACCAATGTAGAGCAACAGGATACCGCCAATAATTTTGAGGTACGGGAGCGTTAATAAAGCAACCGCGGTGATAGTCAAAACAACTCGCAAAATAATTGCCGCTGCACTACCCCAAAAGATTGCCTTTTTTTGTTGCGCTGGAGGCAAATTACGGGATGCCAATGCGATCACCACTGCGTTGTCGCCCGACAACAAAATATTTGCAACAATGATTGATAGAAGCGCCGCCCAAAAGGTGGCATCAGAGAATGCTGAAAAATCCATATTGTCTCCCTACTTTTTTATGTTTTTACTATTTTTTAATTACTATTTACTACTGAAAAGGATGCTGAATATCAGCATCCTTTTCTGATTGCTTATTACAGCATAGCTTTCAACAAAGCCGCCATTTCAGATGGGTTCTTTGTGACTTTGAAGCCACACTCTTTCATCACCGCAAGTTTTGCATCAGCCGTATCGGCACCACCAGAAATCAATGCGCCTGCATGACCCATACGCTTACCTGGAGGAGCAGTAACGCCCGCAATAAAGCCGACTACTGGCTTTTTCATGTTTTCTTTGCACCAGCGAGCTGCTTCGGCTTCATCCGGACCACCAATTTCACCAATCATGATCACAGCATCAGTGTCTTGATCTTCGTTGAACATGCGCATCACATCAATGTGCTTTAAGCCGTTGATAGGGTCGCCACCAATACCAACCGCTGTAGATTGGCCCAAACCAATCGAGGTCAACTGACCAACAGCCTCGTACGTCAATGTACCAGAGCGGCTAACTACACCGATACGGCCCTTTTTATGAATATGGCCAGGCATGATGCCAATCTTAATTTCATCAGGGGTGATGATTCCAGGGCAGTTAGGTCCGAGCAGCAATGTTTGCTTACCACCTTTGGCTTCTTTTGCCTTCATCTTGTTACGCACTTCCAACATGTCGCGCACAGGAATACCTTCCGTAATACAGATCACAAAATCGAGATCCGCCTCTACCGCTTCCCAAATAGCTGCGGCAGCACCAGGGGGAGGAACATAAATAACAGAAGTGGTTGCACCAGTTTGCTGGGTAGCCTCTTTGACAGTTGCATAAATTGGAATGTCAAAAATTGACTCGCCAGCTTTTTTTGGATTGACGCCAGCAACAAAACAATTTTTACCATTTGCGTATTCCTGACACTTTTCAGTGTGGAATTGACCGGTCTTACCAGTAATACCTTGTGTAATGACTTTGGTGTTTTTATTGATCAAAATAGACATATTGAAATTCCTGGATTATTTGTTGTTAGCAACAGCAGCAACTACCTTAGTAGCGGCATCAGCCATTGAATCAGCGCTGATGATTGGCAAACCAGAGTCAGCAAGAATCTTCTTGCCGAGCTCTTCATTTGTACCCTTCATACGCACAACTAAAGGTACGGTGAGATTAACGGCTTTACATGCAGTCACAACGCCGTCTGCAATCACATCGCAACGCATAATGCCACCAAAAATGTTCACTAGAATTGCCTTAACATTTTTATTCTTCAACATGATCTTGAAGGCTTCAGTTACTTTTTCTGCTGTAGCACCACCACCTACATCCAAGAAGTTAGCGGGTTCACCACCGAACAATTTAATCGTATCCATAGTCGCCATCGCTAAACCGGCGCCATTTACCAAGCAGCCAATGTTGCCATCTAAAGAGATGTAAGCAAGATCAAATTTTGATGCTTCGATTTCAGCGGCATCTTCCTCATCAATATCGCGGTAAGCAACGATTTCTGGTTGACGGAACAACGCATTAGGATCAAAGTTGAATTTTGCGTCCAACGCCTTAATCTTGCCATTGCCTTCCAGAATCAATGGATTGATTTCTACTAGGGATGCATCAGTATCCCAGTAGGTTTTGTAGAGGTTTTTAAATACTTCACGAGCTTGTGGGATAGATCCTTCAGGCACGCCAATGCCTTTGGCAACAATGTCACAATCAGCATCTGTTAACCCGACCAATGGATCAATAAATACCTTGATAATTTTTTCTGGGTGCGAAGCGGCCACTTCTTCAATATCCATGCCGCCTTCACTGGAGGCCATGATCACATTCTTTTGTGTCGCACGGTCCGTAACAATACTGAAGTAGTACTCTTTTTTAATATCTGCGCCATCTTCAATTAAGAGACGATTCACTTTTTGACCCTCGGGTCCTGTTTGATGAGTCTTGAGTTGCATGCCTAAGATTTCAGAAACATATTTCTTAACTTCATCCATGCTCTTTGCCAATTTCACGCCACCACCTTTACCGCGACCGCCAGCATGAATTTGAGCCTTCACAACCCAAACTGGGCCACCCAGTTTTTCAGCAGCTTTGACTGCCTCATCAACATTAAATGCGGGGATGCCGTTAGGAACGGGCACATTAAATTGGCGAAGAAGTTCTTTGCCTTGGTACTCGTGAATTTTCATAATTACTCCGAAACGGTATCTTTTTTAGCAAGCGATGAGGATTTTTAAACCGACGTTGCCTAAATCTCATACTTACTCTGGAAATGACTGAAACAGCCAAATTTGAATAAATGCGAACGGCTTGACCGACTCTATGAGTCTATCATGTTGCAATGCCGCAATTAGCGTTTTTTGATCCGTAATTGCCCTAATCGGGGGTTTGACCGCCAATCACCTTGGGGACCACATCTGGACTAAAATCCTTGGACACCAGGAACCGATAGTGCCTCGCACGCTTTTTTTGATCTTGAGGTTTTTGCCCATACTTTCTTAGCCAAAGGTCGTATGCGCGCTGAAATTCGGCCACTTTGAGCTCGTTCAACAACTTAATTGACTGCCTTGAGTCAATATCTGCTCTTGCCAGCTCATCGGCAATTTTTCGCAAACCAAAACGCTCGCTTCTCCTGCGTACCAAGGCTTCGGCAAACCGCTCATCCGACAACCAACCTCGGGCCTCAAAATCATCCAGGACAGCCTCAATGCTGGAGACTGTCGCTTGCTGATCTGAAGTTAAAGGTTCGTCACCCAACTTAGCCTACCGCGCCTCGAACTCAACTAATTTAGCACCCAAGGTCTTACGACTATATTCTCGAAGCGATAAAAGACGCAAAGCCCGAGCTTTGAGGCTCGGGCTTTGCTTTGCTTTTTTACTACTAGGTCTGACATGCAATTACTCAATGCCCTTATCCTACTTCCTCTTCCTCGCTCAAGACGTCGGTCACTACTGCAGAACCAACTTTGACACCCAACTTCTCACGAATCCTTGCCTCAATATCTTTAGCAATATCTGGGTTCTCTTTCAAGAAGTCGCGCACATTATCTTTGCCTTGACCAATACGATCGCCGTTATAACTGTACCAAGATCCTGACTTCTCAACGATGCCCGCCTCGACACCCATGTCAATAATCTCGCCCTCTCTCGAGATGCCGGCCCCATACATGATGCCAAAAATCGCTTCGCGGAACGGTGGAGAAACCTTGTTTTTCACAACCTTAACGCGCGTTTCATTACCAACTACTTCATCGCCCTTTTTGATACTACCTATACGGCGAATATCCAAACGCATTGAGGCATAGAACTTCAGCGCATTACCACCGGTAGTGGTTTCTGGTGAACCAAACATCACACCAATCTTCATGCGAATTTGGTTGATAAAGATCACTGTTGTATTGGTACGCTTAATAGCGCCAGTTAATTTACGCAAAGCTTGGCTCATTAAACGCGCTTGCAAACCCGGCAGGGAATCACCCATGTCACCTTCAATTTCAGCCTTTGGAACTAAGGCAGCTACAGAGTCAATGACGATCAGGTCAATTGAACCAGAACGCACTAATGCATCTGCAATCTCTAAAGCTTGCTCACCAGTGTCTGGTTGAGAAATCAATAGATTATTGACGTCCACGCCAAGCTTGCCTGCGTACTGAACATCTAAAGCATGTTCAGCATCAATAAATGCACAAGTACCGCCAAGCTTTTGCATCTCAGCAACTGCATGCAAGGTTAATGTCGTTTTACCCGATGACTCTGGGCCATAAATTTCAATGACGCGACCACGAGCCAAGCCACCAACCCCCAGGGCGATATCCAAGCCCAACGAACCACTCGATACCACTTGTATGTCTTGGCTAATTTCAGCATCACCCAATCGCATGATTGAGCCCTTGCCAAATTGCTTTTCAATCTGCGCCAAGGCTGCTGTTAACGCTTTTTGCTTGTCTCCGCTCATTCCATCAAACTCTGATGAAACTGATTTTCTTTTTTCATCCAAGGCCATTTTTATTCCCTTTTCGCCTTGTATTGGGCTTTTTCCCGAAGTTTTTTTCTACTGTCTAACAACTTATGGGTTACTGTATATAAAAACAGCATTATTTGCAAGCGACTTTTTAACGGAATTTACGGATTTTTTACTAGGCTTTGCTCCAAAGGGGTGCGATCCCAGTAGAAAAACAGTGGGATCGCGACTGCCCAAACCACGCCAATCAGGACAAGCCAGATTATTTGGCCTCCAGGACCCCAACTGCCAGCGCCCATTGAATACCTGCCTCATAAGACATTGGACCGCAAATACTCCCTAAAAAGGCCCCCAAAATCGGCCTGCCACGAAGCCAAGAAAGGGAGCCATTAATTGTTGTAGCCACCAATAGCCAAAGCGCCCACATCCAGACTGGAGAAAGATTGCTCGATGGCCAAGCATCCTGAAAATCCAGGCATCCCAAATGCACAATTAGGGTGTCAGTCAGAATCCCTTAAAAATTAAGGCCCTGATGAGCAAGTGAAATGATTCTTTGGGCTCATCAAGTTGCCAGATATGAAAAGCGATGTAAATCAAGGTCCCGAGCACGGCCCAAAGCACTTGCTGATTGGCCGCCCCCAATACACAAGCAAACCAACCCAGCTGGAAAAAGACGAAGTTCCAAAATTAGACATAGGAGAGATTCTACGGGCCGAAGAAAAAGACCACTGCTGTTAAGCAATGGCCTTGGTATTTGGAGGCGAATCAGGGATTTGAACCCCGGACCTGCGGATTATGATTCCGTCGCTCTAACCAGCTGAGCTAATTCGCCGAATGTGTGATTGTAGCAAATCCGCCTTATTCTGTAATACATAGAGCCAGAAACGTAATATAGAAAGATGAGCAAATTCCTTCAAAAACAGCTGATTTTGGTATTTTTAGGGTGTTTTATAGCCATGAACACCCACGCAGCCCAAATCTTCATCACCAACTATCCCTCTGAAGCAAATGCCAAAGTCTTTGCAACGAAGTATCAGTCCGAAGCAAATTGCATTGTTTATGAAACGCAATATTCCAGCGATAACGAGCCGGGCGTGTGGTTTTATACAAAATATAAAAGCGATGCGAGAGCAACGATCTATTGCACCCAATACAAATTGGAAGCAGATCTCATTGTCTATTACACCAAGTACAAAAGTGATGCCCGCTGTCGTTATTAATGAATAACTCGCATATGAGGCTTACCTCCATCTCCTCGGGAAAAGTATCCCCACTTTTTGGCAATCATCACCCCGACTACAAATCTGTCGCCTCAGCGATCCGCAAGAAAAGTATTAGCAACTTGCAAAACCCTGCAACGGTAGAAATCAACAATCTCGGCGCCAAAGGTGATGAACAGGCCGACCTGAGCGTTCATGGAGGTCTCGAGAAAGCTATTTATGTATACCCCGTTGAGCATTACGCATTTTGGAACGAACTACTCACTCGTGAAACCAAAAAAGAGACACAGCTCGAATATGGGGCAATTGGTGAAAACTTCACGGTTGAATGTCTACTGGAAACAGGGGTATTCGTTGGCGACAAATTGCGAATTGGCGAGCTGGAGTTCGTCGTTGTTAAATTGCGAGAGCCTTGCTTTAAGTTCAATGCTGCAATAGGTTACAAAGGCGCCAGCAAAGCGATGCCGCAATCAGATTATAGCGGCTGGTATTTCGTGTACTCAAAACCGGCATGGCTTCGGCAGGCGCACAAATCCCCGTCGATCCCGGCTCAAGAAACACCTCAATCGCCCAGCAAAATCAACAGCTCTTAAAGAGTCGCAATCAACGAGATTTGTGGGAATAAAAAACCCGATCATTTGAGATCGGGTTTTTAATTTGCTTCAGACTAAAAATGCTTAGTCACGGGCATAGATATCTACGTCTTTGGTTTCACGGACAAACAGTGTACCGATTACCAATGTCATCGCAGCGATGATAATTGGGTACCAGAGACCGTAGTAAATGTTACCGTTTTGCGCAACCAAGGCGAAGGAGATAGTTGGCAACAAGCCGCCGAACCAACCGTTACCAATATGGTATGGCAAGGACATAGAGGTGTAACGAATGCGGGTTGGGAACATCTCAACCAACATTGCAGCGATTGGGCCATAAACCATGGTTACCAAGATCACCAAGTACACCAACAATAGCAATACAGCTACGTAGTTAATTTGTGAGGAATCCGCTTTAGCTGGATAACCAGCAGCATTCAACGCTTCACGAATTTGTTTCTTGAACTCAGCATCCTTTGCTTTTGCTTCAGCCGGATCAATACCCTTCGATGTATAGCCAGTGATTTCTGTATCACCAATCTTTATACTACCCGTTGGTCCAGGAATCGTTGTGTAGCTAGCAGAGTTAGACGCCATCACCTATTTAGCGATATCGCAAGAACTAGTGAACTTCGCTGTGCCTGTTGGGCTGAACTGGAATGTACATTCGTTCACATCAGCAGTAATAGTTGCTGGTGAAGTTGCCATTGCCTTTTCCAACGCAGGGTTCGCAAAGTGGGTCAAAGCATTAAATACTGACACTGGTGTATTAGGAATATAAGTAATGATTGCTAGGAGCAAGCCACCCATAATGATTACTTTGCGGCCAATCTTGTCAGACCAAGAACCAAATACTACGAAGAATGGTGTGCCGATTACCAAGGATGCGGCAATCAACAAGTTTGCAGTCTTAGGATCTACCTTCAATACTTGGGTGAGGTAGAACAAAGCGTAGAACTGACCGGTGTACCAAACCACCGCTTGACCTGCAACCAGACCAAACAATGCCAAGATAACAATCTTCAAGCTCTTCTATTGGCCAAATGACTCGGACAAAGGTGCTTTAGATAATTTACCCTCTTCTTTCATCTTCTTGAAAGCTGGAGACTCATTCATAGACAAACGAATCCATACAGAGATCGCCAACAATGCAATAGAAGCGATGAAAGGAACGGCCAACCCCAAACATCAAAGTCTGGGCCTGTGAATTCACGTGTGAACAAAATCACGAGCAAGGACAAGAACAAGCCAAGAGTAGCTGTTGTCTGAATCCATGCTGTGTATGCGCCACGCTTTCCGTTAGGAGCATGTTCTGCAACGTAAGTAGCTGCACCGCCGTACTCACCACCCAATGCTAAACCTTGAAGCATGCGTAATGCGATCAAGATCACTGGAGCGGCAACACGGATGGTTGCATAGTTCGGCAGAATACCAACGATGAACGTTGCGCAACCCATCAACAGGATGGTGACCAAGAACGTATATTTACGTCCGATCGAATCGCCTAAGCGACCGAACACCAACGCGCCAAATGGACGCACAATGAAACCAGCAGCAAACGCTAACAAGGCGAAAATGAAGGCAGAGCCTGCATCTAGGCCTGAAAAGAACTGCTTGGCAATAACGGCAGCCAAAGAACCGTAAAGATAAAAGTCGTACTACTCAAAAACCGTACCTAATGAGGAAACAAAAATAACTTTGCGCTCTTCAGCGGTCATTGGGGCTGCTTTAGTTGATGTTGACATCAGTAGCTCCTAACTATTTTTATTAAATAAAAAACAACGAACCGATTATGCTTTGAAAAAAATCAAAGAAATCCACTAGTTAGGGTAATTCCTCATCAATTAGGATCGGGGTTTTCCCGAAAAGTTCACCAATATATGGCGTCAGCGCAACAATACGGCGTGTGTTGTCTAATTAGCCATTCAAACTAAATTCATCAATACCAAATAACCATGCAACAAAAATGGGTAATAAGGGGGATGGCAGTTGTGCCGCACTCCCTCGCTTCTGAATCGGCTTTGGCTATTCTTCGCGAAGGTGGTAATGCACTCGAGGCAATTGTGGCCGCAGCAGCAACAATTGCCGTTGTGTACCCACATATGAATTCTATTGGCGGCGATTCCTTTTGGGTGATTCATTCCCAAGGTAAAGCGATGGGTGGCATCGATGCTTGTGGCGCTGATGCGGGCTTAGCAACGAAACGTTGATATGCGGATCATGGCATCCAGCGTCCATTCCATTTCGCGGAGCGGTTGCTGCAATACCGTTGCTGGAACCATCTCTGGTTGGGGCGCAGCACACAAACTCTCAAAGGAAGGTCTAGGCGGAAAAATTCCGCTCTCACGCTTATTAGCCGATGCAATTCATTATGCAGAAGCGGGAGTACCTGTTACATATAGCCAATCAAGCTTAACTGCCAAAAAGCGGGAAGAACTGAGCTCGATTCCCGGCTTTTCAAAAACATTTCTGGTTAATGGCAAGGCCCCAGCTGTAGGCAGCATCTTCAAACAAGGGCGACTAGCTAAAACTTTACGTCAAATTGCCGCCAAAGGAACCGAAGAGTTTTATCGGGGTGATCTTGCAGATTTATTGGCAAAAGAGTTGACCGATATTGGTAGCCCATTAAGACTGAGCGATTTGCATCGACATCAAGCAAAACTCATTGATCCACTCGAACTAAGACACAGCCTAGGAAATGTCTACAACATGGTGCCACCTACTCAAGGTGTCGTGTCACTCATGATTATTGGCATCCTGGATCAACTCAATCTCAAGCGCTTCAAGGTAGATAGTGCGGAATACGTTCATCACTGCGTAGAGGCCACTAAACAAGCATTTAAGATTCGCGATCAATTCATTACCGATCCTGCGTATATGACAAAAAATGCGCAATCCTTTTTGTCGCCAATATTTCTAAAAAAACTAGCTAAGAATATTGACCCAAATAAGGCATTGCCTTGGGGTCAAGGTAAAGGACCAGCAGACACCATCTGGATGGGTATGATCGACGGCGCGGGAAACTGCGTTTCGTTTATTCAAAGCATCTATCACGAGTTTTGGTCCGGAATCGTGTTGCCTAAATCTGGAGCTAATTGGCAAAACCGTGGTTGCAGTTTCTCTTTAGACTCTAAGTCTCTGAATCATCTTGAACCCTATTGCAAGCCATTCCACACCTTAAACCCAGCAATGGCCTTATTTAAAGATGGTCGCCCAATGGTTTACGGCACGATGGGTGGCGATGGGCAACCCCAAACCCAATGTGCGGTATTTACCCGCACAGCAACCTATGGTCTCGATCCACAAGACGCGATAAGTCGTCCACGCTGGTTGCTGGGTCGGACCTGGGGGCAGACCAGTGGAAACACGCTTTAGCCATTGGGTTGCGAAAGAATTGCACGCCATGGGTCATGAAATTGAAATGCTCGATGCATTTGATGAGACCGTTGGTCACACAGGCTGCATCATTCGCGATCCCTCGGGGATACTTCGTGGTGGATGGGATCCCCGTAGCGACGGCGCTGTCAGCGCGTTTTAGTAATAAACATTTTAGGAACGCGCAGATCCCAATGAATGGCGACTGCGCGTAATCCAAAAATTCCCAACATACAGAGTACCGATCCCTCAAGCGCATATTGCGGAATAAGGTTCAACACCAATATATACGCACAACATCCTAAAGTAACGGGAATGGCATACAACTCATGCGACATGATGAGTGTTTTTCGCCCTGCCAGAATGTCTCGTATTAATCCACCGCCTATCGCAGTAATAACCCCCAAAATCACTGGTCCCACGGGAAGTCCATATCCCATCGTCCAAGCCTTGTCTGTACCTTGAATCGCAAAAAGCGCAGCACCAAAACCATCGATGTACAACATCCGGCGGTAAATTTGTGGCTGAGTAAAAAACGATTCTGCTACAAAGGCCATGACGCTGGCACCAAGTGCTAACCACACATATATTTGGCTCTCCGACCAAAATACTGGGGCCTCCAAAATAATGTCCCGAATGGTTCCGCCGCCAATGGCAGTTATCAGGCCTAAAACCAGCACACCAAATAGGTCAACGCCTCGATCAGCAATTGCCAGTACGCCTGTAACCGCAAACGCCATCGTTGCAACCACCCCAATCCAAAATTGAATGTGTTCCATGCAAGCAGTCTAAAGCACTTTAAATAGCCAAACCAAAATTTAGGGGATGCATATACTGTTAGTCATCATGTCCCAAAAGCCTCAATATGAAACCTAAGCTCTATAGTTTTTGGCGCAGCTCAGCTGCATTTCGGGTGCGCATTGCCCTAAATCTAAAGGGCATCAACTATGACATTTTTCCAGTCCATTTAAGTAAAGATGGTGGCGACCAACTTTCAGAAACGTATGCCAATAAAAATCCAAACCGTTTGGTACCACTTCTAGAGGATGGTCATAATAGCCTTCATCAATCGGTTGCCATTATTGAATACCTTGAAGAAATTCACGCGCAACCCGCCCTACTTCCGAAATTAGCAATCGATCGTGCGTGGGTGCGTGCTTTAGCGCTGGATATTGCGAGCGATATCCACCCAATTGATAACTTGAGAGTCTTACGTTACTTGGTAAAAAAACTGGGCATCAGCACTCAAGCCAAAGAAGATTGGTATCAACACTGGATATCCGTTGGCTTAGATAGTCTTGAAAAGCGGTTGATAAATGATCAACGCGTTGGACGATTTGTTTATGGTGATCAACCTGGACTCATTGATATCTGTCTTGTACCTCAGATCTTTAATGCCTTAAGCGCCAAGATGGATATGAGCCCTTATCCAACAATCATGAGAATCTTTAATGAATGTATGAAGCTACCAGCTTTTATAGATGCATCCTGGGAAAAACAAATTGATGCAGAGGGCCCAAATCCAACTAGCGCATACCAATAATCACCAGGGAAATCTGTCGCAGTGATTTAGCTCGAAGGCAAAAACTAAGAAATCTTTTTCAGAGTGTTGATGTAGCGTTGAGCATTCTTGATATAGCGCCCAGTAATTTCACCAATCCCTGCTTTCTGCTCAGAAGTGAGTGCTTTTACGGCTTTTGCAGGAGAGCCAATAATCATTGGCCCATCTGGAAACTCTTTACCTTCCGTGACTAGGGCGCCAGCACCAACCAAACAGTGTTTACCAATCTTGGCACCATTCAAAATAATTGCGCCAATTCCGATAAGACTGCCATCACCGATGCTGCATCCGTGCAGCATCACCTGATGACCAACAGTCACATTCTTACCAATCAAAAGGGGAACCCAGGGTCAGCATGAAGCACCGATGCATCCTGGACATTACTGCCCTCGCCAATCTGAATAAGATCGTTATCACCGCGAATGACAACTTTTGGCCAAATATTGGCCCAGCATGAAGCTCAACTTTACCGATCACTTCAGCGCTTTGCGCAATATAAACGCCCTCAGATAACTGAGGAGCGTTTCCATCTAACTCATAAATAGCCATAACTCATTATAGGTATGAATCTGGCTGTGCAAAAAATTACCAGTTCGTTTCGCAATCGGGCGTTGAAGAAATTCGATGCACACTTAAATCAGCGCCCTCGAATTCTTCCTCTTGCGACATCCTTATACCAAGCACTGCTTTCAAGGTTCCGTAAACCACAATCCCACCCATCAAAGCAATGCTAACCCCAAGGGCACTTCCAATAAGCTGCCCCGTAAAGGTAATACCCCCGATTCCGCCAAATGCTTTTGCGCCAAAAATACCAGCGGCTAATCCGCCCCATAGTCCACACAAACCATGCAATGGCCAAACACCAAGTACGTCATCAATCTTCCAACGGTTTTGCACTAAGGTAAACATATACACAAACAATCCGCCAGCAACAAAGCCAACAACTAGCGCGCCAACAGGATGCATTAAGTCAGAACCAGCGCAGACCGCAACCAGACATGCAAGTGGGCCGTTATAGGTAAAGCCTGGGTCATTTCGCCCTACGATCCATGCAGCGAGCGTGCCACCAACCATTGCCATTAATGAGTTCAGCGCAACTAGGCCGCTGATCTTATCGATCGTTTGCGCACTCATCACATTAAAACCAAACCAACCTACCGCCAATATCCAAGCACCTAACGCTAAGAAAGGAATGCTGGATGGTGGGTGTGCTGATATTTGGCCTTCATTGGTATAACGCCCACGACGTGCGCCCAACAGAATTACCGCTGGCAGCGCAATCCAACCGCCTACTGCGTTCACTACTACATAGCCTGCGAAATCATGGAATTCCTCACCAGTAAATTCTTTGATCCACGCCTGAATGCCATAGTGTTGATTCCAAGCGATTCCCTCGAAGAACGGATAAATAAATCCAACCAGCACAAAGGTTGCAATGAGTTGAGGATTAAATTTTGCTCGCTCAGCAATACCGCCAGAGATATTCGCCGGAATAGCGGCCGCAAAGGTTAGTAAGAAGAAAAACTTCACAAGTTCGTAGCCGTTTTTCTCTGCAAGCAATTCGGCGCCAGAGAAAAAATTGACGCCATAGGCAATGCTGTAGCCAATAAAGAAGTAGGCGATTGTAGAGACAGCAAAATCCACCAAAATTTTGACAAGCGCATTTACTTGGTTTTTCTTGCGAACAGTACCAAGCTCCAAGAATGCAAAGCCCGCATGCATAGCAAGAACCATAATGGCGCCTAGCAAAATGAATAAAGCATCACTGCCTGATTTCAAGATTTCCACGTCTTTTCCACCGCCTATTTTTTGCATCATTATGGGGAACTAAAAATCCTAATTAGGTGCAGATTGCACCTAATTAGTGCGTTAATAGCATATATTTATGGCTTATGATGTTTTTACACACGTATAGGGGAGAATCCATGAAAAAATTACCGCATTTTTAGCGGCTTTTGCAGCATTTTCTGGCCTAGCGCAAGCGCAAGCAAACGCTCTAGTAAAAGTACTCAGCACACAAGAATTGGTCAATGTTTGTAAATTGCCAGCAAGCCCAGATTCACGCAGCTTTTGTATCGGCTATTCCACAGCAATTTATGACACCTATTTAGCAACACGTCATCCACAACGCGCAAAGCCATTTATTTGCATCGAACAACCAGCTACATCACGCGATGAAGTGATTGCGGATTTTGTGAAGTTCGGTCAAGAAAATCCACAAACTGCTGATAAACCAGCATCCGGCGTTTTCCTCGGTTTCTTGGCAGCAAAATTTCCATGCGCTAGAAAATAATCGGATCATTCGGCTCAATTCAATTTAATTAAAAGGATCTGTTGATATGAAAAAAATTATCGCGATTACTGCAACTATTCTTGCTATTGCAGGCTGCTCCAATATGAGCAACACTGAACAACGCACTCTCTGGTGCTGGTATCGGCGCCGTTGCCGGCGGCGTAGGCGCAGCCATTTTCCACGGCAACCCCATTTGGGGGAGTAGGCGGCGCGGCAGTTGGCGCGGCGTCTAGATATGTATACGATGCTTACAAAAAAGAGCAGGCATCAGAGTACAACGCGGGATATAACGCAGGCAAAAACAATAAGCCTGCAAATGCTCCGAATTAATTTACAAGCTGGGTTTTTATTTGGATGGCGCCTGTCAGTGCCTTGTGGATTGGGCACCTATTCGCAATCTCAATTAAACGCTCTTTTTCTTCCGCACTCAGATCGCCCTCTAACTGGATCTCCCGCGTAAATGTTTCAACAGCATTTATGCGCTCAATGTCAACCGTCACGATTGCATTTCTCAAGTCCATCAATTTCCGGCCAGCATACATCTTTAAAGTCATGCTAGTGCATGCTGCTAGAGCCGCACCCAAGTACTCGTGCGGAGTGGAACCAATACCATTTCCGCCATTAGCTGGATAAACATCGGATAAAAAATGCAAATCACCAGACGTTAATTTTTGCTGCAATGGACCTTCACCAAACTGTGAAATTACTTTTCTCATTTGTGCTCCTCATTATTTTTTATTGGATTTTCATTCTTGTGAGGCTTGCCCACTTGTTCTGCGGTTGGCAGACCTGCCTTCTTCTAAGCGCTGAATCCACCCTCTAGGTGGGAAACGTTCGGCAATCCCATTTTTTGCAAAGCCTCAGTTGCTAATGCAGATCGCCAAGCAGACGCGCAGTAAAGTACTAAGCGCTTACCCTCACCAAATATCGGCTTGTAGTAGGGGCTCTCTGGGTCTACCCAGCTCTCGGCGCATGGAATGCATTGGGAATCATGCCCTCTCGCTCTAACTCACGCACATCGCGAATATCCACAAAGACCGAATTGCTCTCCAATAATAATTTCTCAGCCTGATCCAATGGAATTGTCTCAATTTGAGCCATGGCGCTTTCTATTAAGGCACGATAACCAATCTTCAATTTCACCAAAACCTCCTAAAGTGACAACATCCAGCATTTCTAGCTCACCTGCTACCATTCTGCTATGAACTTTACCGCTACAGAATTCGGCGCAAGCATTATTTTTACAATTGCTGTATTGCATACCTTTTGTACAGGTTATTTTGAATCATTTGCCAAAAAATCGCCACGTCATGCTGGACTATGGCATCTTTTGGGTGAAGTTGAAATCGTCTTTGGCTTTTGGGCAGCAGTACTCATTATTTATATTGCTTGTATTGATCATATTGGTTCAGCAAAAGCCTATCTAAATCACCGTAATTTCACTGAGCCGCTTTTTGTGTTTGCCATCATGATTGTTGCTGGCAGCAAACCCATCCTATATTTTTCATCACAAATACTGTATGGCTTAAGTAAAGGATTGCAAAAATTATTGCGCACTTGCAGCGCGCCGATTCTTTATTTCCTCACTCTGGCAATCACGCCCCTCTTAGGCTCGCTCATCACCGAGCCTGCAGCGATGACGCTGGCAGCCTTCTTATTGCGCGACCTGGTCTACTGCCATCAATGCTCTAAGGCTTTGCTTTTTGGAACACTAGGCGTGTTATTAGTAAACATATCCATTGGTGGAACGTTAACCAACTTTGCCGCACCGCCTGTCTTAATGGTTGCATCAACGTGGGGCTGGAGCACCGCATTCATGTTTGCCAATTTTGGCTTGGAATCGTGCATTGCTATTTTTATTAACGCGCTTATAGCAACATGTTTATTTCAACGTCAGTTAATTGAACCAAGCGAATTTAATCAATCCAGCAAAATTCCCTTGGCCGTTATTGCAATGCACCTTCTTTTTCTATTTGGCGTGGTGATGTTTGCACATGACTTAATTATTTTTATGTGGCTCTTGTTATTTTTTATTGGTTATACGACCGCATATCCAAAACATCAAAGCCCACTCATCCTAAAAGAAGCTCTTTTAGTCGGCTTCTTTTTGGCAGGCTTAGTTGTCCTTGGTGCATTACAGGGCTGGTGGCTTCAACCCCTCCTCGAAATGATGAGCCCTACTGCAGTGTTTTACGGAAGCTTAGCGCTCACAGCCATTACCGATAATGCTGCACTGACGTACTTAGGATCATTAGTGACAGGTACATCACCAGAATTTAAATTGGCCTTAGTGGGTGGTGCCGTTGCTGGTGGAGGGCTAACTGTTATTGCTAATGCTCCAAACCCTGCTGGAATTGCCATCTTGCGCAGTCACTTTCCTGGTGGCGCAGTTTCAGCCGTTTACTTATTTGTCGGGGCATTGCCACCCACTCTAGTAGCCATTGCTGCGTACCGCCTCCTTTAAGTTAATTAAAGTACTTCCGCAGTAAAATCTAAATATCGCCCCCAGTTATAAACCTGAGAACGGCACATGAAAAAACTCTATATCAAAACCTTTGGCTGTCAAATGAACAAGTATGACTCGGGCAAAATGGCGGACCTACTTCATGCTGATGAAGGCATGGTCATAACGAATTTCCCTGAAGACGCAGATGTTGTTCTTTTAAATACGTGCTCCATTCGGGAAAAGGCAGAGGATAAAGTATTCTCAGATTTAGGCCGTTTGCAGGAACTCAAAAAAGTCAAACCTGATTTACTGATTGGTGTGGGTGGCTGCGTCGCCAGTCAAGAGGGTCAACAAATCGTCAGTCGTGCACCCTATGTTGATGTGGTTTTTGGTCCCCAAACTTTACATCGCTTGAGCGATCTGATCGCACAACGCCGCAAAACAGGACTCTCTCAGGTCGATATTTCGTTTCCAGAAATAGAAAAGTTTGATCATCTACCGGCATCCCGCCAGACCCGTGGCTCGGCATATGTTTCTATCATGGAAGGTTGCTCAAAATATTGCAGCTATTGTGTTGTTCCCTATACACGCGGCGAAGAAGTTTCTAGACCATTTGATGATGTGCTTACCGAAGTTGCTGGGCTCGCTAGCCAAGGTGTCAAAGAAATTGTTTTATTGGGACAGAATGTCAATGCCTATCTCGGCAAAATGGGTAGCACCCAAGAAATTGCAGACTTTGCACTTTTAATTGAGTACATTGCCGATATACCAGGGGTTAAACGTATTCGATTTACTACTAGCCACCCAAAAGAATTTACTCAGCGCTTAATCGATGTTTACGCCAAAGTACCAAAGCTCGTAAGCCGCCTTCATCTCCCAGTGCAGCACGGATCTGACGCCATACTCTTAGCTATGAAACGTGGCTATACAGCCTTAGAGTACAAAAGCATTATTCGCAAAATGCGCGCGGTACGCCCCGATCTGACGTTATCAAGTGACTTTATTGTGGGCTTCCCTGGTGAGACAGATGCAGACTTTGACAAGCTTCTGAGAATGGCAAAAGAACTTGAATTCGATAACAGTTTTTGTTTTATTTTTAGCCCTAGACCAGGGACACCTGCTGCCTACTTAAGTGATAATACTCCGTACGAAGTAAAGCTAAAACGCCTGCAAACTCTCCTTGGAGTGGTGGAAGACCAAGCCAACCAGATTAGCCAAAAAATGCTGGGTAACACTGAAACGATATTGGTAGAAGGTTTAGCAAAGGACGGGGTGAATTTACAAGGCCGCTCTGAAAATAATCGGGTAGTGCACTTTACCGTCCAAGATGACGAAATCGAATCGTTTATCGGGAAAATGGTTGATATACAAATCACTGAGGTACTCAATTACTCACTCAGAGGTGAGTTAGTCGAAGTCCATGCCAACTAAAACAACATCAAGCGCCTCTTCACTAGTAGTAGACATTCAAACTGCTAGCCCAGTTATTGAAGCAACCTTAGAAAAAATCGCTTCGACTGCACTTATTAAAAAATGGGTGAAGCTAAGCCTCAATTGTGGAGGCTTACTAACGCTACGTTTTGTCAACAGAGCAGAAGGCAAAAAACTCAATGAAGCATTTCGGGGGAAGGGGTACGCAACAAATGTCCTCACTTTCCCTTACGAGAGCTCAAAGAAAAAAGTTGAGGCAGACCTTATCTTTTGCCTACCTGTGATTCAAAAAGAGGCCAAAGAACAAGGCAATACAGTCAGGGCCCACTTAGCACACTTAGTGATTCATGGCTGTCTCCACGCTCAAGACTTCGATCATGAGAATGCAACAGATGCCATGAAAATGGAGGCTCATGAAATACGATTATTAAAAGCCTTGGGTATCTCAAACCCCTATCTACCCATCTAATTTTTACTCTGTCATATTTCTAAGCTATTCTTCTCCCATGCTTGACCCCAAGTCTTTACTAGATCACCTAGCTGATTTTTTATCCCCTCAGCCAACCAGCCCTAGCGAACGCCGTCAAGAATTGATTGGTACATTGCGCGAGGCGCAAGCTGAAGGACTCATTGATGCCGATGCTCTCTCGATGATCGAAGGCGTTTTTCAAGTAGGTCAGTTATGCGCGAGGGATATTTTGGTTCCGCGTGCCCAGATTGATTGGATTGATATCAACCGGCCACTTGCAGAAATCATTAAAACGGTTATTGAGGCTGCCCATTCTCGCTTTCCTGTTTTTGAGGGAACGCGCGATAACGTGATTGGCATCTTGTTAGCCAAAGATCTTCTACGTCACTCTTCTGAACAAGATTTTCAAGTGCGTGATTGGTTGCGTCCCACGGTCTTCATTCCAGAATCAAAGCGATTGAGCGTGTTATTAAGAGACTTTAAAGACAATCGCAATCATTTAGCAGTAGTAGTGGATGAATATAGCGGCATAGCAGGCATCATTACCATCGAAGACGTGCTTGAACAAATTGTTGGCGATATTGAGGACGAGCATGATATTGATGAAGAGGCGGATAACATTCTTGCCTTAGATAATGGCGATGTTCGCATCAAGGGCATTACCGAACTTGAACAGCTGAATGAGGCATTAGGCACCAATTTTGCACCCGAAGATATAGAAACCGTAGCGGGTTTAGTCATCCAACACCTTGGTCGAGTTCCCAAGGTTGGTGAACGCATCGAAATAGATGGGATTGAATTTGAGGTGCAGCGTGCTGATCCAAGGCAAATTCATATTCTGCTAGCGCGCCAAAAACCCAAAAAGGTTGAGTAGAGATCGGTTTGTTCAATCGACAATCTTTCAGACCAATTCCCAAAGCATCTCTACTAATACTATTGGGGTTGGGCTCCCTGCTTGCAGGTGCAACCGAGCTACCTTATGGCGGCTGGATCCAGATTCCCATCTTGTCCTTGGTATGGCTTCAACTTACGACTAATCCATCATCAAAATTATCAGAACATTTTGCTTCTGGCATCGTGTTTGGGATTGGGTATTTTGCAATTAGCCTATGGTGGCTTTACATTAGCATGCATGATGTAGGCGGGATGAATTCTTTGCTTTCAGGAGCGGCGGTATTGATCTTATCTACCTATATGGCGCTCTTTTTTTCAGCTGCCTCCCTAGCGATTCCAGCATTTAAAAGATCAAAATTCACCGGAGTTCTATTGGGTTCAAGCTGGGTGATCATGGAATTTCTTCGCGGATATATTTTTACTGGATTCCCTTGGGCAGGATTTGCAGAATCGCAGGTGAATGGTCCTTTTGCACCAATAGCGCCTTTACTGGGAGGTCTCGCTTGTACCTTTTTAGTCATTTGGATTTCTTGGGAATTGCTTCAGACGAAACGGCAAGCATTCTTGAGTGGGGCTATCATCATTTGCGCAATTGTCAGCACTCAATTGATCGGTCTCATGAGTTTCACAAAGCCCTTTGGAGAACCCATTACGGTTCGCCTTATTCAAGGCAACTTTGAACAGAGCTTGAAATTTAACCCTGCAGCAATAAGCGAGCAAATTCATTTTTATTCTTCGCAAATAAAAAGTCGGCCCGCTAACCTCATCATCATTCCTGAGACCGCATTTCCTTGGCCACAAAATAAATTACCACCGGAATTATTGAGTGACCTGCAGGATTATTCAAATTTGAGCTCGAGCAACCTCTTGCTTGGTCTAGTTGGCGAAGTCACTAGTGATCAAGGCATGCAATACACTAATCGAGCAATTGGCTTATCGCCCAATGCTTTGCCCTATGAATACGATAAGGTGCACTTGGTTCCATTTGGGGAATTTATTCCCCCAGGCTTCCATTGGTTTGTCAAAGCATTCAATGTGCCCTTAAGTGATTTTGCGCGGGGCAATCTTGATCAACCTGCATTTAGCATTATTCGCAAAAATCAAGATGCTGTTCATGCAGCGATTACGATTTGCTACGAAGATGTTTTTGGCGGCGAGCTTGCAAATCGCATACGAAAAAATTCTGAACCAGCCAATTTTTTAATTAACTTAACGAATCTAGCTTGGTTTGGCCAATCACAAGCACCAACACAACAACTGCGACTCTCTCAACTGCGCTCGCTTGAAACGGGATTACCAGCATTGCGCGCCACCAATACCGGGATCACCTCCGTTCTCGGACCTGACGGGAAAGTGCTGCAATCGCTTCCTGAACTCACTCAGGCAAACCTGAGAACCGAAGTGCAGGCATACAGCGGCAAAACGCCTTTTGTCACTTGGGGTAATTTGCCCATTTTGGGCATTTCATGCCTGCTCTTAATTTGGGGTTTTATTCGCTATCGACGTTTTTAGTCAATTGTGACGCTGGAATACGCTAGCCATGTAAAATCAACGGCTTAGCCAGGTTAATCATGCTTACTTTTCAGCAAATCATTCTCAAACTTCAAGACTATTGGGACCAACAAGGTTGCGCCCTTTTGCAACCCATCGACCTTGAGGTTGGCGCGGGCACATCCCATACCGCTACTTTCTTGCGTGCCATTGGCCCAGAGCCTTGGAAAGCCGCTTATGTTCAGCCATCGCGGAGACCAAAAGATGGCCGCTATGGCGAGAATCCAAATCGCTTACAGCACTACTACCAATATCAAGTGGTACTCAAACCTGCCCCAGAAAACATTCTTGAGCTTTACTTGGGCTCCCTAGAGGCTCTTGGACTCGATCTCAAAGAAAATGACATTCGTTTTGTTGAAGATGACTGGGAAAACCCCACATTGGGAGCTTGGGGCTTAGGCTGGGAAGTATGGCTTAATGGCATGGAAGTGACACAGCTCACTTACTTCCAACAAGTGGGTGGCTTTGATTGCAAACCGGTTTTAGGCGAAATTACTTACGGTATCGAGCGCCTTGCGATGTATATCCAAAATTGCTCAAACGTATACGACTTAGTTTGGGCAGATGGTATTTCGTATGGGGATGTTTACCTTCAGAATGAAGGTGAGCAATCTTGCTATAACTTCGAGCACTCCAACACAGATCTTCTCTTTGCTAACTTTAATAATTATGAAAGTGAAGCAAAGCGTCTTATGGAAGTACCGCTAGCATTACCTGCTTACGAAATGGCTCTCAAAGCAGCGCATACTTTCAACCTACTGGATGCCCGTGGCGCAATTTCCGTGACAGAACGTGCAGCGTATATTGGACGTATCCGCAATCTTTCGCGCTCCGTTGCCCAAGCCTATTTTAAATCCCGGGAAAAGCTTGGTTTCCCCATGTGTCAACGCCAATCAACAGTATGAGCCAATCACCCTCGACCCCGCAATCAGACAGTTTGCTGATTGAAATCTTTACTGAAGAATTGCCCCCAAAGTCCTTACGACGTTTAGGTGATGCATTTAGTGAGGGTATTTTTACCAAACTCAAAGACGCAAAACTAACAACCACCTCTTCTATTGCTACTAGCTTTGCTACGCCACGTCGACTATCAGTACTCATTGGTGACGTGCTGAGTCAAGCAGAAGATTACCCGGTAAGAGAAAAGCTGCTTCCTACCAGCATTGCTTTTGATGCAGAAGGTAAAGCAACACCGCCTCTTCTGAAAAAATTAGCAGCCCTTGGATATCAAGATATTGATTTAGCAACGCTAGAAAAGTCGGGTGAAGGCAAAAATGAAGCTCTTTATCTCAAAGTGACTACTAAAGGTGCAGCGCTTGAGCAAACTGTTCAGGTAGCGCTGGAACTAACATTGAATAAGTTGCCTATTGCCAAAATGATGCACTACCAAGTGATACAAAAAAATGGTCAATTAGTGGATGTGCAATTTGCACGCCCTGCGCATCGAATCATCGCTTTACATGGCAAAACCGTTTTGAATATTACCGGTCTTGGAATCGCAGCCAGCAATCGAACAGAAGGCCATCGTTTCTTGGCTCCTGGCATAGTAACGATCTGTACTGCTGACCAATATGAGCACGACCTTCACAATAGGGCCAAGGTTATTCCAAGTTTTGAAAAGCGCCGAGCACAAATTGAAAACTCTCTATTAAAAGCAGCGGGAGACGATTTTGTGCTGATGCCAGATACCCTCTTGGATGAAGTGACTGCCCTCGTCGAGTGGCCCGCTATTTATGAATGTCAGTTTGATCCTAAGTTCTTAGAAGTACCTCAGGAATGCCTAATATTGACGATGAAAACTAATCAAAAATATTTTGCCCTCACCGATAAGCAGGGTAAATTGCGCAATCGCTTTTTAATTGTTTCCAATATTGAAACCCCTACTCCAGCAGCAATTATTTCCGGTAATGAACGCGTAGTGCGTCCTAGACTATCCGATGCTCGGTTTTTCTTCCAACAAGACAAAAAGCGACCGCTCGCATCTCGCGTTACAGATCTAGCCAAAGTGGTTTACCACAATCAACTTGGCAATCAACTCGACCGTACAAAGCGTGTACAAGCAATTGCGATTGGAGTTGCAAAACAACTCGTGGCAGATGAAAAATTAGCAGGTCGCGCCGCAGAAATCGCTAAGACCGATTTGCTGACTGATATGGTTGGCGAGTTTCCAGAGCTACAAGGCATCATGGGGACCTACTATGCCAATTACGATGGCGAAGATTCCGAAGTGGCTGCCGCATGTAGTGAGCACTATATGCCACGTTTTGCAGGCGATGCCCTTCCTAAAACATCGACCGGAACCATTCTTGCGATTGCAGACAAGTTAGAGACTTTAATTGGTATTTGGGGTGTAGGTTTAGCACCAACTGGCGATAAAGATCCCTATGCATTACGTCGTCATGCGCTAGGTATCTGCAGACTGCTGCTAGAAAAAAATCTTCCCCTTAGTCTTCCAGAGCTAATTGATCTCGCCAAAGCACAATTCCCTCAAAAAGAAGTGCAAGAGAAGGTAGTTACGACAGATATCTACGATTTCATTATTGATCGTATGAGGGCTTATTTACGCGATCAATCCATAGGTGGCAAACCCTTCACCACAGCTGAGATTGACGCAGTATTGAGCCAATCGCCATCCCATTTAAATGACTTAATTGACCGTTTAACCGCCCTGCGGGAATTTAATGCGCTGCCTGAAGCAGTGCAATTAGCGGCAGCTAATAAACGAATTAGCAATATTCTCAAGAAAAATACTGTAGCTATTCCGCCGGCCTGCTCAAACAAACTTTTGCAAATTCCAGCGGAAGTTGCTGTTTTCAAAACACTAGAGGAAGTTGGTCCAACCCTGAGTGCCGCTTATGACAAACGTCAATTTGTTGAATTTCTCAGGGCACTTGTCGCGCTAAGCGCTCCAATTGATCAGTTCTTTGCGGATGTCATGGTTATGGACCCCAATCCTGAACTACGTGATAACCGTTTGGCGCTTTTGCAACAACTCCATCAAAAAATGAATCTCATTGCTGATATCGGCAAATTGGCATGAGCGCTAGCTCCTCTAAGCTGATTATTTTTGATCGCGATGGCGTGATTAATGAAGATCGAGATGACTATGTAAAATCGGTGGATGAATGGATTCCACTTCCTGGCAGTCTAGAAGCGATAGCACTTCTCAATCAAGCAGGCTATCAAATTGCCATCGCCACGAATCAGTCTGGCCTTGCAAGAGGCTATTTCACCATCAACGATTTACATGCAATGCACAGCAAAATGGAGCGGCTGCTACAGCCCCTCGGCGGAAAAATCGATAGCATTTTCTTCTGTCCCCACACAGATGCTCATGCATGTGATTGCCGCAAGCCTGCGCCAGGCCTGATGAAAGAAATTGCACTGCGGTACAAAAAATTGAGCAGCACGCAACCTTTATTAGATGTCCCTATTGTGGGAGACTCTCTAAGGGATCTTGAGGCAGGGATAGCGCTTGGTGCCGCACCGCACTTAGTACTGACCGGGAAAGGTCAAAAGACCTTGGCGAAAGGCAACTTGCCTGAAGGAACACAAATTCATGCAGATCTCATGGCTTTTGCCATCTGGCTATTAAACAATCAAATCCAAAATTGATATGGTCTTGATACGATCCGCCCTATTTAGCTTATTTATCGTTATTTTCACGCCAATTTGGTCGGTATTGTGTATGGTTACCTTTCCATTTCTAAGCCCCGAAAATCGCTACAACTTCATTGGTACCTGGAACAAAGTAGTCATTTGGCTATTGTGGCATCTCTGTGGAATTCATTATGAGATTCGTGGCATGGAGCATATGCGAGCAGCGCTAGACTTACCAGTTGTTATTTTGAGTAAACATCAGTCTGCTTACGAAACGATTGCCTACATAGCACTACTTCCCAAACAACTTCACTTCGTTTTTAAGCGTGAACTACTTTGGATTCCATTCTTTGGCTGGGCGCTGGCTTTGCTGAAGATGATTCACATTAATCGCGCAAATAAACAGACTGCAGCACTATCGGTTGCCAGCCAAGGACGCGAAAGGCTCAGCGAGGGTAAGTGGATCATGCTTTTTCCCGAGGGGACCAGAACCCCAAGAGGCTCTACCAAACCCTATCGCAAAGGAGGGGCCCGTCTTGCTAGCGCCACCGGCGCCTTTGTCATTCCCATTGCTCATAATGCTGGGATATGCTGGCCCAAAAATAGCTTTCTGAAAATTCCAGGAACCGTTATTTTTTCAATCGGCCCGGCTATTTCCTCTGCTGGAAAATCTGGGGAAGAGTTACAACAAGAGGTTGAAAATTGGATCGAGACCGAAATGCGCGTCATTGATCCAAGCGCCTACAGATAGTACAAACAAAGAATGGGCATTAAGAATCTAAAAGCCTTGCCCATTCAATATAGCGCTCTACTGAAATATCTTGGGCTCTTGCTTTAAGCTCATCATCCGTTAATTTCAACCGATCTGCAAAAGCCTGAAGGTTCGTGCGCAACATTTTTCTTCTCTGAGAAAAGGCTGCCGCTACCAATTGCTCTAATGCACTCCATTGCGGCTTGGTTAAATCAAAATACTTTTTTGGAATCATTCGCACTACTGCCGAATTTACCTTGGGTGCTGGCTCAAAGGCCTCAGGCGGCACTTCCAAAACGAGCTCCATGTCATAACGCGCTTGGAGCATCACTGAAAGTCTGCTGAAGTCCGAGCTTCCAGCCTGGGCCACTAATCTTTCAACCACCTCTGCTTGCAGCATAAATACCTGCTCATCAATATCTGCTGCGGCAGTCATTAAATGAAAAAGTAATGGTGAAGAAATGTTGTAAGGTAAGTTTCCAACCACCTTACATAATCCTATTTTGGATTTCCGATCTCGAGCCCATGATTGAAAATCAAACTTGAGCGCATTACCCTCAATAATGGTCAGTCCGATTAAATTTTCATGTTGCCAATATGACACCAGATCGCGATCAATCTCCAGAAGATCAAGCTGACTAAGGCCACTTAGCAAAGGTCTTGTTAATGCCCCCAGTCCCGGACCAATTTCAATCACATGCATATCTGGATTAGGATTGATCAAGGAAATAATTGAATAAATGATGCCCTGATCTTGTAAAAAATTTTGTCCAAAACGTTTTCTAGCCCGATGCATAAATTAGGCAGCCTTTTTTTGAAGCGCCCATTGATATGCTAGACATATTGCCTCGAACATTGATCCCGAATCTGCAGCCCCTTTACCAGCAATATCTAAGGCAGTGCCGTGATCTACTGAAGTACGAATAATGGGCAATCCTAGAGTCACGTTAACACCACCGCCAAACGTCGCAAACTTAAATGGCGCTAGACCTTGGTCGTGATACATCGCAATATAAGCATCCACCATATCCAAAGAGGCCGCATCAAACATCCTATCGCCAGGGTAGGGGCCATGCACATGGATTCTAAGCACTCTGGCAGACTTAATTGCTGGAGCAATAATATCAATCTCCTCCCTGCCCAAATAACCAGACTCTCCCGCATGAGGGTTTAGACCTGCCATACGAATGACAGGATTCAAAATACCAAATTTATTACGTAAATCACTGTGCACTATCTGAATGGTATCCAGGAGATACTTCTGAGTTAGCGTGGCAGAAGCTGCTTTTAAGGGAACATGGGTAGTCGCTAAGGCAACTCGCAATTGTCTTGGCGCCCGCAAGCCTAAAGCACCCTTTTGTAAGATTGCGCATAACATCATCACAACGTGCCTCACATGACAACGTTCAGCCAAATATTCGGTATGCCCAGTAAATGGAATATCGGCTATGTTCAAAATGCTCTTTCGGACAGGTGCCGTGACCATGGCATCAAAACGCTTGCTCAAACAACCATCAATCGCTTGATTCAAAGTACTAATAACGTATTGCGCATTTTTCTCATTGAGAAGTCCAACCTGATTAGGAGCCTGCAATGGAATTTCTTGGATTTGTAGTCGATCAGATAAAAAATGTTAATTCTTATCCACCGCCCTGAGTAAAGAGGGGTCGCCAATCAAGGTAATGGCTACTCCAGACTGCTCCGCCAGGAACCGTTGTGCAGCAACTACCGACACCTCAAGACCAACACCAGCAGGCTCGCCGGTAGTAATCGCTAAACTAACGAGGGGCGCTTGTAGCTGCATCATCCACATTCAAGATTTTGACAGTAGCAGTATCCCTTAATTCACGCAACCAATCTTGATAAGTCTGCTCAAATTTTCTTTCCCGAATTCTAGCTTTTGCAAACTCTCGCTGCTTCTCAACAGTCAACTGAGCTTCACGACGCTCAAGAACCTGAATCAAATGCCAACCAAATTCGGTTTTAACAGGATTGCTAACCTCGCCAATTTGCAAACGATTCATGGCTTGCTCAAATTCTGGAACTAGATCACCAGGCCCCATCCAACCAAGACTACCGCCATTAGATGCAGATCCATCTTCAGAATACTTTTTCGCAAGCTCACCAAAGTCAGCAGTCTTTGCGCGCACTTGATCACGATAGCCAGCAAGCCGACGCTCAGCATCCTGATCAGTCAAGCCTGCTCGATTGCGCAACAAGATATGCCGTGCCATGGTTTGAGTTATAGGAATATTTTGTGGTGTTGATGGGGTAGCTTCTTGTAAAGCTGCCTGAGATTGAGAGGCAGGCGCTACAACCGCCGCACGACGATCCATTACCTTTAGGACATGGTAGCCGGCAGGGCTCTTTACTACAGCATTGGCAACTTGACCGCCACCAGTATTGCGAATAGCATCATAAAATATTTGCGGCAACCGATCTGGAGTGCGATAACCTAAATCCTGAAATTTAATTTTTGGATTATCTTTTGCTGCAAGCGCCCCAAGCTGTAAAAAATCAGCATCTCCTTTGGCATCTCGCAGTAATTTGTCCGCCTGTCTCTTGGCCTCCGCTTGAGCACCAGCACCTCCTTCGGCAGGGATAAAAATTTGAGCCACATCGATCTCCTCAATCTCCCCCTTGGCAGCAGGAGTTGAACGAGTTGCGCCAACACCACTCAAAGATCGATTTCTTTCTGTAATGAAGTTATCAATTTCTGCATCAGAAATTTTAATCTTAGCCCCCACCTCACGCTCACGATAACGACTAACAGCTATATCGTCTCGCAGCATTTGCTTATATCTTTCAAAAGAAGTGCCAGATGAGACCACTTTCTCTTTAAACTCCGCATAGGTAAGTTTGTTTTTAGCAGCGATATCACTAATAATTTTTTCAAGCTCTTTATTGGTGACCGTTAAACCTTCCTGCTCTGCGTTTTGCAGCTGAATTTTCTCAATAATCAAACGTTCAAGAATAATTTTTCTCAAAGAGGCATCGTCAGGTATTTTAGTTCCCTGCTTTTTCACTGCAGCAATTCGATCATCAATTTCTTTGCGAGTGACATAACCTGTATTGACTACTGCCGCTATCCCATCAATGTTGCGGACTTTACTATCCAAAACCGTTCCCGATTTTGCGACATCTTGGGCGTTTACAAAATTTGCGAAGACAGCGATAACCACCCAGAAAATGGTGCAAACAAACGACTTCAAATCAAATCTACAAAACATCATTGATAGTTCTCATAAATGGAAGGGGGAATCGGTTCTGAGGTTGGCAAATACCCAGGAACATTTAACTTCATGATATCAACTGGATTACTTCCGGCACTAGCAAAACCCCTAAATTCAATCTGAAAAAGCACCTGGGTAGTTGTAATAATGGAGGTATTAACTGCTTGTGTATAAGCCCCTCGAAAAGTCCAGCAATCTCGAGTCCACTCCAAGCCCACTAGGGTATTTAATGTTCTAGTTGTCAATGCATCATAACCCCAGCGCCCAAGTAATGAAACCTCTCGGGTCAATGGCCATTGACCGGATATGTTGTATTGGTCAGTAGTGGTAGCAGAGGGGGTATAAGTTTGATTATTTTGAGCTGATGCTTGAATTGGGGGTGACCAAACATTACGGTATCCAAAATTCAAACTTCTTCCTGGTGTGGGGCGCCAACTTGCTCCTACAGTTGTCTGCACAAAGCGATTTAATTGTGTGTTGTACTGCCCAAACATATCAGCACTAAAGTTACCTAGCAATCGAACAGAAGCGGAGCCCAAAGTATCCGAATAGGTCGTTGGGCTAACAATGTTTCCATTAAGCCCAACCTTCTGCCCCGTAAATTGCTGTTTTTGGGCCAATGTCACATTAGCACGTTCCGCACCAGTATTCGCCTCAATCATGCGACTAGTTAGGCCCAAGGTCGCAGCATTAGTGTCAGCAACACGATCATTACCAATAAAAGTATTGGCAGTAAAAATTTGTGAAACGCCAAAACCAGCATCAGCAGTATCAAAGATCGGCGTATTTGCCTGACTTTGGTATGGCGTGAACGCATAAAATGCTCTGGGCTCCATCGTCAGCAACATGTCTCGCCCAAAAAATCCTTTTAACTCAGAAACATCTCTCTCAAAAGCCATCCCAGAATCCAGACTAAATGTCGGAATCATAAAGCCCTGAGCCACTGGTACGCTTCCCGAAACATAAGGTGTTGCATTGTAAGTATTCGACTGAAAGCTAACTGTTGGCGTAATGTAATATCCGGGTGTAATTTGTGGCAGAGATAAGGCGCCCTTGACTACTGTTCTGTCTGCTTGCGTATAGGCCCCAGGAGGCGGCGCATTGAAGTTGCTACCTAAGGCATAAGCAAAATGTGTGTAATCCGTGGAGAACGTTGTCTTTAACCCCGTAGGTAAAGCCAAATATTTACCACTAGCATCTGAAACAACTGGACTTAACTGACTGTTATATGCGGCAGTTATATTTGGCAAGATATTATATGGCGCTTGGACTAAATTATTCGGATCTGGTTGTAATGTTTGGAAATTGGCAACTTTTGCTCCCACCACCCAATTACTTAATTCGCCAGTTAGCTGTATGGCTGTACCAGCCTCTTGTCGAAATTGACTGGTTACTTGGCCTGCAATATTTTGCGAAAAATTCGTGGGATAGAGACTGTCCGATACACGTGCCATATTGACATAACCACTCCACGAGCCAGGCAATGGCACCCCACCAGGACCTACCCCACCAGTAAATATTTGGCGTTGCTGCCAATCGTACTTCCATCGATTCGTGCCAGTTTGCTCGTCGTAGGGCAAATACTCGCCCGTTGCAACACCAGAATATTCCCTTTCTAAGAAACGATAAGAAGCTCCCAACATAAAACCGCGATGGTTCATTTCACGCGGCAATAAAAGCAAATCGCGATTGGGCGCAATATTGACATAATATGAAACGGTAACATCTAAACCGTTGTTAGAGTTAGAGCCAACAACTGGAGCCAATAAACCTGTTCTACGCTTCCCCGATGTAGGCGCAGTGAAATATGGCACATATGCAATAGGCACATCAAAGAAACGCATTACACCGTGAGTGCCCACTATTTCTTTTTGCTCGTTATCAATCTCCAAGCTGCTTGCCGCGAAATACCAGTCCATGTTCTCTGGAGTACAGGTTGTGTATATGGCCTTATCAAATATGAAAATATCGGAGTTTTCAACCGTTAATTTTTTAGCTGAGCCATTTCCACGTGTATCGCGCAACTCATAAGTCGGGGTCTCCATAAAGCCTTCACGTGCATCTACCTTGAATTGTCCTTTTGGCCCTTTAAAAATCGTATTGCCTTTTGACAGTTCTGCATTACCAAGTAAATCAGCAATATCAGTATCGGGGTTGTATGTAATTTCATCAGCTTTCAGAACGGCGCCATTGCGACGAATTTGTGCTCGCCCCTTAAGGTGCATATCTCGATCAACGACACCATCGATTACATCGCTTGAGATAAAAATGAGAGCATCGCCATCAGCTATCGGTTTGCCTACCCGCAATTGATCGTCAAGCTTGAGAACAGTGACATTGCCTCGGTCAGGCAGTAATGTGAAATTTTGCGTTGCCTGGGAAACTGGAGGAGGAGCTGCAGGCGCTTGAGCACTTGCCTCGAGCGCCACTGGAAACACTGCCACCCCCATCAGTAAGCGCAGGGTTACGACCAAAAAAAGAGGGGCGCGAAAGCCGGCGCGACGGCGATAATGACTCATGGATCCAGACCCGCTTATTATACTAACCGACCATGACTGACTCTCGCTTAAATACCCTCCGCAACTGGCTAAAAGGCCTCCAGCCTAACTGGCAATTAGACCTAGATACATTAACCCCGGCATCGGCAGATGCTAGCTTTCGACGTTATTTCCGCATTCAGTCAAAAACCCCCATTTTTGGCACCTTCATCATCATGGATGCGCCACCCCAACATGAGCCATTAAACGCCTTCATTCAGGTCGATTTACTGCTCTCAAAGGCCGGCTTGAATGTCCCCAAAATTTTAGAACAGAATATTGCCGAAGGTTTTCTTTTGTTGAATGATCTTGGCAATGAAACTTACCTTACAAAACTAAACGCTGAAACTGCAGCTCATCTGTATCAGGATGCGACACATGCATTAATTCAAATGCAGCTAGCTAGCAAGCCAGATGTTTTACCAAATTATGATGCAGCCCTTTTACAACGGGAGCTAGATTTATTCCCAGAGTGGTACTTACAGAAACATCTCGGTATCGAATTAACTGGTGTGCAACAAAAACAACTGAATGATTCATTTGCGCTGATTATTGAAAATAATTTAGCGCAGACAAAGGTGTATGTACACCGCGACTACCACTCGCGAAATCTCATGGTGACAAAAGAAAATAATCCAGGTGTTTTGGATTTTCAAGATGCAGTGTATGGTCCGATTACCTATGACGCCGCCTCGTTATGGCGCGATGCCTACACCGCGTGGCCAGAAGAAAAGGTGATTGATTGGATGGTTAAATTCTGGGAGCAAGGCCGCAAAGCGGGTCTTACAATGCCCGAGGATTTTGGACAGTTCTATCGTGACTTTGAATGGATGGGCTTACAGCGTCACCTTAAAGTTCTTGGAATTTTTGCCAGATTATTTCACCGTGATGATAAAGATGGTTATTTAAAAGATATTCCCTTAGTTTTGGAATATGCCATTGCAACCGCAAATCGTTATATAGAACTTAAGCCGCTCGCCAGAATCTTAGAGTCAACTCGCGACGATAAAGTCAGCTAGACGTATGCCATGATCCAAACAAAATACCTTCCATGTCTTTTGTTGGCTGCCGGTAGAGGTGGGCGCATGCGTCCACTAACAGACCATGTGCCAAAACCTCTCCTCACCATCAACCATAAATCTTTATTGGCTTGGCACTTAGAAGCGCTATCAAAGTCAGGCATCAATCACGTGGTTATTAACCACGCATGGCTTGGCTCCAAAATTGAGAGTGCGCTTGGATCTGGCGAACAATTTGGTCTAAAAATTGCCTACTCCCCCGAAGAGACTGCCCTAGAGACTGCTGGCGGAATCGCGATAGCGCTATCCATTCTGCAACCGCACGATTACTTTTTGGTCATTAATGGTGATGTGTTTAGCCCCAACTTGCCAATAGAAAAAATTTTAATTACCGCATCAACGCTTGAAAAGAGCGTCAACCAACTTCTAGCGCATTTGTTCATGGTGCCAAACCCTATTCAATATCCCGAAGGAGATTTTTATCTTCAGGACGGCCTAATCCACCCGGATGATCCCGGGGGTGCAGAAAGGCTTACTTTTTCAGGGATCGGCATCTATCACAAGGATCTTTTTCAGGATTTAACGGTTGGATTACCCGCCAAATTAGCCCCATTACTAAGAGAGGCTATGAAGTTAAATAAAGTGTCTGGTGAAAAATATCTGGGACCGTGGCACGATGTAGGGACGCCGCAACGCTTATTAGAGCTCAACGCAGTCTATGAATAAAAACGATATCTATCAACTTCGCAGAAATGCGTTAGCAAAACAAATTTCTAATAAAACGGGTGGGGGTATTGCTGTTCTTGCAACCGCTCCAGAGCTAGCACGTAATCACGATAGCGACTTTCCATATCGTCATGACAGTGATTTTTTCTACCTCACTGGATTTGATGAGTCGGGGGCCACTTTAGTGATGAATGTTATCGCCGACGGCAACGATTATGTTTTGGAGTCGCATTTATTTTGCAGGCCTAAAGACCTTGAACGCGAAATCTGGGATGGCATTCGCTTAGGTCCAGAAGCTGCGCCTGAGGCATTAGGCGTCGAGTTCGCTCACAGCAATCACGACCTTGATCAAAAGCTCGTTGAATTATTGGCCGATCAAAATGCAGTTTATATTCGACTTGCCGAAAGCGCTGAAGCTGATCGACGCATTCGTCATTGGATGAAACAAGTTCGCGGTCAGGCTCGAAGTGGGATCAACCCTCCAACTGAATTTCAGGATATTGAAACGCTGATTCATGAAATGCGTTTATTTAAAGACGCTCATGAAATCGATATCATGCGCCGAGCAGCTGTAATCTCAGCGCGCGCCCATATACGCGCGATGCAGATTTGTAAGCCCGGTATGCGCGAATATCAACTTGAAGCAGAATTACTACACGAGTTCCGGAATAGCGGCGCACAAAGCGTGGCATATAACAGCATTGTTGCGGGCGGTGCAAATGCTTGCATTTTGCATTATCGATCTGGTGCTACGGAGTTGCGTAGTGGTGAACTTTGTTTAATTGACGCAGGTTGCGAACTAGATGGTTATGCCTCCGACATCACCCGCACATTCCCAGTTAATGGAAAATTTACTGGGCCACAGCGTGCGCTATATGACATAACGCAAGCCGCACAAGAAGCAGCTATTGCGGCTACCAAACCCAGCAACACTTTTATGCAACCGCATGACGCCGCCCTCAAGGTACTAACTCAAGGATTGTTGGATGAAAAACTCCTAAAACTCACTGAAGTGGGATCCTTGGATAACGCCATTGAGACTGGCGCTTATCGTCGTTTTTATATGCATCGCACTTCACACTGGCTTGGTATGGATGTTCATGACGTGGGCTCTTATCGCGAAACAGCTACAACTGCATCAGCAGTGTCAGCAGAAAAACCATGGCGTATTCTCACAAGCGGCATGGTAATCACCATCGAGCCAGGTCTTTATGTTAGACCTTCAGATGACATTGATGAAGCATTTTGGAATATTGGTATCCGCATTGAAGATGATGCGCTTATTAATGACGTGGGGTGTGAACTTCTTTCGCGCGGTGCACCCGTTAAAGCGGATGAAATCGAAGCACTCATGAGAGATAGCAAGTAAATCATGAGTCTTGGGAATTGCGATATCTTGATTCAAGGCGGTGGCCCTGTAGGTCTTGCGTGTGCTTCCTGGATTTTGCAGCGATTTCCGGAAGCAAAGCTGACCTTACTCGATCGAAACCCAGTTGAAGACGCCGATCTAATAAATGCAGACAGTAGAGGCATTGCATTATCATACGGTAGCAAGCTTTTGTTAGACACAATTCATGCGTGGCCAGCAGACTGTGCTGATATTCATCGTGTACATGTATCGCAAGCTGGTCTGTTTGGGCGTGCACTGATGACCCGTGAAGAACTTCAGCAAGAAGCGCTGGGCCACATCATTCGCTATCGTGATATTCACGTTGCTTTACGACAAGCCCTGAGAGATATCCAAAGTAAGAGTCCGAATTTTAATTGGCAACACATTACCGGCAACGCTCCAGAACCTCTTCCGAATGCCAAATGCATCGTACATGCTGAAGGGGGGCTCTTCAAAAAACAAGATTGGGTCGAATCTGGCAGAGACTATGGGCAATCCGCCCTAGTGGGCCTAGTTGAAGTCGATAGAGCTGAGCCACATCAGGCTTGGGAACGTTTTACTGCTGAAGGCCCTCTAGCGGTCTTACCCAGTCACTATGGAATCAATATTCTTAATCTCGTCTGGTGCGGATCGCCTGGGTCTTCTCAACAACGCTTACAACTCAATGGGGAAGATTTTTTAAAAGCTTTGCAAACAGAATTTGGTAATCGCATTGGGCGCTTTCTAAAAATTCAGGATCGCCGTTTATATGAACTTGGCCTGAACTATCGCAAAAAAATAAACCAAGATCATGAAGTTTGGATTGGCAATGCCGCACAAACCTTACACCCCGTTGCAGGGCAAGGTTTGAATTTAGGTTTGCGTGATGCCTATTTATTGGCAGAAAAATTGGCCAATATTTTTTCTGGGGCATCCAACGAACAGACAGCGGCCAATATTCAAAATACTCTCGAAAGCTACGCTAAAAGTCGCAAGGCAGATAGAGCAACAACGATAGGCCTTACAGACCTGATGGCTAGAGTCTTTACCTCCAATCTAGCGCCAGTGATCCTCGCACGTGGATTTGCTTTCTTGGCTCTTCAGTGGCTTCCGCCTATGAAAACAGCCCTTGCTCGCCAGATGATGTTCGGTAGGCGCTAAGGATCTTTAAAAGCCCTCGAAATTCAACCATTTTCAGTTTGATCCCAATTAGGCATTTTGCCTAAAAAATAGGCAGATTAAGTCTCGAATGTGCTAAAGTTTCATGCTTTCCGCCTAATACAAAAACAAAACACCTTAAAAGCATAAATCTCCATTCCATGAAAATTGGTAGCCACTCCTTTGCAAACAGGCTATTTGTAGCCCCCATGGCTGAGGTAACGGATCGACCATTTAGGCAGCTTTGCAAGAAGCTTGGCGCTAGATATGCGGTCTCTGAAATGGTGGCCTCGAATGCTTTACTGTGGAAAAGCGAAAAGACTCAACGTCGCGCAAATCATATCGGCGAATTCAAACCGATTGCCGTCCAAATTGCAGGTGCGGACCCAAAAATGATGGGCGCTGCAGCAAAAATCAACGTTGATCATGGTGCGCAAATCATTGTATCAATATGGGTTCCCAGCCAAAAAAGTTTGTAACGTGGCTGCGGGTTCTGCATTACTTCGTGACGAGCCCCTTGTTCAACAAATTTTGGAAGCGGTTGTAAATGCTGTCGGTGTTGGACCAGATGCTGTGCCCGTCACTTTAAAAATTCGTACTGGCTGGGATCGCGAACATAAAAACGCCATTGAGATTGCCCAACTCGCAGAAAACTCAGACATCTCTATGCTGACTGTTCATGACCGAACTCGAGCTGATCTTTATCATGGTGAGGCAGAATATGAAACGATTACCGCGGTAAAGAGTAGTGTCAACATTCCAGTGGTTGCTAATGGCGACATTAATAGCCCAGAAAAAGCACAGTTTGTTTTAGACACTACTGGAGCGTATGCCATCATGATTAGTCGCGCAGCCCAAGGCCGGCAGTACTACTTAGAGACCGGCAAAAAGCTCCCGATTCTGCAAATTCATGAAATTCAAACCATCATGAATGAACACCTTTTAGACCACTATGCTTTTTACGGCGAGTACATTGGCCTGCGCACAGCGCGTAAACACATTGGCTGGTACTGCAATGGGTTACGTAATTCGCATATATTTCGCCAACAGATGAATACAGCAGATGATTGCAAAACGCAGTTGCAAATGGCGAATGACTACTTTGATGAAATGAAGTCGCATTCTGACCGACTCGTATTTTTAGAAGCGGCATAACTAATAACCATTCACCGCCATTATTTATTTTTTAATTATTCGCATTTAGGATTTACCAATCTTTATGAACAATAAGCACCCCATCACCGAATGCATTGAAACACAACTCCAACATTACCTTGATGATCTCAAGGGCACTCCCCCGAGTGATGTCTACCAAATGGTTTTGTCGGTAGTAGAAAAGCCCATGCTGGAACTGGTAATGCGACATGCCAAACATAATCAATCATTGGCGGCTCAATTTTTAGGCATCAATCGAAATACCTTACATAAAAAACCGGTCGAACACCAACTACTCAAGTAGACGCAAAGTTAACGTAACCATATTCTTTTATTGGTCATTTATTCATTTAACCTTTCGAAATTTTTTATGATCCGTACAGCACTTCTCTCCGTCTCAGATAAAAATGGCATCGTACCGTTTGCCAAAGCTCTACATACACAGGGCATCAAACTGATTTCTACTGGTGGCACAGCAAAACTATTGGCCGAGAACAATTTGCCAGTAGTAGAGGTTTCCTCTTTAACAAAATTTCCTGAGATGCTAGATGGTCGCGTCAAAACACTCCATCCAATGGTTCATGGTGGCTTGTTGGCCCGTCGAAACTTCCCCGATCATATGGCGGCCCTTAAAGAACATGGCATCGACACCATCGATATGCTCGTCATCAATCTTTACCCATTCAACGAGACTGTCGCCAAAGAAAAATGTTCATTCGAAGATGCTGTTGAAAATATTGATATTGGTGGCCCAGCTATGTTGCGTGCAGCAGCGAAAAACCATCAAGATGTCACTGTCCTCATTTCGCCAGAAGATTTCGCTCCCGTTTTGATAGAAATGAAAGCTAATAACAACACGGTTTCTTATAAAACGAGTCTTGCTTTAGCTAAAAAAGTTTTCGCCTATACGGCTCAATACGATGGCGCGATTGCCAACTATCTCTCATCACTGGGTGATGATCTTGACCATCAAGCGCGCTCAATCTACCCACAAACGCTGCATTTTGCTTTTGAAAAAGTACAAGAAATGCGTTATGGAGAGAATCCGCATCAATCAGCGGCATTCTATAAGGACATCTACCCTATAGATGGTGCACTTGCTAATTACAAGCAACTACAGGGAAAAGAACTCTCTTACAACAATATTGCCGATGCTGACTCAGCATGGGAATGTGTGAAAAGCTTTACTGGCGATACTGGTGGCGCCGCTGCTTGCGTCATCATCAAGCACGCCAATCCATGTGGTGTCGCTGTCGGCGCTACTGCACTCGAGGCTTACCAAAAAGCATTTAAGACTGATCCTAGCTCTGCCTTTGGCGGCATTATTGCCCTCAATATTTCATGCGATGGCGCTGCTGCTCAAGAAATCTCTAAACAGTTCGTTGAGATATTAATTGCTCCAAGCTTTAGCGAAGAGGCAAAAGCCATTTTTGCTGCCAAACAAAATGTTCGCCTCTTAGAAATTCCGCTAGGTAATGCCTTTAATACTTTTGACTTTAAACGCGTTGGTGGCGGTTTGCTAGTTCAATCACCTGATGCAAAAAATGTTTTACAAAGTGAAATGCGCGTAGTAAGTCAGCGTCAACCGACCCCCAGTGAAATGAATGACATGATGTTTGCTTGGCGTGTTGCTAAATTTGTTAAATCCAATGCCATTGTTTATTGCGCTAACGGCATGACACTTGGCATTGGTGCAGGCCAAATGAGCCGCGTTGACTCTGCCCACATGGCAAGCATCAAAGCGGAAAACGCTGGGTTAAGTCTTCAGGGTTCGGCCGTAGCGAGCGATGCATTCTTTCCGTTCCGCGATGGCTTAGATGTCGTGGTTAATGGTGGCGCAAGTTGCGCTATTCAGCCTGGCGGAAGTATGCGGGACGATGAAATTATTGCAGCAGCCAATGAACATGGTATTGCCATGATCTTTACTGGCACCCGCCACTTCCGTCATTAAACAATTCATTAAAAGACGACCCCCATAACTCATGCGCTGGATTGGAATTGACCCTGGCTTACGGACAACGGGTTTTGGCATCATCGATGTTGATGGCCAAAAACTGACTTACGTAGCTTCTGGAACCATTGAGAGCGGTGATCCTGCCAATGGCTTGCCAGAGCGCTTAGGTACTCTCTATGCGGGGGTTAAAGAAGTTTTGGAAACCTACCATCCTACCTCGGCTGCAATCGAAGAGGTTTTTCTGAACGTCAATCCAAGATCTACGCTGATGCTAGGGCAAGCAAGGGGCGCTGTCATCGCCGCACTTGTTTCAGAAAGACTACCAGTTGCCGAATACAGCGCTCTACGCGTGAAGCAAGCCATCGTAGGCACTGGTAGAGCCGCTAAACCGCAAGTACAAGAAATGGTGAAACGCTTATTACGCCTAAGTCGCGCTCCAGGGGCTGACGCCTCTGATGCTCTCGGCGTTGCGATCTGCGCGGCACACCACGCTCAAATTCCAAAATCAATAAGCTCTGCACTGGCCACCAAGAAACCTCGGAAGTAAAAAACGGCGTGACAGGTTAAGATCACTACATGATAGGTCGCATTCAAGGAATTCTCATCTCCGTTCATCCGCCACGCCTCTTGGTCGATTGCCAAGGTATTGGCTATGAAGTGGACGTGCCAATGAGCACCTTGTATCAACTGCCTCAAGCAGGGCAAAAAATCACCTTGCTGACGCACTTTCAAGTCCGAGAAGATGCTCAACAGCTCTTTGGATTTGCCACCGAGACTGAACGTGAAGCATTCAAGCAACTCATCAAAATTAGTGGCGTTGGCTCTAGAACAGCTTTAGCGGTGCTCTCAGGAATGGGCGTCAATGAACTGGCTCAAGCTATTACCCTTCAAGAGGCAGGTCGCCTTACCCAAGTACCTGGTATTGGTAAAAAAACGGCTGAACGACTTTGCTTGGAGCTTAAGGGCAAGCTTGCCCCCGATCTTGGAATGGCTCCAGGAAACGCCCATGCGCCCGATACCAATAGCGAAGTTTTGCAAGCACTCTTGTCTCTTGGTTATTCCGAGAAAGAAGCGCTCTTGGCATTGAAGCAAATTCCGCCTGACACCCCGGTATCCGATGGTATCCGCTTGGGATTAAAGTATTTATCCAAGGTTTAACTCGCCAAACCGAATAAACTAACAGTATGGCAATTCACACAGATGATCTAAGCTCCATTCCCGAGGATTTACCAGAGGGAAAGGATCGTATTGTCAGTGGCGCCGCAGGAAATGTAGAGGCTATTTTTGAAAAGGCCCTGCGCCCAAAACAGTTAGATGAATACGTTGGCCAAAGCAAAGCTCGAGCCCAATTAGAAATCTTTATCAGCGCCACTAGAGCTCGACAAGAGGCGCTTGATCATGTGCTGTTATTTGGCCCTCCTGGGCTCGGCAAGACTACACTGGCTCACATTATTGCGAGAGAGTTGGGCGTCAATTTGCGCCAAACCAGCGGTCCTGTATTAGATAGACCTGGAGACTTGGCGGCATTACTCACGAACCTAGAGGCAAACGATGTTCTCTTTATTGATGAGATTCATCGGCTATCACCAGTCGTAGAAGAAATTCTGTACCCCGCCCTAGAGGATTACTGCTTGGATATCATGATTGGTGAAGGCCCTGCAGCCCGTAGTGTCAAGATTGATCTCAAACCCTTCACCTTAATTGGCGCTACTACGCGCGCTGGCATGCTGACCAACCCTTTGCGCGATCGTTTTGGAATTGTGGCTAGGCTGGAGTTTTATACCACTGAAGAGCTCACCAAAATCATCAACCGATCCGCAGGCTTACTCAAAGCGAATATTGATCCCGAGGGATCTACCGAGATCGCCAAGCGTGCGCGCGGAACACCTCGTATTGCGAATCGATTATTACGTCGTGTTCGAGACTACGCTGAAGTAAAGAGTACTGGAACAATCACCAAAGCGATGGCGGATGCCGCCCTAAAGATGCTAGATGTAGATCCGAGTGGCTTTGATGTGATGGACAGAAAACTGCTGGAAGCCATCCTACACAAGTTTGATGGTGGCCCAGTGGGTATTGATAACCTGACTGCTGCGATTGGTGAAGAACGCGATACCATTGAGGATGTCTTAGAGCCTTACCTAATTCAACAAGGCTATCTACAGAGAACCTCCAGGGGAAGAGTCGCTACACGCCAAGCCTATGAGCACTTTGGCCTTACTCCGCCAAGCAGCTCAGGTAGCTTAGGCTTAGATATTTAAGCTAAAAAATGAATTAGCTAAGCGTGACCTTAGCAAACTTCCGTTTACCAACTTGCACAACATAGGTTCCAGATTCGATCTTCGCTTGCTTATCGGAAATAGTGACGCCGTCGACCTTCACGCCATTTTGCTCAATATTACGTACCGCCTCAGATGTAGATGGCGCTAAGCCAGCAGACTTCAAAAGCGTTGCAATGCCTATAGGCGCCCCAGATAAATTCACCCCTGGAATATCATCTGGAACACCACCTTTAGCACGGTGATTAAAGTCTTTTAAAGCCTTCTCTGCCGCTGCTTGAGAATGAAAACGTGCGACGATCTCTTGCGCAAGAAGTACTTTGCAGTCTTTTGGATTACGTCTTGCAGCAACTTCTTGCTTCATGAGATCAATTTCAGACAATGGTCTAAAAGACAGCAGCATGAAGTAATCCCACATTAAATCATCCGAGATACTGAGCAACTTGCCAAACATCTCTCCGGCGGGCTCGCTGATGCCAATGTAGTTTCCTTTGGACTTACTCATTTTCTCAACGCCATCAAGACCTACCAGCAAGGGCATAGTCAAAATACATTGGGGCTCTTGACCGTATTCACGCTGTAGCTCGCGACTCACTAGAAGGTTAAACTTTTGATCAGTGCCGCCAAGCTCTAAATCGCTCTTCAGAGCAACCGAGTCATAACCTTGCATCAGCGGATACAAAAACTCATGAATTGAGATCGGCACACCATTGCGATAGCGCTTAGTAAAATCATCACGCTCCAACATGCGCGCGACGGTGTGTTTAGCGGCCAACTGAATTATGCCCCTTGCACCCAAAGGATCACACCACTCGCTGTTGTAACGCACTTCAGTTTTTGCGGGATCGAGAACCATACTCGCTTGACGATAGTAAGTTTCCGCATTCATGGCAATTTCTTCTGCGGTTAATGGGGGACGAGTAGCATTGCGACCAGATGGGTCACCAATCATGCTCGTAAAGTCACCAATCAAGAAAATTACGGTATGGCCCAAATCTTGTAATTGACGTAACTTATTTAAGACAACGGTATGACCCAAATGAATATCCGGCGCAGTAGGGTCTAAACCTAACTTAATCCGCAATGGAGTCTTCGTTGCTTGGCTACGAGCCAGTTTTTGGACCCAGTCTGCCTCAACCAATAACTCATCGCAGCCACGCTTAGTTACTTCAAGCGCTGCAAAAACTTCGGGCGTTAAGGGATATTTTTGTTCTACTTGAGCCGTCATGCTGATTTGGTTAATGGTTTCAGTTAAATTAGTATCTATATTGCTAAAGCATAATTGTCGCATCACCGAGAGTGCAACCCAAAAGCCAATGACCAAACCGGATTCCCTATACATCGGACTAATGTCAGGAACCAGTCTAGATGGGATAGATGCTGTTCTAGCAAAAATTGGGTCTGAGGGCGAAGCCAGTGCAATAACAGCGCATAGCACCCCCTTTGCACCCGAGCTGCGTAAAGCCCTTTTTGAGCTACAGAGCCCTAGAGAAAACGAGCTACATCGCGAGAAACAAGCTGGTAATGCTTTAGCTCTTGCCTATGCGGCTGCTGTTAAAGAGCTACTCAATAAGGCAGGGATACAATCTGCAGAAATTACCGCCATAGGCGCCCATGGCCAGACCATTCGCCATCAACCCGATTTTGGTGAGCTAGCCTATACGCATCAGACCCTCAATCCAGCGCTGTTGGCAGAAAAAACAGGTATTGATGTCATCGCCGATTTCCGAAGTCGCGATCTCGCAGCGGGTGGTCATGGCGCACCCCTCGTGCCAGCATTTCATGCGCAACAATTTCGGTCATCTGAAAATCTTGCCATTCTCAATCTTGGCGGAATTGCCAACCTAACACTTCTTCCAAAAAACGGTGAGGTCACTGGTTTTGATTATGGGCCAGGAAATATGCTGATGGATGCTTGGATATTTGAGCATCAAGGGAATGCTTTCGATAAAAATGGAAATTGGGCAAACCAGGGAAATGTCATTCCAGCACTTCTTGAAAAACTATTGGCAGATCCTTTTTTCTCAAAATCACCGCCTAAAAGCACTGGCCGAGATGATTTTCATCTTGGCTGGCTACAAGAAAGACTAGGCAAAGAAAATTACCCATTAGAAGATGTACAAGCCACACTACTGGATTTAACTGCACAATCGGCAATAGAAGCTCTAACTCGACACGCCCCGCAAACCCAGAAGTTGATTGTGTGCGGCGGCGGCGCCCGCAATACCGCCTTAATGTCTTCACTAAAATTGAAGGGTGAGGAATTATTCAAACACCCTTTAGAAATAATCACTAGCGATGCTGCAGGAATCGATCCACAACTCGTAGAAGGCTTAGCCTTTGCTTGGCTCGCTTGGGCGTATCAACAAAAACGGCCGGCAAATTTGCCGGCCGTTACAGGAGCAAAGGGACCTAGAATCCTAGGTGCTTGCTATCCCGCTTAATTTGCTTTAACCGCTCTTAAGCGGAAAAAGAGGAACCACAACCACAAGTAGTGGTTGCATTTGGGTTCTTAATTACAAACTGAGATCCGTTGATGTCTTCTTTGTAATCAATCTCAGCACCAACCAAATATTGGAAGCTCATTGAGTCAACGAGTAGAGTGACGCCGTTCTTTCCAAACTGAGTGTCATCTTCGTTTACTGCTTCATCAAATGTGAAGCCATACTGAAATCCAGAGCAACCACCACCTTGGACAAAGACACGCAACTTCAACTCTGGATTGCCTTCTTTTGCAATCAAGTCAGCCACTTTTGCTGCGGCGGCATCTGTAAACACCAATGGGGTTGGTGATTCAGCCAATTCAGTCATGATTTACTCCCAATTCAAAGCCAATGTCTTATTTTAGGCTTTTAATGCCTAAATTGCTGAAGGGGTGTAGATTCATACCCACACAAGCATTAAGGCGATACAGCAATCTGGGTAAGACCCGTGGTTTCGGGTAATCCGAACATCAAATTCATACACTGCACACCCTGACCAGAGGCACCTTTTACCAAGTTGTCCTCTACAACCAAAATCACCAAGGTATCGCCACCACCAGGCCGGTGAATTGCAATCCGAATACCGTTACTACCCCGCACTGATCGGGTTTCTGGGTGGCTACCTGCAGGCATCACATCAACGAATGGCTCATTTTGATAAAAGTCTTCATAAAGCTTTTGATAATCCACCTCTTTACCAGCCTCAGTCAGACGCACATATAGGGTTGAATGAATTCCTCTCACCATTGGCGTGAGATGCGGCACAAAGGTCAAACCAATCCGATCATGGCCAGCGATCGCTTTCAAGCCCTGCACGATTTCAGGAAGATGGCGGTGGCCCTTAACACCATAGGCTTTGAAGTTATCGCTTGCCTCCGAGAGGAGGGTGCCAATTTCTGCTTTACGGCCTGCACCAGAAGTACCCGATTTCGAATCCGAAATAATATGTTCACCATCAATGAGTTGTTTTCCACCGGTTGACTTTGGTGACAGCAATGGTGCAAGCCCGAGCTGAACTGATGTGGGATAGCATCCCGCTAAACCAACAACGCGGGCCCTCTTAATTTGTTCGCGATTAATTTCCGCTAAGCCATAAACCGCTTCAGCCAAAATATCTGGGCAGCTATGCTCCATGCCATACCACTTGGCAAGCTCTTTTACATCCTTCAAACGGAAGTCTGCAGCTAAGTCCAAAATCTTGACATTGTTTGCAAGCAACTCCTTGGCTTGCGCCATTGCTACACCATGGGGAGTGGCAAAGAACACTACGTCGCATTCATTAAACTTGGCTTCATCTGGAGTAGTAAATTTCAGATCAACCCGACCACGCAATGAAGGAAACATCTCGGCTACTGGCATACCTGCTTCTGTACGGGAAGTGATGGCAACGATCTTGACCCCCGGATGTTGCGACAATAAACGCAACAATTCCACTCCGGTGTAGCCTGTGCCGCCAACTATGCCAACTTTAATCATGTCTTTCTCCAAGATACCGACTGCGAGAAGTTTTATTCAAACTTGATAACCATATTGTAGAAACAAAAAGGGCCGCTTGCGCGACCCTTTCGATAAAACAACAGCGACTGAAAGAATTAGCGCTTGCTGAACTGCTTGCGACGACGTGCGCCGTGCAGACCAACCTTTTTACGCTCAACTTCACGAGCATCGCGAGTCACAAAACCTGCTTTAGACAGAGTTGACTTCAAAGCATTGTCGTAGTCGATCAAAGCACGAGTCACGCCGTGACGTACAGCACCAGCTTGGCCAGTCTCACCGCCACCAGAAACGTTTACCTTGATATCAAAGGTCGTCAGGTGGGATGTCAGAGCCAAAGGCTGACGCGCGATCATGCGCGATGTTTCACGAGCAAAATATGCATCGATGGGCTTACCGTTGACAGTAATTTCGCCTTTGCCAGATTTAATAAAGACGCGCGCAACAGAACTCTTGCGGCGACCAGTACCGTAATTCCAATTTCCGTAATTAATAGCCATTTGGTTTCCTTAAATCTCTAACGCTTTTGGCTGTTGAGCCGCATGCGGATGATTAGCGTCGCCATAGACTTTTAATTTTTTAATCATGGCATAGCCGAGTGGGCCTTTTGGCAACATACCTTTCACAGCCTTCTCCAAAGCGCGACCTGGGAAACGGTCTTGCATTTTGCCAAAGTTTGTCTCGGAAATACCACCTGGGTATCCGCTGTGACGGTAATACATTTTGTTCAAGCCTTTTGTGCCTGTAACACGCAGCTTAGAAGAATTGATCACGACGATAAAGTCGCCAGTGTCAACGTGTGGTGTGAATTCAGGCTTATGCTTGCCGCGTAGACGGTGTGCCACTTCACTGGCGACACGACCGAGGACTTTGTCCGTAGCGTCAATCACGAACCATTTACGCTTTACCTCATGGGATTTTGCGGAAAAAGTTTTCATGATTTCTCAAATTGTTATGGTCAAAAAAAATTACTCCAACTAAATCACGTCCACTTTGGCCCTGCTTATGCTTGCAAGCTCGCAGATTCTGCAATCGAATTGGTACAACAAATTACCGCTGACCGGCTCGGTAATTCAGTAAAGCCTCGAATTGTAACCTAAAAAACCCAGGAACGAGTCCTGGGCTGGAATCCACCTATGTTTGGGTGGAGGAGACACTGGGAGGCAAGTACAAGTCTTATACAAGACTGACTGCCGATATGGTTATTCTACACAGGAGCCAATACCAAAACAAGAAAATTGACCAAAATCAATTTTTTTATGTTGCTATGCAACAACTAGAATTGGTTGAGAATTGGTAAACTATTGAAAATATTGATTAATTTAGTAAATTAGGGATCACTAATATATGGAATGTCGAGTATCTTTGTTAGGTAATGGTGGCATGGCCTTTTCAGCAGAAACAGGCAGTGGCCACCTGATCAACATGGATGGAGCCCCTGAGGCGGGTCAGGAACCTCGCTCCTAGGCCCATGGAGCTATTATTGGCTGGCGCTGGGGGATGCTTGCATTCGATGTGGTTTTGATCCTACAAAGGACGCGACAGGCTGTTTCTGCCTGCGATGTATCCCCTACAAGCGGAAAGAGCAACGGAAGACCCCAAGGTCTTTACAAAGATTCATTTGCATTTCACGGTCAAAGAAAAAGATCTCGACCAGGCAAAAGTTGATCGCGCTGTAAAGCTATCCCATGACAAGTATTGTTCGGCCACCGCCATGCTAGCTAAAACCGCAGAGCTGACTTATGGCGTGGAAGTCATTTCAGAATAAGTGCAGAGTCAATCGATAAGCCGGATTCTGTCGCCTAGATTCGCATCTAGGGGCAATCATTCCTCTAGGCCGTTAGTTACCTAACGGCTCAAGCTCCCTACCCGCAGACTCAGCGGGACGCCTCATAGTCTGCATACTTGGGATTGCTCCAGGTGGGAGGTTACCGCGTTTCACCGTAACTAAATACGCTCGTCTCTGTGGCCCTATTCCTCACGTCACCGTGGATGGCCGTTAGCCATCACCCTACCCTATGGAGTCCGGACTTTCCTCCCCCTCGATAAAGAGGCGGCGATTGCCTAATTGACTCTGCGCCTGCAGTCTAACGCAGTCGGAGCAAATTGGCTTGTAAAAAGAGTTTGGGTTAGCTCAAGGACCAAGCAATTGTTTCGCCTGCTCGCAACGGAACGATGGTGGCATCGCCAAATGGCTGTTCACTGGGTATGTTTTGTGCTTTTTTAGTGAGTGTAATTTTTTTTGTATTACGGGGTAAAGAATAAAAATCGGGTCCATAAAAACTGGCAAAAGTTTCTAGGCGATTTAGTTTGCCAACGCTGTCAAATGCTTCGGCGTATAAACCTAGCGCATTAAATGCGCTGTAGCAACCTGCGCAACCACGGGCAGATTCTTTTGCGCCTTTTGCATGGGGCGCACTATCAGTACCCAAGAAGAAACGCAGATTACCGCTCGTGGCTACTTCCAGCAACGCAATACGATGCTCCTCACGTTTTAATACTGGCAAGCAGTAATTGTGTGGACGAATGCCGCCAGCAAAAATAGCATTGCGATTCATTAGCAAATGCTGCGGAGTGATTGTAGCCGCAATAGTATTTTTTCCACTAGTTGAGGCATCACGAACATACTGCGCTGCTTGCTTAGTAGTAATGTGCTCGAAAACAATTTTGAGCTCAGGAAAATCTTTACGCAAAGGCTCGAGAACTTGATCGATAAAGACTGCCTCCCGATCAAAAATATCCACATCGGGATGAGTAACTTCGCCATGCACCAAGAGCGGCATCCCAACCTGTTGCATTACCTCAAGAACCTGATAGCAGCGTTTAATATCGTTAACGCCAGCGTCACTATTGGTTGTGGCACCTGCGGGATACAACTTCAATGCAGCAATACCTTCCGCTTTAGCTCTTTGTATCTCATCTGCCAAAGTGTTATCTGTCAGGTAGAGCGTCATGAGAGGCGTAAAACCATTAATTCCTAAAGACTTTAGGTTGGATTCAATACGAGCTTGGTAGGCTTTTGCTAAATCAACTGTCGTTACTGGTGGATTCAGATTTGGCATGATGATCGCGCGGGCAAATTGACGTGCGGTATCACCCAATGCATCTCGCATCACGTCCCCATCACGAATATGTAAATGCCAATCATCTGGCTGAATGAGTTCAATTTGAGTTTGGCTGTTTGACATCGTTATTTGTTGAGCAAAATTATGCGGAAATCATTCACATTCGTAAGTGTATGGCCAGTTTCCACCAAAGCGCCCAATTCTGCAAAGAACCCATAACAATCATGCCCCTCTAAGAACGATTTAGGCGCCAATCCCCTAGCTTGGGCTACTTTACGGATATTCTCATCAAACCATGCGCCTGCATTCTTTTCACTTCCATCAATACCGTCTGTATCTGCCGCTAGGGCAGCAATTTGAGGTATGTCCTCACTAGCAGCAAATAGGGATAGTAGATATTCACTGCAACGGCCGCCACGGACCTTAAGGCCCGATGGAGTGGCACGATACATTCGCCCCCAGAGATGATCGCTGTAGGCTTTAGATACTTTGCGTTTTGCTGACGCGCTAACCCGGCTTGGAAAGATCCAACCTCTTGTGCCTCTCCAGCAATAGTGTCGCCCAAAATAATGGGATCATAGCCTTGAGTGCGAACATAATTTGCGCAGCCTCCAAACTTTTGTATGCGGTTGCCATGACATGATTTGCTACATTCGCGCCGATTAAATCACTATCTTTTAGTGTCTCAGGCCTCTCCCCTGTTAAACCCTGCTGGAGATGATTGAGCACAGACGAGGGAATGACAACCTCATTCAATTGATATTTCCCAGGATATTGAGTGCATCTAGATGGTTGAGTAATCGGCTGCACAGGGACCGCTAGCAATATCTGCTGGTGAATCTCCTGTCACGTCGGAAATTAATAATGCCTCGACTCTTGCTCCGCGACTAATCGCAACTCTTGCTAGATTACCCCCAAGAATTGCTGACAAATGCTTGCGCACCACATTCATTTCTTCAATCGGTGCCCGCTACGAAGAAGCGCTTCTGTGGTCTTACGCATACCTTCAATCGAGATACCCTCAACTGGCAACGTGAGAAGGCTGGAACCACCACCAGAAATCAACGCAATCAGAACATCATTTGGTTGTAGCTGCTTAGCAAGTGCAAGAATATCTTTTGCGCCATCCATTCCCGCCTGATCAGGAACTGGGTGTCCCGCCTCGACAATCTGGATTGTCGATGTTGGCGATTTATGCCCATAACGAGTGAGCAATACGCCCTCAATGACAGCTTTGGGCCAATGATTCTTCGCATAAGCCTCTAAGCGCTTGCCATGGAGGCGCTTGCCTTGCCAGCACCAACGATTAAGACCTACCTTTTGGCTCTTGTCCGGCTGGAAATAATTTCGCGAGATACTGCGGAACAATTAACTGCGGATCAGCTACTGCAACAGCCGCAGCAAATGCATTTTTAAGAATCGTTTCTGTATTAAATGGAGAATGAATTTGCTGCGTCATCGAGCTATTCTAATCAAGTGAGGCACGTTCTTGCATTAGCCACATCTCAGCATATTTACCATTAATCTTTAGAAGATCGAGGTGGGTTCCTCGCTCGACAATCTGTCTATACTCCATCACCAATATTTGATCGGCATGAATAATGGTTGAAAGACGATGGGCAATGATGAGCGTGGTTCGGTTTTTAGCTAAGCTGAGTAACTCCTCCTGAAACGCCCTTTCGGTTTTTGAATCCAAAGCGGATGTTGCTTCATCAAAAATTAATATACTCGGCTTCTTTAGCAAGGTTCGAGCGATAGCCACTCGCTGCTTCTCGCCACCCGAAAGTTTTAGACTACGCTTACCGACTTGCGTGTCATAGCCCTCGGGTAAGCGTTCAATAAATCCATCGATTTGCGCTGCTCTAGCAGCCTCTCGAACCTCTTCCAGAGTAGCAGAGGGGTCTCCGTAGGCAATGTTGTAACCAATCGTGTCATTAAATAAAGGTATCTTGCGGAACGATACCTATTGCCTTGCGCAAACTGGCCTGTGTCACATCATGCAGACTTTGGCCATCAATCAAAATCTTCCCGGACTGAACGTCATAAAAACGGAATAGCAATCTTGCTAAGGTACTTTTACCCGCACCGATTTGACCAACAACGGCAGTAATCGTATCCGCAGGAATATTAAAACTCACATCTCGAAGGATTTAACGCTTAGCGTCATAATGAAATGACACGTGATCAAAACACACGTCCGGACCTTTGCTGAGATTCTGAATGTGTAAAGGTTGACATTTGGCGAATCCGCAATCTCTTTCTCGGTATTCAATAATGAAAACATCCAATCCATATCCGTCAGAGACTGCTTGATTTCACGATAGATCACGCCCAAGAAATTCAGGGGGATATATAACTGAATTATTAGCGTATTGACTAAGGCTAAATCACCCAATGTCATCGTACCGTCCGCCACCCCAAGAGTAGCGCGCCACAAAATCAACATTAAACCGACTGCAATAATGATTTGCTGACCAAGATTCAAAAAAGCAAGAGTCTTTTGCGACTTGATGGCTGCGGTCTGATACCTCAACAAGTTTTTATCGTAACGGCGTGCCTCAAACGATTCATTACCAAAATACTTTACGGTCTCAAAATTTAATAGCGAATCAATGGCTTTTTGATTTGCTTTGGAATCCATCTCATTCATGGCCCTGCGGTAGTGCGTACGCCACTCCGTAACAGCAATCGTAAAAACAATATACAAAATGAGTGCTACTAAGATAATCGCAGCAAACCAAATGTTGTATGAATATGCAAAGTAACCAAGTACTAAACAAAACTCAATAAGGGTTGGCAGGATGCTATACAGAGAATACGAAATCAGCGATTGAATGCCCCGCGTACCGCGCTCTATATCCCGACTCTCGCCACCAGTCTGACGAGCTAAATGAAAACCTAACGCTAGAGAATGCAAATTCTCAAACACCTGAAGCGCGACCTTGCGTACCGCATTTTGTGTTACCCGAGCAAATAACACCTCACGCAACTCCGTAAATAAAGAAGCGGAGATTCGCAATAATTTATAGGCAACAATAATGCCCACTGGAACAACCAATAAAGCCTGTGGCGAATTGGCCTTAAGATCCAAAGAGTCAATCAACTCTTTCATCAAAATATGGATACCAAGGTTGGCAAATTTTTCTGCAATGAGGCGGCTGATAGCAAAGAGGACCCTCAGTCGATGCTCTAGAAGATAGGGTATAAACCACGAATTACCCGCCAGTCGCCGCGTTGAGGCTCTTTTGAATCACTGCCACTGAGGTAGTGGCTCGATGAATGTCTCATCGTTCTATCTTATTCGCTTCTCACTTGATCTGCAGAAAACCATTTCAAGATGGCTTCACCATTGCTACGTGAGAAACATTTTTGAGCAGCTGTCTCATATGGCAACCATTCATAAGCCACATGCTCTCTTGGGGAGAGCTTTATTGAAATATCATCGGGTACTTGAAGCGCAAACCAATGCTCCGTATTTTTAGTGATGCCAGGCGCATACCGAAAGCGCCATTCTGGATAAATTTCATATTCGATGTGCTGATGCATGTCATGCAATGCACCAGCCGGCAAAGAATCAATCTGAATGCCAGTTTCTTCAAACACCTCGCGTGCTGCAGCCAAGGTTAGATTTTCATCAGGTACATCTAGACTTCCGGTAACGGATTGCCAAAACCCTTGCGATCAGCACGCTCTATCAATAAAACATCCCTATTCGATTTATAGATTATTACTAAAACCGATATAGGGATTTTCAAGATCGCACCAGGACTGTGCTTGAGTTGTTTTATGCGGCAGGCGTTGCTTGACGTAAACGAATATGGAGCTCACGCAATTGACGCTCATCTACAGGGCTTGGCGCCTGCGTTAACAAGCACTGGGCACGCTGTGTTTTCGGGAAGGCAATCACCTCGCGAATAGATTCCGCGCCGGTCATCATGGTCACAATGCGATCCAGACCAAAAGCAATGCCACCGTGCGGAGGTGCGCCGTACTGAAGAGCGTCCAACAAGAATCCAAACTTGGCCTGAGCCTCTTCAGCGCCAATCTTCAAAGCACGGAATACCTGACTCTGAACGGCTTCTTGGTGAATACGCACTGATCCACCACCAATTTCACTACCGTTAAGCACCATGTCATAGGCCTTAGCTAAACACTTACCGGGGTCGGTTTCCAGATATTGCATGTGTTCATCTTTAGGGCTTGTAAAGGGATGATGGCAAGCAACCCAGCGCGCCTCGCCCTCGTCGTAGTCAAACATGGGGAAGTCAACGACCCACAGCGGTTTCCAACCTTCAGTAAAGAGGCCATGCTCTTTGCCCAAGGCTGAATGGCCAATCCGTAAACGTAAATTTCCGATAGCATCATTTACGACTTTTTCTTTATCTGCGCCAAAGAAAATAATATCGCCATCTTTTGCACCAGTGCGCTTCAAAATACCTTCAATAGCAGCGTCGCGCAAATTCTTCACAATGGGAGATTGCAACCCATTACGACCTTCAGCAACCGAATTGACTTTAATCCAAGCCAAGCCTTTTGCGCCATAGATGCTGACAAACTGAGTGTAGTCATCTATTTCGCTACGACTGATTTCCGCGCCACCAGGAACACAAAGACCAACCACGCGACCACCGGTCTGATTGGCTGCGCCCGAAAACACTTTGAAATCAACATCCTTCATGAGATCTGTAAGCTCGGTGAACTCAAGGTTGACACGCAAATCCGGCTTATCCGAACCAAATCGTGCCATACCCTCTGAATACGGCATTGTTGGGAATGGGTTTGGTAGCTCGACGTTCATTGTTTTCTTGAAAATATGACGAATCATATTTTCAAAGAGATCGCGAATCTCTAACTCACTCAAGAATGCAGTTTCACAGTCAATCTGCGTAAATTCCGGTTGGCGGTCTGCGCGCAAATCTTCATCTCGGAAGCATTTGGTAATTTGGTAGTAACGATCAAAACCCGCCAACATTAAAAGTTGCTTAAATAACTGCGGGGATTGGGGTAATGCAAAGAACTGACCATCATGCACGCGTGATGGGACTAAGTAATCACGTGCACCCTCTGGCGTGCTCTTAGTCAGCATAGGAGTTTCGATATCGATAAATCCCGCATCGTCAAGATAACGACGGCACTCCATTGCCACGTTGTAACGTAAACGCAAGTGTTTTTGCATTTGTGGGCGACGAAGATCCAACACGCGGTGGGTTAAGCGAGTTGTCTCAGAAAGATTTTCATCGTCCAGTTGGAATGGCGGCGTAACAGAAGCATTCAAAATGACTAGGCTATGACAAAGAATCTCTACTTTTCCACTTACCAAATCGGTATTTTCAGTACCAGCTGGGCGCGCACGAACTAGACCCTTAATCTGAATACAGAACTCGTTACGAACCTGCTCTGCAAGTGCGAACATTTCTGGACGATCTGGATCACATACAACCTGCACAAAGCCTTCACGATCCCGCAAGTCAATAAAAATCACACCCCCATGGTCGCGGCGGCGGTTAACCCAACCGGAAAGGGTGACCTCTTGACCAATCAGTGCATCGGTTACTTGACCGCAATTATGGCTACGCATTGACATAAGAATTTCCTAAAAATCAAAAATAGTGTGCCGACTCAGTTGTAGTCAAGGCACTTGAATTGTTTGGTGGTACGGAGCCCATCGAAACAATGTGTTTCAGAGCCTCCTCTACACTCATCTCCAGCTCAATAGCTTGAGCACGAGGCACGATCATGAAAAATCCAGAAGTAGGATTTGGAGTGGTTGGCAAAAAGACGTTCACATAGTCTTCGCCCAATTTAGCAGTTACTTCTTTTGCTGGAGCACCCGTCTGAAAAGCGATTGCCCACGAGTCAGCGTGAGGATAACGAATTAAGAGAGCCTTACTAAACGCTTGGCCACTTCCGGAAAATAGTGTTGATGACACTTGCTGTACGCTCGAATATATAGAGCGCACAACCGGAATGCGATTAACAAACTTATCCCAAACCTTTAGCCACCACTGGCCCGCAAAACTAATCGCCAAAACACCCGTTAGCATGATGACGGCAATCACAATAGCGATACCCACCCCTGGCAGGTCACGGAAATACTGAAGGTCAACAGCAGCATCACGGGGAAGCACCAAAATAATGGCGTGCATTACTGATCCAAAGACGCCATCAAGCAAACCTAAGCCCCACGCAATCACCCAAATAGTGATCGAGAGCGGTGCCCAAACTAAGATGCCTGCAATAAAGTATTTTTTCATGTGTTCTGCCTAGCCCGCTATTTTAGCGTTTTAGAAGCCAAGCAGCGAAAGGCTAATAAATGCCTAGGCTGATAATCAAAATACCGGCCAAAAAGCCGCCTGCGAAGAGAAGGGCGCCAGTAATCAAGCGATGCGTACGCCTTTCCTGCAATAAAAGTGCTTTTAAGACCTCTAATTCACCATTCTGATCTTTTAACTCAGCACGACTTTGGGCTAGGCTATCGGCAATTAGGCGCGGCAAAGTTGGCAGGATTTTTGCCCAGAGAGGAGCCTCTTCTTTGAGGCCATCAATCAAGCCACGCCAGCCCAATTGCTTACCGACCCATTTTTCTAAAATGGGTTTTGCGGTTTTCCAAAGATCTAAGTCAGGATCGAGCTGACGAGCTAGGCCCTCTACATTTAAAAGTGTCTTTTGGAGCAGAGTCAGTTGTGGCTGAATTTCCACCTTGAAGCGTCGAGAGGTTTGGAACAAGCGCATTAATACCAACCCCAAAGAAATCTCTTTCAAAGGGCGATCGAAGTAAGGTTCGCAAACGGATCGAACCGCACCCCCCAACTCTTCAACGCGAGTGTTTGCAGGAACCCATCCGGACTCAATATGCAACTCAGCAACACGACGATAGTCGCGATTAAAGAAAGCCAAGAAATTTAATGCTAAATAATTTTTATCTGACTCACTCAATGCACCAACAATTCCAAAATCCAAGGAAATGAAACGACCAAATGTTTCAGGTTGTAGGCTGATCATGATATTTCCGGGATGCATGTCTGCATGGAAAAAACCGTGCTCAAACACTTGAGTAAAGAATATTTCTACACCATCCGCTGCCAATTTCTTAAAGTCAACACCAGCCGCACGAAGATCCGATGTGCGCCCTATAGAAAGGCCATCCATTCTTTCCATCACCATCACATTCGTATGGCAAAGATCCCAGTACATTTCCGGAATCATTAACTTCTTAGAATCGATAAAATTTCGCCGCAACTGGCTTGCATTAGCTGCTTCGCGCATGAGGTCCAACTCATCATGCAAGTACGTATCGAACTCTGCAACATTCTCGCGGGGCTTTAAACGACGGCCATCTTCGGAGCTCTTCTCTACAATTTTGGCCAGGTCATACATCAAGGCTAAATCACCTTCAATGACAGGCAATATACCGGGTCGGAGTACCTTAATGGCAACTGCTTTTTGCGTCCACTCAGGATGTTTTTCATTACCACGGAGCACCCCAAAATGCACTTGCGCCACAGAAGCGCTTGCGACCGGCGTAGCATCAAAACTAATAAACACTTCTTCAATCGACTGACCCAGAGCTTCTTCAATAAGTCGGCGTGATTCTGCATTGGAAAACGGCGGTACCTGATCCTGCAACTTCGCTAACTCGTTCGCAATATCTTCAGGCAATAAGTCACGACGGGTTGAGAGTACTTGTCCAAACTTAACAAAAATTGGGCCAAGCGCTTCAAGCGTCAAACGTATGCGTTCACCCCTCGGCAGATTCCCACCCGGAGAAGTCCAACAAACAATCGTTAGCGCACCTCGACCGATGCCAGGCTTTAAAACATCTCGCAATAACGGCAGAAGACCAAAACGCCATGCCGTAAAGAAAATAAAACAAAGACGGGCAATTCTGCGCACGATTTAGTTAGCCCTTTTTTGAATAAATTGAATGCGCTTCTCCAAGCGATCTACCGCCTCACGTACGTTATTAAGCTCGACTTTATGGGCTAAAAAATCACGTTTGTTTAAAAGCACTTTTCTCTCTTCGCTAACGTACTCAACGACATTGTCCAACAAATCCAATGCGGCTAAACGCGAAGCAGAAACGACTTTTTTACCCTGTCGAACAGCAAAATGAGCTAGTGCATCGCCGATAAATTCCGCCAAATCCTCTTCATAATCCCAACGTAGCTGACCAACTAAACGGCCAATTAATTGAGCCAACTCAGCATCGCCCGTAATTTTGACAGCTTTAAATGCCTGCTCTTTTAGCTTTCCTGAAGGGATGGTGAATCCACCCAGTGCCTTTGCAGAGATCTCCAGAGCAAGCGAGGGGGTTTCCAATTCATTTAATGACTCTAAATACCCTGAGGGAGTAATCGCAAAACAGAGGTGTCCGAATGGGGTCTGCACTAAAACCGTTTTCCCCGTGTGCTTTACTAACTCAGCGCACGCCCAAGGCTCGCGCCCCAAGACATGATTTATCCCACGGCAAACCGCACTTGCGGCAATTGAATGGGTAGATGTTGTCAGTGTGTTCATAAGTATAAAAAACCCGCACTAAGGCGGGTTTTCCAACGGAAATTACCTAGAGCTTAAACCAACTGAGAGATACCTGCTAGTACCCAGCCTCCTGGGCCATCCACAGGCTTACTCAGATTCCAAATTTCAGAGAAATCGCTAGCCGGCGCATTTTGCTGTTCACGAATTGCTCCGCTAAACCGTACGCTACAGAAATAGTGCGCATTTGCAGTCTCAATTCCCAACAAGCGAGCATTAATAGCAACCACATCGGTTTGATTTGGGCTTTCAGCACGTCCCGCTAAATCCTGTTGAATTGTGGAAAACATTTCAGGCGTAGTGAATTCTTGCAGAGATACTAAGTCACCTTGATCCCATGCTTTTTGTAAGACTATAAAATACTGCTTTGCATTTTCCAAAAAAGTTCGCTCATCAAATCCAGGGGGCATCGTGGATTGAAATGTCTCAGGCTCTACACCTACTCCAGCAAAAGCATTTGCAGCAAGAGTAGAAGCCGGCTCTTGTCTGACACCAGAGTCAATGTTGGCGCGCTGCATACCAGCGGAAGGAACATTGGAACGTTGTCCAGCGCTCGACATTGCTGGCAATAGTCTGCGAATTAAAAAGATGATGACAAAACCTGCCAGCATTGCAATTAATAGACCGGTCATGAAAGACGCTGCAGCTTCACCCAATCCAAAGTGAGACAACAGATAGCCAATGCCTAAGCCTGCAGCTAATCCACCCAGAATTCCGCCCATACCCCCAAAGCGACTAGGCGCAGGAGCTTGAGGCGGCTGAGGTGCTGCAGCTGGAGCGGTGGGTTGAGCCTGTTGAGCAGGTTTTTGTGCAGGAGTGGCCTGCTTGTGTATTGGTGCACCAGGAGCTCTACCAATATTTTTACCCCAACCAAGACGAGCAGCTTCAACTGAACCAACCGTCGCGAATATTAACGTTAAGCTTACTAAAGCAGCTTTTAAAAAATGTTTGTTCATTTCTTTTACCTCTCTTTACTCTTCTAATAACAACTTTGTTGTTTACGTTTAAGAGCGTAAAAACTATACAACTATCAGTATTTAATACCAATATGTAAGGCGACGATACCCCCAGTCATTCTGTGGGTTTCAACATCATCAAAACCTACTCCCAACATCGTTTCCTTAAGGATGTCTGCATCGGGGTGCATACGAATGGATTCGGCTAGATAACGATAGCTTTCAGAATCCTGAGCAATTTTTTCACCCAACCACGGTAATACTTTGAATGAATATGCGTCGTAGACGGGCTGTAGGAATGCATCTGGCTTTGAGAACTCTAGGACCAATACGCGACCGCCTGGCTTAATTACCCTGGACATCTCGGCAAGCGCGACATCCTTGTGCGTCATATTGCGCAAACCAAACGCAACAGTAACCACATCAAAGTGGTTGCTTGGAAAAGGAATCTTTTCTGCGTCAAATTGCACACAAGGTAAAGCCATACCCCGGTCCAGCAAACGATCTCGGCCTACCCCAAGCATTGAAGCATTAATGTCGCTCAGCCACACCTGTGCATCAGAGTTGCTGCCCCAATCAGCAGCTTTGGCAAAAGCTGCGGCGAGATCACCGGTGCCGCCAGCAATATCCAATATCTTTTGACCAGGGCGCACATTCGCTCTTGCAATGGTAATTTTTTTCCAGACGCGGTGTAGTCCGAGCGACATTAAATCATTCATTACATCGTATTTGCTGGCTACAGAATGAAACACTTCAGCGACTTTTCCAGCCTTTTCGGCTTCATCGACGCTTTGATAACCAAAATGGGTCTTACTCATTAATGACTTCCACAAGAATGGCCTTGCTTAATCATGGGCGCATCACGATCAAGACCTGCGGCTGCTAATTTATTCAAATAGTCCCTCCATACCCACTCTTGGTTTTCGCACAAGAAATGCAAATACTCCCAGGTGTAAAGACCGGAGTCATGTCCATCCGAAAACGTGGGCTTTAAGGCATAGTGCCCTACAGGCTCCATACTGGCGATCGATACCTCGCGTTTGCCAGTTTGCAGTGTCTCCTGTCCTGGTCCATGACCTTGTACCTCAGCGGATGGTGAAAGAACCCTTAACAATTCAAAAGGTAGACGATAAGTGCTGCCATCGTCATAAGAGAGCTCCAAAACCTTTGATTGTTGATGCACAACAATATTCGTCGGAATCATTACACCAATACCCTTTCAATACCGCCTTGATTTGCTTTAGCAACGTAATCTTGCATCCAGTTCTCACAAAGCAATTTTTGAGCCATCTCTACCACGATGTAATCAGCGGTGGTGCCACTATCCGCATTAAAGCGCGTCAGGCCCTGCAAGCAAGATGGGCAGCTAGTGAGCACTTTGACATCACCAGTAAAGTCACCTTTACGCAATTCATTTGCACCCTTTTCCATTTCGATTTGCTTGCGAAAGCGAACTTGCGTCGATATATCTGGGCGAGTCACAGCAAGCGTTCCAGATTCGCCACAGCAACGATCGTTCTTCGCAATAGCTTTGCCATCCTCTAGTTGAATAAGTTCGTTGACAGTCTTTAATGGATCTTGCAACTTCATTGGGGAGTGGCATGGATCGTGATACACATATTTCACACCAGTGACACCAGAAAGCTTGACCCCTTTTTCTGCCAAGAACTCATGAATATCGACAATGCGACAACCTGGGAAAATTTGTTCAAACTGATAACCAGCCAATTGGTCGTAACATGTCCCGCAAGACACTACGACTGTCTTAATATCAAGATAGTTCAGCGTGTTGGCAACTCGATGAAACAAAACACGGTTATCCGCGATCATTTTCTCGGCTTTATCAAAGTCCCCATTGCCACGTTGTGGATAGCCACAGCAAAGGTAGCCCGGAGGCAATACTGTTTGTACGCCAACATTCCATAGCATTGCTTGGGTCGCTAATCCCACCTGCGAAAACAAGCGTTCAGAACCACAACCTGGGAAATAAAACACTGCCTCGGTATCGGCTGAAGTCGTTTTAGGATCACGAATAATCGGCACATAGTTTGCATCCTCAATATCAAGGAGGGCACGAGCAGTTTTCTTTGGCAAATTGCCAGGCATCTTTTTATTAACAAAGAAAATCACCTGCTCTTTAACGCTCGGTTTACCAACTGTTGCGGGTGGATGCGCAGTTTGCTGTTTTGCAAATTTACGCAAAATATCGTTACCTAGTCGTTGCAGCTTATAGCCCCAGCCAATCATCGTCTTACGAGCCAAGTGAATACTTTCTGGGCTCGTAGCATTTAAAAAGAACATTGATGCGGCAGTTCCCGGATTAAAGCGCCGCTGACCCATTTTGCGCAAAAGGTTACGCATATTCATGGTGACATCGCCGAAATCAATCTTGACCGGGCAAGGAGTTAAGCACTTGTGACAAACTGTGCAGTGCGCAGCTACATCATCAAACATTTCCCAGTGACGAATAGACACTCCGCGACGGGTTTGCTCCTCATATAAAAATGCCTCAATCAACAATGAGGTAGCTAAAATTTTGTCTCTCGGGCTGTACAGCAAATTTGCACGCGGTACGTGCGTAGAGCAAACTGGCTTGCATTTACCGCAACGTAAACAATCTTTCACACTATCGGCAATTGCGCCGATATCACTTTGCTGCATGATGATGGACTCATGGCCCATCAAACCAAAACTCGGGGTATAAGCCATACTGAGATCAGCATGTGGCATTAACTTACCCTTGTTAAATCGACCCTCAGGATCAACACGATTTTTGTAGCTACGGAAGTCTTTCAACTCGGCCTCTGTTAGATACTCCAACTTAGTAATGCCAATTCCATGCTCTCCAGAGATGACTCCATCCAAAGAGCGTGCCAACTTCATGATGCGATCCACTGCACGATGCGCATCTTGCAGCATCTCGTAATCGTCCGAGTTGACAGGAATATTGGTATGCACATTACCGTCGCCAGCGTGCATGTGCAAAGCCACAAATACGCGCTTGCGAAGAATATTTTTATGAATTGCCTCGAGCTCAGCCAAAATTGGCTCAAACGCTAAGCCGCCAAAAATAATACGCAACTCAGAGCGAACCTCCTCTTTCCAGGACGCGCGCAAACTGTAGTTCTGTAATTGCGGAAAATAGGCATCCATCTGGGTTAACCACTCAGACCAACACCCACGAACCTTAGCGATTAAATCGAGCGCCTGTTGGACACGATCACCCAAAATTTCTGCAGTTGGAATTTCATAATCTTCTTCATTCTTACCTAATGGTAAGGCACTCTTTTTTAAGAAGTTTTCTAAACTATCCAGAACTTGAAGTTTATTTTTTAGAGATAACTCAATGTTGATGCGATCAATACCATCGATGTACTCGCCCATTCGGGATAATGGAATCACCACGTCTTCATTAATCTTAAATGCGTTGGTGTGGCGCGCGATCGCTGCAGTTCTTGCGCGATCCAACCAAAATTTCTTACGCGCTTCAGCGCTTACCGCAACAAAACCCTCACCAACCCGTAAATTGGCCATACGCACAACTTCACTCGTAGCAGCAGCAACAGCCTCTTCGTCATCGCCTGCAATGTCGCCAATTAATACCATTTTCGGCAAACTATTGCGCTTAGACTTGGTTGAGTAGCCTACGGCACGGAGATAGCGATCATCCAAATGCTCAAGGCCGGCCAAAATAGCCCCCCCTTGTTTACTTAGGCTCTCAAGGTACGCCTTAATTTCAACAATACTCGGAATAGCTTCACGAGCTTGACCGAAAAACTCAAGGCAGACTGTACGCATAAATTTTGGCATGCGATGCAATACCCAAGTTGCGCTAGTAATCAAACCATCGCAACCTTCTTTTTGTACGCCAGGTAAACCTGCTAAAAATTTATCGGTAACGTCTTTGCCCAAACCTTCCTTACGAAAACGCTTGCCTTCCACTTCCAAAAGTTCGGTTTTTAAAACGCGTTGACCTGGCTCGCTATTTCCATCGGACCACGTTAACTCAAAGCGAGCTTTTTCGACATCATGAATCTTGCCAAGGTTGTGGTCCAAACGCACAACATCTAACCAATTTCCCTCGGGATCAACCATGCGCCAGCTAGCGAGATTATCTAAGGCCGTACCCCAGAGCACCGCCTTTTTACCGCCAGCATTCATGGCAATATTGCCGCCAATACAACTGGCATCAGCAGAAGTCGGGTCTACAGCAAACACTAATCCAGCGTGCTCAGCGGCATCGGAAACGCGACGCGTAACAACACCAGCACCTGTAAAAATGGTTGAAACCTCATGGCTCACACCGGGCAAGTGTTTTAACTTCACACCACCAATGTCTTGTAATTTTTCAGTATTAATAACCGCAGACATTGCATATAACGGAATGGCACCTCCGGTATACCCAGTACCGCCCCCGCGTGGAATGATCGTGAGGCCCAATTCGACACATGCTTTAACAAGCCCAGGAATTTCAGATTCGTAATCAGGCTTGAGAACAGCCAAGGGAAACTCAACACGCCAATCCGTAGCATCAGTAACGTGTGCTGCACGAGATACACCATCAAAACAAATATTGTCACTGGCTGTATGGCGACCTAACTCCTTGCGTGCACGTTTACGGATTTGCTCAACCTCTTTAAATCCGTTTTCAAAATTTTCAATCGCACGGTAAGCGGCGCTTAATAAAATTTCAACTTGATCAGCAGAGTCGCCGTTATTGCGTTTTTTTACCTCACCCAAACGGTGCCAAAGCGCATTGATTAATTGTTGGCGGCGATTTGGATTATCAAGAAGGTCGTCCTGCAAAAAGGGGTTGCGTTGAACCACCCAAATATCACCTAAGATTTCAAACAACATACGCGCCGAACGGCCAGTACGACGGACGCCGCGCAATTCATTCAAAACACGCCAAGATTCCTCACCCAACAGGCGAATCACAATTTCTCGGTCGGAAAAGGAAGTGTAGTTGTAAGGAATTTCGCGAAGACGGGGAGAACCTGCCTCAGCATCCAACAACTGGTTCAAAGCTAAAGGTGCATTCATAGCGACATATTTGGTAAATACGCATTTTAATTGAGCAATATTGATACTGTCAGGAATTAGGGAAAGTTACTCCCCAAATGGATAAACCCCTGCAAATCTAAGGGCTTAGGCTCCATCCGTGGTACGCTCATCGCATGGCAACGAACTATTTAAAGAAAATATTATCGGCGCGCGTCTATGGCGTCGCTAGAGAAACCGAACTCCAACTCGCCCCTGAGTTGACTAAGCGCTTGGGTAATCAGGTTTTACTGAAGCGTGAGGATAACCAGCCAGTCTTCTCCTTTAAGCTTCGGGGCGCCTACAACAAAATAACGCATTTACCCCCAGAAGCCCTGAAACTAGGGGTCATTGCTGCTTCTGCCGGTAACCATGCCCAAGGTGTCGCCCTGGCTGCCGCCAAAATGAAATGCAAAGCAGTTATTGTCATGCCAGTGACTACCCCCAGCATCAAGATTGACGCCGTAAAAGCCAGGGGAGGCTCTTGGGTTGAAATCATCCTGCATGGCGAGTCCTACAGCGACGCATTTAACCACTCTGAGTTATTGGGTAAAAAGAGGGGTTTGACGTTTATGCACCCCTTTGATGATCCCGATGTCATCGCCGGACAAGGAACCATCGCTCACGAAATTTTTACGCAATGCGAAAAGCCCGTCGATGCTGTATTTGTTGCAATTGGTGGTGGCGGATTGATTGCAGGGATTGGCGAATACATCAAAGCAGTCACCCCAAAAACGAAAGTGATCGGTGTTCAAGCTTCGGACTCAGATGCCATGAACCAATCACTCAAAGCGAATAAGCGCATAGAGATGAAAGATGTTGGCTTATTTTCTGATGGTACGGCTGTCAAATTGGTTGGCAAAGAAACATTTCGCATCTGCAAAAAAGTGGTTGATGAAATTATCACCGTCGACACAGATGAAATCTGCGCTGCAATCAATGATGTCTTTACCGATACCCGCAGCATCCTTGAACCCGCTGGAGCCCTTGCTATTGCAGGCATGAAGAAGTATGTCGAGAAAAAACACATTAAGAAAAAAACTCTCGTTGCCGTAGCTTGCGGAGCAAATATGAACTTCAGTCGCCTGCGTTTTGTCGCAGAGCGCGCCGATGTTGGTGAATTTCGTGAGGCCGTGTTTGCCGTCACAATTCCAGAAGAAAGGGGCTCATTCAAGCGCTTCTGTGAACTGCTTGTTAAGCGTAATGTTACGGAGTTCAACTATCGGATTGGCGATCAGAGTGAAGCGCACATCTTTGTTGGTATCAGCACACAAAAAGCCGGTGATAGCGAAGCCATTGCAAAACATTTTCGCAAGGCAAAATTTGCAACCATTGATCTCACACATGATGAGTTAGCAAAATCGCACTTACGCCATATGGTGGGCGGACACTCTGCCCTTGCTAAAGACGAACTACTCTACCGCTTCGAATTTCCGGAGCGTCCAGGCGCCTTGATGAAATTCCTCACCAGCATGGCACCGAACTGGAATATCAGCTTATTTCATTACCGCAATCATGGGGCTGACTACGGTCGTATTTTGGTAGGTATTCAAGTACCTAAAAACGAACAGAAGAAATTTCAAAGCTTTTTAGCGACACTAGGCTACCCACACTGGGATGAAAGTAATAATCCCGCCTATCGTCTATTTCTTAAATAAGAGATAAGTAAAATGTTGTATACCTTCACCGAAAAACTCGTCGTAGCGATTTCGTCGCGTGCTCTGTTTGATTTTGAGGAAGAAAACCGTATCTTCGAATCCACCGATGACAGCGCTTATATGAAGCTACAGCTTGAGCGCTTAGGGGAAGCGGCACAAAAGGGTGTGGCGTTCCCACTAGTTAAAAAACTCTTAGCCTTCAATGAAGAGGGTGAGCAGCGTGTAGAAGTTGTCATTTTGTCGCGCAATGATCCTGTTAGTGGATTACGGGTTTTCCGCTCTGCAGAGCATCATGGTCTCCACCTCGAGCGCGGAGTATTTACCAGAGGTAGGCCGCCTTACCATTACCTACGCTCATTGCATGCAAACCTTTTTCTCTCGGCAAATGAAGATGATGTCAGGGCAACAATCGAGGCAGGCTTTCCTGCTGCACGGGTTTATCCAGAGTCGAGCAAAACGGCAGAATCCCATCCGAATGAAATCCGCATAGCCTTTGACGGAGATGCCGTCCTCTTTTCCGATGAGGCAGAACAAGTGTTCCAAAAAAAAGGGTTGGAGGCATTTGTTGATCATGAAAGTAAAAAGGTGGGTACACCGATACCTCCAGGACCTTTTAAACCCTTATTGGAAGCACTTCACCGACTGCAACGCTCCACCAGCGAGAATGGTGTGCGTATCCGCACTGCACTTGTTACTGCACGCTCCGCCCCAGCCCACGAACGCGCAATACGTACGCTGATGGCATGGGGCATTGAAGTTGATGAAGCGATGTTCTTAGGCGGACTCTCTAAAAGTGAGTTCTTGAGAGAATTTGAGCCCGACTTCTTTTTTGATGATCAAACCGGCCATTGCCAATCTGCCGCCTCTGTTGCGCCAACAGGTCATGTAGTATCAGGCGCATCTAATAATCCCAAAAAATAACTCGGCGGCAAGATTTCGGAATGGCAATACTTACTCTTGGTCAATCAACACAATACCCCGATCAATATGATCCGAGTTTGTTATTCCCTATTCCCAGAATAGGGAATCGTAAAAAGCTTGGTTATCAAGAAGGTCAATCATTGCCATTTGTTGGGATTGATATTGGGAATGCGTTTGAGCTTAGCTGGCTCAACAAAAAAGGAAACCTCAAATTGCTATCGCGGAGTTTCAAATCCCAGCAGACTCCCCCAACATGATTGAGTCCAAGTCCTTTAAGCTGTAGCTCAACAGCTTAAATAGTGCACGCTTTGAAGATGAAAACGAAGTCAAAGAGCAATTAATACAGGATTTATCTGCCGTAACTGGTAGCAAAATTACCGCACGAATTCAGTTAGCCGAATTGATTGCAAAACAAGGCATCCATGAAATGGGCGGCATTTTGATGGATCGCTTAGATATTGAAATTGATCCGAATCTTGCTGCAGACCCAAACCTGCTAGATGTGAATACCTCTTTTAGCCCAATCGAACAATGTTTAGTCTCACACATGCTCAAATCGAATTGCCCTGTAACTGGACAGCCCGATTGGGCGAGCATCCAAATTCGCTATCAAGGACGCCCCATCCTTGAGGAAGGGTTGTTCGCTACCTGATTGGCTTTAGACATTTAGGGGAGTTTCACGAGCATTGCGTGGAAACGATCTTTACGGATATCAAGCGCCAATGCAAACCCGAAAAATTGTCTGTGTACGCACGCTACACACGCCGTGGTGGTCTAGACATCAATCCATTCAGAACCAATCACAACTCGCTTTGGCCAGACAATGTTCGCCATGCTCGGCAATAAATAAAAAACCCTCAGAAATTTCTGAGGGTTTTTCTTATGAGTCATCAATCACTTGAAGAGATGATAGGTAAGCTTTTAAAACGGAATATCGTCGTCCATAGCACCAAGTGATGCAGCACTTGAGGCTGCTGGAGCAGATTGCTCAGAGGACTTTGAGCGACTGTAGCTTTCACCGCCATCACCGCCGCCACCTGCTGGCTTGCCACCGAGCATTTGCATGGTTTCTGCCACGATCTCCGTGGAATATTTTTCTTGACCACTAGCATCTGTCCATTTACGAGTGCGTAAACGACCTTCAACATAAACCTGAGAACCTTTTTTGAGATACTGGCCAGCAATTTCCGCAAGCTTGCCAAAGAAGGCAATGCGATGCCATTCTGTGGTTTCTTTCATTTCACCGATTTGCTTACCTTTGTAACGATCTGAAGTTGCTACAGAGATGTTTGTTACAGCGTCGCCGCTTGGCATGTAACGTGTTTCTGGATCACGTCCAACATTACCTACGATGATGACCTTATTTACCGAAGCCATGTTGTCTCCCGAAGAAAATTACTACAGTTATTACTACTAAAAATTTTTACACTGATACTGAAATGAAGCTACGGCTACATCTTTGCTGCAGCATCGCTTGCATCAACAGCTTTTGCAGGCAATTCGCGCATCGACCAAGCAATTATAAGCCAGCATATTAAGAGCGCCGCGCCCATTACAAATACCGACAAGTCGCCGTGGCTATCCATTAAATAACCCCCAATGGCAGCCCCTGTGAAGAGGCCAATAGACTGTGTGGTGTTGTACACACCGAGGGTAGTGCCTTTAGATTCTTTTGCAAATCGCGACACCAAAGAGGGCTGTAAAGCCTCGAGTAAGTTAAAGCCTACGAAATACACCAGCAACGCGATCGCAATTGACGTAATGGATGAGGTATTTGCAAACAAATATTCAGCAATGACTAAAAGCACAATGGATAGCAAAAGCACCGTGCGTAATTGTTGCTTCTTCTCGCCAAAAATCAAAATCGGTGCCATCAAGAAAAACGATAGCAGCACTACGGGCAAATAAATTTCCCAATGCGATGAAAGGGGTAAGCCTGCTTGTACGAGCAAGCGGGGCACAACCAAGAACATTGCAACTTGGGTGGCATGCAATACAAAGACGCCCAGATTTAAGCGCACTAACTCTGGTCTAAAAAATACTTCCCGCAGGGATGCTTGCTGAACCTTTTCTTCAGATTTATTTGATGGCAATACATATGCGGCTACGCACATCGCCATGACGCCCAGAATCGCAAGAACCATAAAGATGCCGCTCAAACTAATGACTTTATAGATGGGTGCAGCAATCACCAATGAGAGTGCAAAAGACAGCGCGATACTGCCTCCCACCAAAGCCATGGCTCGAGTTCGTACCTGCTCACGAGTCAAATCAGCAACCCATGCAGAGATGGCAGCGGAGACCGCGCCGGCACCCATTACCCCTCGACCAATTGCAATCCAAAGCAAATCGTCTTTGGCTGCGCAAATCAGGGCGCCCGCCACAAATAAAGATAAGCCCCATAAAACGACCGGTTTACGCCCAATTCGATCAGATAAGCGGCCTAAGGGAATGTAAAAACAGGCCTGAACGATATTAAAAATTCCCAAGGTCAGGCCGACCCACAAAGCATGCTCTCCGCCAGGTAAACCCCTAGCATGGAGGCTGAAAACGGGTAGAAGCAAGAACTGGCCCAGCATACGAAGGCCAAAAATGCCTGCTAAGGCCAGAGTAAAGCGGAGTTCAGAAGGATTCATGGGAAAGAGCTATATTAACAAGTTACGCTAAAAAATCATGAATAACGAAATCAAGATCCGCGGTGCCCGCACCCACAACCTCAAAAATATCAATCTCGACATTCCCAGAGAGAAATTAGTCGTTTTAACAGGTCTCTCAGGCTCCGGAAAAAGCTCCCTGGCTTTTGACACGCTCTACGCGGAAGGGCAACGACGTTATGTTGAATCCCTCTCTGCCTATGCCCGCCAGTTTTTACAGTTGATGGAAGAGCCGGATGTCGACACCATCGAGGGCCTCTCCCCAGCAATCTCGATTGAACAGAAAGCTACTAGCCACAATCCTAGATCCACCGTGGGAACCGTAACCGAAATTCATGATTATTTACGCCTTCTATTTGCGCGCGCTGGTACACCACATTGCCCGGAACATAACCTTCCATTAGAGGCTCAAAGCGTCTCTCAAATGGTCGACACGGTGCTGTCGTTACCGGAAGATACCAAACTCATGATCCTTGCTCCCGTAGTAAGCGAGCGTAAGGGTGAATTCGTTGATCTCTTTCAAGACCTTCAAGCACAAGGATTTGTACGCTTTCGAGTCCGCTCTGGCGGTGGCACTGCAAATGCTGCCAAAGCAGAAATTTTTGAAGCGGATCAAATCCCTGCGCTGAAAAAAAACGACAAGCACTCTATTGAAGTCGTTGTTGATCGCATCAAAGTTCGGTCAGATATTCAACAGCGACTGGCCGAGTCATTTGAAACGGCGCTCCGGCTTGCAGAGGGCAAAGCCATGGTGGTTGACATGGATACCGGCAAAGAGATGATTTTCTCGAGCAAATTTGCTTGTCCAGTTTGCTCCTACTCATTACAAGAGCTCGAGCCACGTCTCTTCTCATTTAATAATCCCATGGGGGCGTGCCCCTCTTGTGAGGGTCTTGGGCATCAATCGTTTTTTGATCCAAAACGCATCGTGGCGCATCCCGAGTTATCGCTTGCCTCTGGAGCAATTAAAGGCTGGGATCACCGCAATCAGTTCTATTTCAAGCTTTTGCAGGCTCTCGCTAAGCACGGCGGCTTTGATGTGAAAAAACCATTTGAGTCGCTCACCAAGAAACAGCAAGATTTGATCATGCTGGGCTCCGGAGATGTGACCATTCCTTTTGAGTACATCAATGAGCGCGGCAAGAACACAATTCGCGAGCATGCATTCGAAGGAATTGTTGCAAATTTTGAACGACGCTATCGAGAAACCAACTCTGTTGCGGTGCGCGAAGAACTCGCACGCTATCAGAATATCCAAACTTGTCCTGAGTGCAATGGCAGTCGTTTACGCAAAGAGGCTCGTTTTGTCAAAGTAGGTGAAAAAAACCAGTCTCGTGCGATCTATGAAATTAGTGAATTACCCCTCAAAGAGGCAAAAGAATATTTCGAGACGCTCGAACTAAAGGGCGCCAAAAAGGAGATTGCCGACAAGATCGTTAAGGAAATTAGTGCGCGCTTACGCTTCTTAAATGATGTGGGATTGAACTATCTTTCTCTCGAGCGCAGCGCGGATACCCTTTCGGGCGGAGAAGCTCAGCGCATTCGTTTAGCAAGCCAGATTGGCTCGGGCCTAACTGGTGTGATGTATGTCCTTGATGAGCCCTCCATTGGCTTACATCAGCGTGATAACGATCGCTTGATTGGCACCCTCAAGCATTTGCGTGATTTGGGCAACAGCGTTCTGGTCGTTGAGCATGACGAAGACATGATTCGCGCCTCGGATTGGGTCATTGATATCGGCTCTGGGGCAGGCGTTCATGGCGGAGCAATTGTTGCTCAAGGCACTCCAGCAGAAGTGGAAGCCAATCCAAAATCGCTTACTGGCGCATATCTTGCTGGCCGTGAAGTGATTGAAGTTCCACAAAACCGCATTCCAGTTAATGATCGCTTTTTGGAAATTATTGGGGCACGCGGCAACAATTTGCAATCTGTCCATGCAAAGATTCCTGTAGGGCTATTGACGTGCGTTACGGGTGTTTCAGGTTCTGGTAAATCAACCCTCATTAATGACACCCTGCACCATGCCGTTGCTCAACACCTGTATGGATCAAACGCAGAGCCTGCGCCTCATGACTCCATGAAAGGGTTGGAGCATTTCGATAAAGTTATCAGCGTAGATCAATCGCCAATCGGTCGAACCCCGCGCTCTAACCCAGCTACCTACACTGGCCTCTTTACACCCATCCGCGAATTATTTGCCGGCGTTCCAGCGGCACGTGAACGTGGCTATGAGGCTGGGCGCTTCTCCTTTAACGTAAAAGGTGGTCGCTGCAACGCTTGCGAAGGTGATGGTGTACTCAAAGTCGAAATGCATTTCTTACCGGATGTCTATGTACCGTGTGATGTTTGTCACGGCAAACGCTATAACCGAGAAACATTAGACATTCGATACAAAGGCAAAAACATTCATGAAGTGTTGACGATGACCATCGAACAAGCACATGAATTTTTTGAAGCAGTACCGGTGGTGAAACGTAAGCTCAAAACATTATTGGATGTTGGTTTAGGCTATGTACAACTTGGGCAAAGCGCCACTACACTCTCTGGTGGCGAGGCGCAACGCGTCAAGTTATCACTCGAGCTTTCTAAACGTGATACTGGCAGAACTCTCTACATCTTGGATGAACCGACTACGGGCCTACATTTCCACGATATTCAACTTCTCTTAACGGTGATCCAAACACTCAAAAAACAAGGCAATACGATTGTGATCATTGAACACAATTTAGATGTCATTAAAACGGCAGATTGGATTATTGACTTAGGTCCAAAAGGTGGCGCAGGAGGTGGCCAAATCATTGCTACCGGCACTCCGGGGGAGGTCGCTAAAAATGCCGCGAGTTTTACTGGATACTATTTGGCTCCGCTATTGAATCGCAAACCAGCAGCCAAGAAAAAGAAATAGCGCACATTTGCGCTCATGATCTCAGAGCAATTTTGCTTCGGCTAAATCCGTTGCCGCCGAGTTACCTGAGATCACCAAAATATCATTTGCTTGCAATTGCAAGTCTGGGGTCAAGGTCAGTTTTGCGTAATCCGCATTACGCCCTTTACGACGAACCGCCTGAACGCTCACGCCGTCACTGCCTAAATCTAACTCCTCTAGAGTTTTGCCAACCGCTTGAGAATTGGGCAATAACGTAATCGAATGCAATCGCCAAGACTCGTTTGAGCCAAAATCATCATCGCCTGAACCACGGAAATAACCGCGTAACAAGCTATAACGCTCTTCACGCGCAGTTGTAATACGTCGAACCACTTTGCGCATTGGCACACCCATAATGAGCAATACATGGGACGCAATCATAAGGCTGCCCTCAATTAATTCAGGGACTACTTCGGTAGCGCCTGCTGCTTGTAATTTCGCAATATCCGCATCGTCGCGGGTACGAACCAATACCGTCATTCCCGGACGCAGATGCTCGATTTGTCTCAGCACTCTGAGGCTAGCAGCAGTATCAGCATAGGTAATCACCACCGTCTTTGCTCTGGATAAACCAGCGGCAACTAAATAGTTTTCACGGCTAGCATCGCCGTACACAACGTTATCGCCTGCTGCCGCTGCTTCCTTCACGCGATCAGGATCTAAATCCAATGCAATGTAAGGAATTTTTTCTTGATCTAACATGCGCGCTAAGCTTTGCCCAGATCGACCAAAGCCACAAATAATCACATGGTGTTCATTACGCACACTCTTAGCGGCTACACGTGTCAATGCCAATGATTGCAAAAGCCATTCATTACTTGAAAAGCGCATCGCAATACGATCACTGTATTCAACCAAGAATGGGGCACAAAACATTGAAAGCAGCATTGCGGCAAGAACTGCTTGGCTTAAGGTCGGGTCAATCAAATCGAGTCCATCGATCTGTGTCAACAGAACAAATCCGAATTCACCTGCCTGAGCAAGGCACAGTCCCGTTCGTATTGAAATGCCGGTGCTCGAGCCAAAAGCCTTTGAGAGGATGGCAATAAGCCCGAACTTAAACACCAATGGGCCAATTAATAAGACCACAACCAGTATCCACTGCTCACGAATGACATTGAAATCAAGCAGCATGCCAATCGTAACAAAGAAGAGTCCCAACAACACGTCGCGAAATGGCTTTACATCCTCCTCCACCTGATGGCGATAAGGTGTTTCCGAAATCAACATGCCCGCCAAAAATGCTCCGAGAGCCAAAGACAACCCAAAATGCTCAGTCAATGCGGCCATACCCAAAACAATGAATAATAGATTTAGCATGAACAACTCTTGAGAGCGCAGCTTTGCAACCAATCTAAACCAACGACTCATTAATGATTGGCCAATAAAGAAAATGAGGCTTAAAGCAACGGTAATCTTGACTGAGGCAGCAGTTAGCGCAACAAAAAGATCTTTTGGATTTTTTCCTAGAGATGGCAACAAGATTAACAAGAAGACCACCGCTAAATCTTGAAACAATAAAATTCCCACAACATTGCGACCATGCTCCGTTTCCAACTCCGATCGATCAGAAATCAGTTTGGTAACAATCGCTGTGGATGACATTGCCAGAGCGCCACCCAACGCAATCGCCGCCTGCCAAGAAATCGGATAAACCCAATTCATCAAGAGGCTTGCTGGAACTGCTAAAAGCATGGTCAAGACAACTTGACTACCGCCAAGACCAAATACGATATTGCGCATTGACCGCAATTTATGGAGATTGAACTCGAGGCCAATGGAGAACATTAAGAAAACCACCCCAAATTCAGCTAAATACTTGACGGCGGCAGAGTCGTTAGCCAACGCCAGGGCGTTTGGTCCAATCAATACCCCAATGGCCAAATAGCCCAAAATCGGGGGTAAGCCAAAATAGCGGAAAATAACGACTCCAGCCACTCCTGAGGCTAGGAGAATCAGAGTTAATTGAAGGACTGACGGCATATACTTACCTGATGATAGCTGAGACTCGTGAACGTACCCTAAAGCTTGCTCGCGACACCCTCACGATTGAGGCTGCTGCACTGCAAACAATGCGTGATCGCCTTGAGGGCATTCACGCGGATGCACTCGTGCATGCCGTACAGATGCTGCACGAGTGCAAAGGCAGAATTGTGGTTTCCGGGATTGGCAAATCAGGGCACATTGCCCGAAAAATTGCCGCCACCTTTGCCTCCACAGGTTCCCCCGCCTTTTTTGTACATCCCGCTGAAGCAAGTCATGGTGATTTGGGCATGGTGACAAGAGATGATGTCTTTGTAGCACTGTCAAACTCTGGTGAAACGGATGAGCTGCTGACCATCGTCCCTATTGTAAAACGCACTGGCGCAAAATTGATTGCCTTAACTGGCGCACCAACTTCCTCGCTCGCAAAATTGGCGGATGCTCATTTGGACACTAGCGTGGAAAAGGAAGCTTGTCCACTCAATCTTGCGCCCACAACCAGCACTACAGCTGCATTAGCAATGGGCGATGCCTTAGCGGTTGCCTTACTGGATGCTCGCGGCTTTCAAGCGGAAGATTTTCAACGTTCACATCCTGGTGGTAGATTAGGTCGCAAACAATTAATGCACGTAAGCGAAGTGATGCGCAGCTTTGCTGACACACCCAAAATTTCCATTCAATCGTCGCTGAAAGACGCTTTGCTAGAAATGACCACTAAGCGCATGGGCATGGTGGTTATCTTGGATGAAAACCAAAAAGTAGTTGGGATTCTGACCGATGGTGACCTACGACGTCTTTTGGAAAAAAATACCGATCTGAGCAGTATCACACTCAAAAATGCGACCACCGCAAGCCCTCGAACCATTCCTGCAGAGCTATTGGCAGAAGAAGCAATTGAAATGATGGAGAAACACCGCATTAATCATTTAGTTGTGACAGATAAAAATGGTTCTCTGCTCGGAGCACTCAATCTCCACGACCTCTTTGCAGCAAAAGTCATTTAATCGCGTTACGAACTAAATTCATGCCAAGCGCTTTTAATACTCACAATACCAACCCGCTCTCCGATCACCCACAAGCTTGGGAACGGGCAAGCAATGTCAAATTATTAGTTCTGGATGTTGATGGCGTTCTCACTAATGGGCAAGTGAGGATCGGCGCCGATGGGAAGGAGTCCCTTAAAGTCTTTGATATTCAAGATGGCTTAGGCATTAAGCTACTTGAAAAGTGCAATATACCTACCGCCGTTATTACAGGTCGTAATTCAAAGATGGTCTTAGCGCGTTGCGATGAGCTTGGCATTAAACATGTTCATATGGGTGTCGAGAACAAAGCACTCGCTCTTGAAGGGGTTCTCAAGTCTCTTGGGATTCAGGCGAGCGATTGCGCGGTGATGGGCGATGATTGGCCCGATCTAGCAATGATGAAAAATGCGGGCTTGCGTATCGCGCCTGCGCAAGCCCATGAAGCCGTTAAAGAATTTGTCCACCTTGTCACAAAACGCGAAGGTGGTAATAGTGCCGTGCGTGAAGTATGCGATTTAATACTTAAAGCCCAAAATCGTTATGCCGAATTGTTGATCCAGGCTAGCCAATAAGCAATGCAATTCCATTCCCAAAGAATCAAACTCAGCATCGGACGAGCCATATTACGTCTGATGCCACTGATATTGATGGGCGCGTTAACTTTGGTCACCTTTTGGCTCGTTCGAAAAAATACTCCGCCCGAAAGCTCGATGCTTGAGCGTGTTCGCCTTCATGAACCCGATTACATTGTTAGAGATGGGGCACTCACGGCTTTGAATGCACAAGGCAACACCAAATACAGAATCTTGGGAAATAAAGTTACACACTACGATGACGATGCCTCAATTGATATTGATTTACCCCACTTGCGATTATTCCAAGAGAACAAAGTTCCGGTGACCGTCAAATCTAATACTGGTCATCTCGATGGCGATTTGACTATTCTCGAACTCTTTGATAACGCCTCGATTTTTCGTCCTGCCCAAGCGGCAATGCCCACCGAGCCAGCCTCATTGAGAATGCTTGCCTCATCCAGTTATTTCAAAGTCCTTATTAATGACGACATCATCGAAACAAATCGCCCCATTACACTCGAGCAAGGCATGTCAACCATGCACTCTACTGATGGCGGAACCTTTGACAACATTCAACAAAGCATGACGCTTTCTGGTCAGGTTCGAGGCCGCATTGAACGTGCTCCGCGGAGTACTCAATAAATGCTTGCTGCAAATCGTCTATTTGCTTGTTTGGCTTTTAGCTCACTAGTATTGAGCAATCTTGCTTTTGCTGAAAAAGCTGATCAAGATAAGCCCATCATTCTTGAAGCAGAAAAAGTTTCCGTAAATGACGTGCAACAAATCTATGACCTGAAAGGTCAAATTCTGTTAATTAAGGGCAGTATGGTTGTTACTGGTGAGGATGGGCATATACAAGTTGACCCCGAAGGGTATGAGTTTGTTGATGTCAAAGGTTCATCTGACACAACAGCCAGCTTTCGTCAGCGCAGAGAAGGCGCTGCGGATGAGTACATACAAGGTCGCGGCACTCAAATAAGCTATAACGCCAAAACTGAGGTCCTCACAATTACAGGGGATGCCAGCCTAAGACGATTACTGAATATGCAGATGCTCGATCAACTTCAGGGCTGGAAAATTGAGTACGATGACATTACAGAACGCTATCGCGTTACTCCACCCGCTGGCACTAAACCCAGCGATCTACCATTAGCAAGAGCTATTCTTTCACCTAGACGAAAAGCCACCCTAGAGAAATGACAATGGATTTAGCCAAAAATAATTCCAAACCAACACTAAGCGCCCACAACCTTCAGAAGCGCTATGGCTCCAGAACGGTTGTACAAGATGTTTCCGTTGAAGTGAAATGCGGGGAAGTTGTTGGCCTACTTGGACCTAATGGTGCAGGAAAAACGACATCTTTCTACATGATCGTTGGTTTGGTTCCGCTCGATGCAGGTCGAATCATTTTAGATGGAGCAGACATTGCCCACTTGCCTATTCATAAACGTGCCCGTATGGGACTCTCCTACCTTTCCCAGGAAGCGTCGGTTTTTAGGAAACTGAATGTTGCGGAAAATATTCAGGCGGTCTTGGAGTTGCAGGTTCAGAGTGGTAAGCCATTGAGCAAAGCAAAAATTGCTGACCGTTTGGATGAGTTGTTGGGCGAACTCCAAATTAGTCATCTTCGCAACAATCCCGCCCTATCCCTCTCGGGCGGCGAGAGACGACGTGTAGAAATTGCTAGGGCATTAGCATCACAACCAAAGTTCATATTGCTCGACGAACCTTTTGCTGGCGTTGACCCTATTGCTGTTGGGGAAATTCAGCGAATTGTTCGATTCCTTCGTGACCGTCAGATCGGGGTACTGATTACGGACCATAATGTCCGCGAAACCCTGGGGATCTGCGATCACGCATACATCATCAGCGAGGGCGGCGTTCTGGCTCAAGGCCAGCCAGACCAAATTATTCAAAACGATGCTGTTCGCAGAGCCTATCTAGGGGAAAACTTCCGAATGTAAGGCCGCCGAGGCCTTGCTCAGAATCCCTCAAAAAAAGTGCTTTTTCCTCTTGGTTTTCAGCAAAATCGCTGATACGCTGGAGGCTCATGGTTTATTTTCCAAAAAAACAGCTCAAAAATTACAGGGGCTTGCTGCGCACCCTAGGTATAGCTTTGCGCACGCCTTGATATAAGGAGTTGCTCATGAATTTGAAGATTATTAGCCGTCATTTAGAAGTTACCCCCGCTATGCGCTCTCACCTTGAGGCTGGGTTGGCCAAAATTCGTAAGCGCTTCGCGCATGTCATTGATACATCGACTTTTTAGTGGTTGATAACGCCAAAGAAAAAGACCGTCGTCAAAGCGCCGAGATTACCATCCACCTAAAAGGTAAGGAGCTGTTTGCAGAGGCTCACAATGCTGACCTATACCATGCCATGGATGCCGTAGTCGAGAAGCTTGGGCATCAAGTCGTGAAACACAAGGAAAAGATCCAAGATCATCATCACGAAAAGCGTTTTGACTAATCTTGTTTGTCAGGACACCTATAATCAACTGTAATGAATGCCCTGACTCATCTTTTTACCCCTGACTGCATTGCATTAGATAACCCTGCCAAAAGTAGGCCTGATGCATTTGCAGCCGCCGGTGAGTTGTTCTCTAAGCAAATTGGCATTGAGGCGGCCTCCGTTGTTGAATTCCTCAATGCGCGCGAGGAACTGGGTTCTACCGCTCTTGGCGCTGGTGTCGCTATTCCACATGGTCGTGTCAAGAGACTAAAACAACCGGCTGCTGCTTTCATGCGGCTCCGCGAACCCATTGAATTTGCTGCACCGGACAATGATCCTGTTTCTATTCTCATCTTTTTATTGGTTCCTGAAAAAGCCACTCAACAACATTTGGAAATTCTTTCTTCAATCGCGCAACTCTTATCAGACTCTGACGCACGCCAGCAATTGAGTTCGATTGCTGATCCCGCAAAAGTCTGTGCACTGCTTCAACAGTGGGGCACCTCAAAATGACTCAGCCCTTACTCTTAGATGGAGTAACTGCTCAGCAAATTTTTGATGACAACGTATCTGATCTGAAACTTTCCTGGATCGGTGGACTAGAAGGCGCTGACCGCACATTCCCACCTGAAGCAGTCAAAGCTGCAGCCGCAAGCTCTGATCTAGTGGGCCACTTAAATCTCATTCACCCAAGTCGTATTCAGATCTTTGGCGAACAAGAGGTTGACTATCACGCAGCGCTTGAGCCAAAGCAAAAACAAGAACAAATTGCCAGTCTGATTTCGAAGACGCCACCTTGCGTTATCGTTGCCGATGGTAAATCTGCGGATCCAGACTTACAACTCTTTTGCCAGCGTTCATCAACCCCGCTATTCACCACTCAAATCTCTGCTGCAGAGGTAATTGATCATCTACGTACTTACTTAACCAAGATCGGTGCTCCTCAAATCACCATGCATGGTGTGTTTATGGATATCTTAGGTCTAGGGGTATTGCTAACCGGTGAATCTGGCTTAGGAAAAAGCGAATTAGGGCTGGAGCTAATTTCACGCGGCCATGGCTTAGTTGCAGATGATGCCGTTGATTTTTCACGGCTTGGCCCAGATTACATTGAAGGCCGTTGCCCAGTGATTCTTCGAAATCTTCTCGAGGTTCGTGGATTAGGTCTATTGGATATTCGTACAATCTTTGGCGAAACCGCTGTACGTCGCAAATTAAAACTCCGCTTGATTGTTCAACTCGTTCGCCGTACCGATGGCGAATTTGAACGCCTACCCCTCGAAGCTCAACATATTGATGTTTTAGGCATTCCTATTCGCACAGTAAAAATCCAGGTAGCTGCAGGGCGTAACTTGGCGGTACTAGTAGAGGCTGCAGTTCGCAATACTATCCTGCAATTACGCGGTATTGACACTCTCAAAGAATTCATTGAGCGCCAACGTGTGCAAATGAACGCGGAAGCAGACTCCATTAAATCTCAGGGGCGCTTGCTTTAATTTATGCAAATCAACCTGATTACCGGAATCTCAGGCTCGGGTAAATCAGTTGCCCTCAGGGCATTTGAAGATGCTGGGTATGACTGCGTAGACAATCTACCTGTCTCGCTACTGGAAAATCTCGTTGCCACCCTTGCAAATGAGAATAGTGAGCGCGTTGCCGTTGCAATCGATGCGCGTCGCGGTCAATCGATTGCCCAACTTCCATCAATTTTGGAAAATCTCAAACGCGAGCATCAAGTCCGAATTGTTTTCTTAAACGCAGACACCAATACATTAGTACAGCGCTTCTCTGAAACACGCCGCAGACATCCTCTTTCAAGCGCTGATCAACAAAGTCAATCCGCCACCCTCATCGAAGCCATTGATAAAGAACGTAGCCTGCTTGAGCCCTTACGCAACCAAGCTCACAGCATCGACACTAGCAATTTGCCAGCACATGCATTGCGCTCCCGGATTCAGGACCTCCTGAAAGATAAGCCGCTAGGTCTTACGGTCGTTTTTGAATCGTTTGGATTCAAAAAAGGGGTTCCCAGTGAGGTCGATCTCGTGTTTGATGTACGGTGTCTGCCAAATCCACACTATGACAAAGCCTTAAGACCGCTCACTGGTAGCGATAAGTCTGTAAAAGAATTTCTGGAAAAACTTCCGGAAGTGGTCAGCATGGAAAATGATATTGTTCAATTTATTGAAAAATGGCTTCCGCATTACATTGCTGATGGCCGCAGCTATTTAACCGTCGCTATTGGCTGCACCGGCGGACAACATCGGTCAGTCTATCTTGTCAACCGTATTAGTGAACACTTCCGCGCTCAAAAAGATTTAATCGCCCTGCAGCTTAATTTTTTAGACCGCCATCGTGAGCTAGACTCAACCCCTGCAACAACACTTTAATAGGTTGCGGCAATCCATAGCGCCCCAATTGATTGAGGGGCACCCATCTCAAATTCGCGCCCGTCGGCTCCACACATTGATAAGCATTGATATCCCAAACTTGCATCCATAAGCGCCGGTGACTGAATACATGCTTGATTTGAGGCCCCTCTTTTACAGGTTGGCAATGCTTTTGCCAAGCAGCCAGCTTTTCATCCGGCAAGATAGTTCGGAAAAGACTACTAAGCGTCGAAGACTTTTTGCCTGCAGTAGATTTAGCGCTCCAACTGGATTCTGGCAAACACCATAAACCACCCCAAATCGCTTTACTAGGACGTATTTGCAAAAGAACAGTATTGCCAGATCGAATTAAAAGCATATCGCAATCAAACTCGGGGGATTTAGTCCTTGCTGTCTTTTTTGGAAACTCCAATACTTGATCACTTAAATTTGCCTGACATTCTTTTTCAAATGGGCATTTTTTCTCGCCACTCAAACAAACGGGTTTTCGAGCGGTGCACCAAGTGGCGCCGAAATCCATTAATGCCTGGGTATAGACAGGCATATCGTTAGGCTTAATTGGTAATAGTGCGCTCGACAATTCCCAAAGATCATCATTTACCCGCTTGTCTTGCAATGCGCCGTCAACAGCAAATAAACGCGCCAAAATACGTTTCACGTTTGCATCCAAAATAGGTGCTCTTTTGTGAAAAGCAAAGGCGGCGATTGCCCCTGCAGTCGATCGTCCGATACCTTTTAATTGTTCCAGCAATGCTGGATCGCCAGGAAATACTCCTCCATACTCTGTAATCACTTGCTGTGCACAAACATGTAGATTTCTAGCGCGTGAGTAATAGCCCAAGCCCGCCCATTCGGCCAACACATCATCAATATGGGCTGCAGCAAGTTTTTGAATGGTTGGAAACCGCTTCATAAAACGGGTGTAGCGCTCCAAAACCATAGCCACTTGGGTTTGCTGCAACATAATCTCTGAAATCCAGACCGCATAAGGGTCTCGATTTCCCTGCCAGGGCAATCCTGATCGCCCATTACGAACATGCCACGTAATAAGCTTTTGAGAAAAATTTGTTATTAACGTTTTTGACATACTGGGCAAAAGTATGTGGAACGCTGGCCTTGCACAATTTGTTTAATGGGAGTCTTACAAACTTTACAGGGCTGATCCTTGCGATCATAAACTTTAGTTTGCACCATAAAGTGACCTGGATCACCATCGGTATTGACGAAATCTTTCAGGCTACTGCCGCCTGCAGCAATTGCCTTTTTTAAGATGAGTCTCACGGCTTCAGCGAGTCGAGAGCATTGCTGTCGCGTCAGTTTTCCAGCTGATTTGGCAGGATGAATGCCTGCCTCGAACAAGCTCTCAGAACAATATATATTGCCAACCACGACTACCGCCTGACCTGCTAACAGGAATTGCTTAACAGCAACGCTACGCTTGCGCGATTTTTGATACAGCAATTCAGCGCCATACTCCCCAGCAAATTCTGGAGAAAATGGTTCAACTCCGAGCTTTAGCAATAAAGAATTTTTCTCAATCGGTTCTTTTGATTTAGGGTGCCACAAAACCGCACCAAATTTTCTTGGGTCATGTAAACGTAAGCTGAGTTTTCCAAATTCCAAAGTTACCCGATCGTGCAACTTTAACGGCTCAGAGCTCGGCAAGATACGTAGCGTTCCAGTCATTCCAAAATGAATCAAAATGTGACCTGTTTGAAGCTCCAACAAAAGATATTTGCCCCGTCTTGCAATCGCTTGCACCCGTTATCCAGGTAAGGCTTTTATGAGGGTTTTAGGGACAGGCCAACGCAAGCACTCATCAATGACGTGAATAGCGCTTATGGTGCGCCCCTGAATATGTGGGGCAACGCCCAATCGGGTTACTTCAACTTCTGGAAGTTCTGGCATAAATCAATTGTAGATTCGAGCATTAGAATGTGCTCATGAGCAATTTTTTACTTAAATCCTCAATTCAGGGTTTATTCATCCTATCAATTGGCTTTGCAACCCTTTTCCCTGGGGCTGTATTTGCACAAGCGGATGACGCGCAAACAGGCCAGGCTGTTTTTGAAGTTCTCGCCTCTGAAATTGCCCTGCAACGAGGTGAAGCTGGACTGGCCTACAACATTTACATGGAAATGGCTCGGCAATATAAGGACCCTCGCTTAGCCCAAAGAGCCATGGAAATTGGAATTGCAGGGGGCTCTCCAGAGCTAGCCTTCAATGCCGCGAAAACTTGGGATAGCCTTGCACCAACTTCCCAAACCAAACCCAAGGAAGTCTTGATTACTTTGCTGGTTCTGAGCAATCGCTGGTCAGATGCTGTGAAACCTGCCATTGCACTACTCCAACAACAAAGCCCCGCCCAACAAGAGAACACCTTACTGCAATTACAAGCTTGCCTCAGTAAGGCAAAAGACGAATCTAATGCTTTACGTGCTTTTTATGAAATTGCCTCTAAGGCAAAACCATTGCCCAAAAACCCCGCATTGCTATACATCTATGCGATGTCTGCTGAAAAAGCAGGGCATTTGGATGTGGTGGAAAAATCTTTGCGAGGAATTTTGCGAAAAAATCCCAATGATGCAAACTCTTTGAATGCTTTAGGCTACTCACTCGCAGATCGAAACATCAAACTACAAGAAGCTTTCGCACTCATCAGCAAAGCGCATCAACTATCCCCTGAAGACAGTTTTATTTTGGACAGCTTGGGTTGGGTGAATTTTCGACTCGGCAAAAATGCACTCGCATTAGAGCAACTTCGGCAAGCATTCAAAATAAAACCAGAGGCTGATATTGCCGCACACACTGGTGAGGTTTTATGGGTTATGAGGCGCCGATCAGAAGCAGAAGCAATGTGGCAACAAGGCCAAAAGATTGATGCCAATAACGCAACCTTGAAAGAAACGTTAAAACGTCTAAAGCCGGACCAGTCAAATGACGATCTAATTGCCTCTGGCACGTGGGACGGTCGTTTTGCAGTCAAAATCACAGGGCTGACAGAAGCCCAAAATCAAGGCGGGTCAGGCGGATTCACTTTAACCCAAGAACAACTAAAAGATGTTCTGGAAATTCGCAATCCTGTTGGTGGCGTAATCGCAAAAATTACGATTACGCCAGGTGAAGCTACGCTTGAGCGTGACGGCCAAGTGGTAACGGCAATTGATGCCGATACACTTGTACAAAACACTCTAGGGCTTCCATTGCCAGCTCGAGGACTGTCAAACTGGTTAAGGGGTGAAATTAGGCCGGGGGGAGAAGCGAGCGTTGAACGTAATGCCAAAGGCCAAGTGAGCAAAATTAATCAAGATGGCTGGGGTCTAATTTATACCTGGGGCGATAAAAATCGCCTTGAAAAATTAACCATGACTCGCAGATCGAATATTGGCTCGATTGATATTCGCTTAGTATTTGATAATCCAAATGAGTGAAAGCAATTCCTCCTCATTAAACTCTTTAACACTGCTCTCACCAGCAAAACTGAATTTATTCCTCCATATTGTTGGAAGACGCGCTGATGGATACCATCTCCTACAGTCGGTATTTCAGTTAATCGACTGGTGCGACACCATTCATCTCAAATGTATTGCTGAAAAAGAAATTCGCCGTATCAACCCCTTACCTGGAGTAAAGCCAGAAGAAGATTTGGTTGTGAGGGCCGCCAAGCTTTTACAGGAAGCTTATCAAGTAAACACTGGTGTCGAGATTGATCTTCAAAAAGAAATCCCGATGGGTGCCGGATTGGGCGGGGGGTCATCCGACGCCGCTACAACCTTAATTGGTTTAAATGCCCTTTGGAATCTTCAGCTTGACCAAAAATCTCTTTACGAAATCGGACTCAAACTCGGCGCCGATGTGCCATTCTTCATTTTTGGCAAAAATGCCTTCGTCGAGGGAATTGGCGAAAAACTCCAAGAAATTTCCCTAGAAAGCCGTCAATTTTTGGTTCTCTTCCCCAATCAAGGCATCGCCACCCAGCGCATTTTCCTAGACCCCGAATTGACCCGAGATCACGCTCAGATTACAATGGAAGGCTATCTTCCATCGCCCTGGTCAACGCTTTCGAACGACTGCCAGGCGGGTGCGATGCGGATTTGTCCTGAAGTGAAGCAAGCTTTGGATTGGATTAGTCAGGCGGTTCCAGGCTCTGAGCCTCGGATGTCAGGCTCCGGAAGTAGCGTTTTTGCCGTCTTAAACCCTAAGACAGATCTCGCAAAACTGGAAAATCTTCTTCAAACTCTTCCCGGAGGGTGGAAAGGTCGGGTTGTTCAGGGGTTAAATAAAAATCCTGCTTACAATTTGATTTCTCCAGATTAAGCTGCAGGGGAATCGCCAAGCTGGTTAAGGCACTGGATTTTGATTCCAGCATGCGAAGGTTCGAATCCTTCTTCCCCTGCCAAATACTGTAGAAATGACAAAGAGAACCTTTTGATCCTACAAGATCCTTAAGACTATGTCCGCAACAAACTCCGATTTATCGACTTTATTTACAGGCAACGCAAATCCGGTTTTGGCAGAGGCTGTCGCCAAAGAGCTGAATTTGCCTTTGGGCAAAGCATTTGTAGGGCGCTTCTCCGACGGAGAGATTCAAGTAGAAATTCAAGAAAACGTGCGCGGCAAAAATGTCGTTGTTATTCAGTCAACCTGTGCGCCGACAAATGACAGCTTGATGGAACTGATGATCATGATTGATGCGTTAAAACGCGCATCAGCGAGTCGCATTACCGCAGTAATACCTTACTTCGGCTATGCACGTCAGGATCGTCGACCACGCTCTGCTCGAGTTGCCATCTCGGCACGCATCGTAGCAAACATGCTTCAATCCGTTGCTGGTATTGAGCGCGTCCTCACAATGGACTTGCATGCCGACCAAATTCAGGGCTTCTTCGACATCCCAGTTGACAATATTTATGCTTCACCAGTTCTCCTAGCTGACCTTCAAGTTCAGAAAACCCAAAAAGACTTAATTGTGGTTTCGCCTGACATTGGGGGCGTTGTTCGCGCCCGCGCGATGGCAAAACAATTGCGCACTGATTTAGCGATTATTGATAAACGTCGCCCTAAGGCAAATGTTTCCGAAGTAATGCACCTTATCGGAGAGGTAGAAGGTCGCCACTGCGTCATCATGGATGACATCATCGATACTGGTGGAACCCTCTGTAAAGCTGCTGAAGCACTCAAAGAGCGCGGTGCAAAAGGGGTTACCGCTTACTGTACCCACGCCGTACTTTCAGGCGGCGCTGTTGCTCGTATTGCCGCCTCTGAATTAGACGAACTCGTTGTTACTGACACTATTCCATTAACAGCAGAAGCTGCAAAAGTAGCCAAAATCCGCCAATTATCAGTAGCGCCATTGCTGGCAGAGACCCTATCGCGTATCAGCAGGGGCGACTCTGTCATGTCAATGTTTGCCGAATAAAGCCTTAAAGCCTGGTTTAACCCAGTTTTTATGGGGTTCTGAAGCGTTTTTTGTTGTTTTATAGGAAAACCCCCTCCTCCCGCGATATAATCTGAGGATTTTCTGTTTGGTCGCGAACGGAAATTAACCTTAAAGGGAATTAATCATGAAAGTTGTAGCCTTTGAAAGAAGCGTACAGGGAACGGGTGCGAGCCGCCGTCTGCGCAATTCCGGAAAAACTCCGGGAATCGTTTACGATAGTAAAGATCCAGCCATGGTAATCGAGTTAGACCATAACGCGTTATTCCATGCTCTCCGTAAAGAAGCATTTCACTCATCTATCTTGGATTTGGAAGTTAGCGGAAAAACACAAAAAGTGTTGTTACGTGACTACCAGATGCATCCATTCAAGCCATTGGTTTTGCACATTGACTTCCAGCGCGTTTCCGCAACTGAGAAAGTGCATATGCGCGTTCCATTGCACTTCACCAATGCCGACACTTCGGCAGCCGTAAAATTGCAAGGCGCTGTTGTGAGTCATATCCTCAATGAACTTGAAGTTTCTTGCTTACCAGCAGACTTGCCAGAGTTTATTGAAATAGACTTAAGCAACATTGAAGTTGGTCACTCTATTCATGCAAAAGACGTTACATTGCCAAAAGGTGTTAGCTTGGTATTGCACGTTGAACAAGAAAACCCTGTTATTGCAAACGCACGTATTCCAGCTGTTAAAGCCGCTGAGACTGAAGAAGCTGCTCCAGCAGCCGCTCCTGCTGCTGATGCAAAGGATAAGGCTTAATACCTTACGCCATTTGTTTGCGTATAAAGCCCGCTTGCGCGGGCTTTATTTTTTTGTGGAAACTGGCTGATATCGATACACTCTCACCATGACAAAATTAATTGTTGGCTTAGGCAATCCTGGCGACAAACACGAAGAAGATCGGCACAATGCTGGTTTCTGGTTTGTTGACGCCCTCGCCAAGCAACTTAACACGCGTTTTGAATCTGAAAAACGCTTTCATGGAAAAGTAGCAAAAGCAAAATGGAATGGTGAGGATCTTTTTTTGCTGAAGCCCGTCACTTACATGAACCTCAGCGGACAAGCTGTTGGAGCTCTTTGTCGCTTTCACAAAATACTACCAGCGAATATCCTGGTCGTTCAAGATGAACTAGACCTCAAGCCTGGGACAGCGCGCATCAAACTCGGTGGCGGCACTGGTGGACACAACGGTTTAAAAGATATTCAAGCACACCTAAGCACTCCAAATTACTGGCGCTTCCGTTTAGGCATTGGACACCCTCGAGATTTAGCGGGCGATGGACGACCCATGGATGTGGCTGATTACGTGTTACGCCGACCACAACTCGCCGAGCAAAAGTTAATTGAAACCAGCGTTGAAAACGGATTAAAAATACTACCGTTATTTCTCAAGGGCGATACTCAAGCCGCTATGCTGGAACTGCACTCAAAAGGCTAAACGCTTGCCTTTTTAGCTGCCGATAACAGCTTAAATTTAGCCATTAGCTGGTCTTGGCTTTCGGTGTATTCTGGATTAAACGGAATGCAATCTACCGGGCAGACCTGACGGCACTGTAGAGCATCATAGTGCCCGACGCACTCGGTACATTTATTGGGATCAATTTCATAAATCTCTAGTCCCATATAGATTGCGTCATTAGGGCATTCTGGCTCGCATACATCACAGTTGATGCATTCATCGGTAATCATTAATGCCATGTTTACTCAGCCGAATTATGTTCTAAATGGGTTGCTTATTTGGCTTGCTTTATTACTGCTGTTTTATTGGCAAGCCATTTTTCTACAGATGGGAAAACAAACTTACTAACGTCGCCACCCATAGTCGCAATCTCGCGCACAAAAGTTCCAGAGATAAATTGATACTGATCGGAAGGGGTTAAGAACAAGGTCTCCACATCTGGTAGGAGATAGCGATTCATGCCAGCCATCTGAAACTCGTATTCAAAGTCAGATACAGCGCGTAAGCCACGTACGATAACGCGAGCATTATGTTCTCGCGCGAAATCTTTTAATAGGCCATCAAAGCCAACCACTTTAACGTTGGAGTAATGGCCTAGCACTTCTTTGGCAATGGCAATCCGCTCATCCAATGTAAAAAATGGATGTTTGCTACAACTGGAAGCCACACCCACGATTAACTCATCGAAAATACTGGATGCACGACGAACCAAATCTTCGTGACCACGAGTAAACGGATCAAATGTTCCTGGATATACAGCGACAGTCATAACTCTCCTAAGGCTTTATCAGCTACAGGCAAGAGTTTAGCCTCTTCCACTCCGGAAAAGGCACGCTTTTACCTGCCCCGCCTCTAAGTATTTTCCACAATACCAGTTTGGTAGCAACGATTCGATCTCTTCTCGCGGCCGACTAGAGGCAAATTCCACATAAATTCCACCACCAGTTGAGTCCTCACACACCCTACTTGCCTGAACCACAGCGCGATTCAGTAAATCCGCATCCAGAAAAGGGGGGTCTATAAAAATGAGATTGCTTGAACGATCCGCTTGTTGCTTTAAGAACTCCAAGCTATCTCTATGCAAAATTTCAACTACGCCATGAACGGGCGAAGATTGCAAAGACGCAAAATTGCTCACTGAATTTGTATAGGCTTTTTTATTCCTCTCAAGTAATACGACATAATCAGCACCACGCGATGCCGCCTCAAAACCCAAAGCTCCCGTTCCCGCAAATAAATCCAAACAGCGCAATCCCGTTAAATCTTGTCCCAACCAATTAAATAGTGTCTCGCGAATGCGATCAGTGGTTGGACGCAAACCGGGCAGGTCAAGCACAGATAATTGTCGACTGCGCCAGGTACCACCAATAATGCGCACTTTCTTAGGTGGCTCAGACTTCAATGATTTTGATTTATTTATTTTGAGCCCCTAGAACAATAATCTTCATTCGATCCATTGCAAGATGTTTTTGAAAGGCGGCGGTTACTTGATCTAAAGTGACAGCTTCAACCTGTTGAGTCCAGACTTCCATTGTATTGAGCGGTAAGTCATTCCACCCAATCGAAGAAATGTTATCCAGTAATTTTCGATTGTTATCAATTCTTAAGGGGTAGCCATTTATCAGATTAGATTTAGCTGCAGTGAGCTCGGCTGCTGTAGGCCCTTGCGTAATAAAGTTTTGAAGCGTCGCACTCATCACGTCAAGCGCCACAGAACCCTGATCACTTTTGGTTTGCAAGCCGGCTTGGAAAATTCCATTGTCTTTACCGGGTACAAAATAACTAAATACACTGTAAGCAAGTCCACGCTTCTCCCGCACTTCAGACATTAGACGGGATACAAATCCTCCGCCACCAAGAATGTAGTTGCCAACCAATAGAGGAAAGTAATCAGGGTTGTTACGGGCTACTGCTGTCATCCCCATTGCTATATGAGCCTGCTGAGAATCAAATGGGATTTGCACCTCACGCTGGGTCAGAGGCGCAGCGGGCGATTTCTGCAATTCGGGAAGGGCCGCAATAGTAGGGCCTGTTTCAGGAAGCCGGTTCAACAAGGTTTTAACTATTTCATTGGCTTGCGTTGGATTTGCATCCCCCACAATACTGATGATCATACGATCGCCTCGATAAAACCGCTTATGGAATTGCTTTAAATCTTCTGCAGTAATAGCGCCGATTGATTTGACCGATGGGCTATCAACCAAGGGGTATCTTCCATAAACCATCTTTTTAAAGCGTCGCTCTAAAACATATTCGGGTTTTGTCTCTGCCTCTAGCAGGGAGGTAATCGTTCGCTGTTTCTCGCGCGCAAGAACATTAACGTCATATGTCGGGGAACTCAACATTCCAGAAGCCAACTGAACAACACGGTCACGCAAATCTTTTCTGGCAAGAGTCCGGATACGCAAAATTGCACGCTCGCCGCTGACCGCAAAACTAATATTTGCGCCTAAATCGGCTACCTCATCCGCAATTTGCGCCTCCGTTAGCAGGCCCTGATGGGTGCGAGCCCCATATTTCATAAGACCCGCGGTCAAATCGGCCAAGCCACCCTTGCCCACGGGGTCGTAGCGGTCGCCGGCGTCAATACTGACCTCAATATCCACCATAGGCAGAGCCTGAGTTTGAATCAAATATACTTTGGCGCCCTTATATCCATCAAGCCTTTCGATTGGCAAGACGGCATTTACAGTACCCACAAAACCGATCGTAAAGAGTGTGGTCGCCACCCATTGCTTTAGGGCTCTCATGGTTTCGCCTCACTCTGAATGGCCTTACGGGGTTGAGGATCCAAAAATGCAATCGTTAAACCCTCATCCACTAAATATTTTTTTGCTACTGCCTGAACTTGCTCTGGAGTAATGGTCTGCATTTTCTCCAACATATAGTCAATATCTTTCCAGGAGAATCCCGCCATCTCTGTACTACCAATTTCCATTGCCTGACCAAAAATGGAGTCGCGCTTATAAATTTGCTCCGAAAGAATGCGTACTTTAATTCGTTTCAATTCTGAATCAAGCACTCCCTGTTGCTTAATTTCTTCTAATGCTTTACGAATACTCGCTTGCGCCTGCGCAACCGTTTTTCCTTTTGCTAATGTTGTGCTAATTAAAAATAACTCAGGCCCTCGAGATACCATGTCGTAACCGACGCCGACATCGTTCACGACTTTTTCTTGCTTTACTAATGCACGATTTAAACGTGCATTGTCATAACCATCCAGCACTGCCGTCAGAAGTTCGAGGGCATAAGGTTCGGGGTTATCCAGCTCGCCTGGCATGAGGCGTGGCACCTTCCACGCCATAGTCAATTGAGCACTATCAGCGGACGCCCTTACTTGCACCTGCTTAATACCCTTTTGTGGCGCCTCAACTTGTGGTTTACAAACTGGCATGGCCTGAGCGACATGCGCCCCATAATATTTTTCTACAATTGCCAACACCTGTTTTACTTCGACATCCCCAGCAATAACGACAGTAGCATTATTAGGTTTATACCAACTACGGTACCAATCTCTAGCATCCTCGGCAGTCATGTTTTGTAAATCATTCATCCACCCCACAACAGGGTGGCGATATGGCGAACTCATGTAAGCCGTTGCCATCAGCGATTCATTCAAAAGACTGTTTGGGTTGTCTTCAGTTCGCAAACGGCGCTCTTCCATCACCACCTGAATCTCTTTGAGAAATTCTGCATCATCAAAATTCAAATTTGCCATACGGTCGGCTTCTAGCTTGATGACATCCTCTAATTTTGATTTCTCTACCTGCTGAAAATACGCGGTGTAATCGCGGGAGGTAAATGCATTTTCTCGACCCCCAACCGCAGCGACTAAGCGCGAAAATTCTCCCGCTTTCACTTTATGAGTTCCTTTAAACATCATGTGTTCGAGAACATGTGCAACACCAGTTTTACCGTTTACCTCATTCATCGAGCCGGCGCGATACCAAACCATATGAGCAACGGTTGGAGCACGATGATCCTCCCTCACGATCAGCTTGAGTCCATTGCTTAATTGAAACTCATGAGTATTGGATTGGTCCTTACCCACCGCCCATGATGGCGGGGTTGATAGCAGAAAAAGGGATGAAATTAAAAATAAATGGATGCGCATCTGCTAAATCACCGTATTCCAAGAATTAAATTGATAAGATGCAAAGATTAAATTATATCGATTATGTTTGGATTACGTAAAACCCTCGGCTCTCTATTCAAATCCAGCAAGACGGATGAAGCTTGGTTTGATTCTTTAGAGAAATCGCTGATTCAAAGCGACGTTGGATTGCCCACGACAGAGCAATTAATTAGCAAATTGCGAAAAGCAGCAAAGACTGAAAAAGCCTCGACGCCAGAAGGGTTGCAAGCTTTGCTCATACAAGAGGTCGGCTCTTTATTGAAAGTTCTCGAGCCGACTCCTAACCCCTTATTTATAAGGCTCAAGGACAGCCTCCCAGAGGTTTGGCTGGTCGTTGGCGTGAATGGCGCAGGTAAAACAACAACGATTGGCAAGCTTTGCCGACTGTTTCAAGCTCAAGGCAAATCAGTACTGCTCGCAGCCGGCGATACATTCAGAGCAGCAGCTCGCAATCAGCTACAAGAGTGGGGCGGACGCAATCGGGTAGATGTTATTACCCAAGGGGGTGGTGATGCAGCGGCTGTTGCGCACGATGCTATTCATTCAGCTATTTCTCGCAAGACAGATATTTTGATTATTGACACTGCTGGACGGCTTGCCACCCAGGGCCACCTAATGGAAGAACTAAAAAAAGTGAAGCGAGTGATTGGTAGGGCGCTTCCTGGAGCTCCTCACCATACCCTCTTGGTCCTCGATGGCAACACCGGCCAAAATGGCTTAAGTCAGGTAAAGGCTTTTCATACAGCCCTAGGTCTTACGGGAATCATCGTTACCAAGCTCGATGGCACCGCCAAAGGCGGCGTTATCTGTGCCTTAGCTCATACCCTTCAAGATGGGCCAAAACCGGCTGTACTGGCTTTAGGCAAAGGTGAAGGGATTGATGATTTAGCCCCCTTTACGGCGGGACAATATTCAGCCGAATTATTCAATTGATTCAATAAGTTATAGAACAAAATAGGCATTAGCACTTTCTTGACAAGAGTGCTAAAATAGTCTTCCATTAACACCTCTTATTTACATAAATAAAAATGGTTCAAAAGAAATCTGACAAACCGAATTTGCAAAGGCTGCCTGTAGCGCAGGCTGCGGCGGCGTCTGCATTTCCAATGCTGCCATCCCTTGGGGTTGGCACACTCGATTCTTACATTGCGTACATTAATCGCGTACCGATGCTCAGTGCTGCAGAAGAGTTACATCTTGCGCAGGAATTTCGTCGCACTGAAAATGTGGAGACTGCTAAAACATTAGTGCTCTCACACTTGCGCTTAGTTGTTTCCGTTGCACGTCAATACCTTGGCTACGGCATTCCTCACGCCGACTTAATTCAAGAGGGTAATGTTGGATTAATGAAAGCGGTCAAGCGCTATGACCCAAGTAATGGCGCCCGTCTAGTCTCTTATGCAATTCATTGGATTAAAGCTGAAATCCATGAGTACATACTCAAGAATTGGCGCCTTGTGAAGATGGCTACAACCAAGGCTCAACGTAAATTGTTCTTCAATCTACGCAGCAATAAGCCAACACTGAGTGCGCTTTCACCCAGTGAAGTAGACGCATTAGCCAAAGCCCTAGATGTCAAAGGGTCCGAAGTTAAAGAAATGGAAATGCGTTTTGCTGGTGGTGATGTTGCGCTTGAAGGCGATGATAGTGATAATGAGGCCTCATATGCGCCAATTCAATGGCTGGCGGATAACAGCCAAGAGCCTACTGAGCGCATTGCCAATGCGGAAGTGGAAGCATTACATGGCCCCAAGCTCGATCAAGCGCTGATGGCTCTGGATAAGCGTAGTCGGAATATCGTGCAGTCACGCTGGCTAGCAATGGATGCTGATGGCAACGGTACAAAAACCTTGCACGATCTTGCTGCTGAATATGGCATCTCTGCCGAGCGTGTCCGTCAAATTGAAACGGCCGCACTCAAAAAGATGCGTGGCTTACTTCAAACTGAAGCTGCCTAAGAACTTTTAGAAGCTCTTTCAAGTCATGCGCCAAGGTCTCAGGACCTTGTGCATGCTTGATATACAAACGCAAGCGCCCCTCAGGATCAAACGCGTAACTTCCTGCAGTGTGATCCATTGTGTAAGAACCTGGGGTGGTGCCAGGCACCCTTTTGTAATAAATCTTGAAATCTTTCGCAACCTTTTCTAAAGCCGCCTCATCTGCTGGGCGTAGCCCCAGAAATCGTGCATCGAAAGATGGCACATATTGTTTCAAAATAGCGGCGGTGTCACGCTCTGGGTCGACCGTCACAAACAACACCTGAACCTTGTCTGACTGCGGCCCCAACAAAGTCATTACTTGCTGCATTTCCGTCAATGTTGTTGGACAAATATCGGGGCACTGCGTATACCCAAAAAACATTACCACTACTTTTCCCTTAAAGTCGGCCAATGTTCTGACTTTCCCATCAGGATCGATCAAACCAAAGTCCTTGCCAAAAGCGGTACTGCCAGTGATATCGACGTTTTTAAACTCAGGCTTTGGACTACAAGCACTCAAGAATATAAGCAAGAGAGCAATACAAATATTACGAAATAGGGTGGTCTTCATATCAAAGGAAGTAGTGATCTATCAGTAAGGCTGCGAACAACAACGATAAATACGTAATGGAAAAGCGAAACGTTTTCTTGGCTAAATTATCGCTGTAGGAAATAAATAGGGCTATGGCATAAGCCAAAAAGATTATCCCTAGGATGATGGCTGAAACTAGATATACAAAACCACTCATGCCATAAATATACGGTAGCAAGGTCGCGGCTATCAGAATGAAGGTATAGAGCACAATATTGAGCAATGTAAAACGTTCGCCATGCGTAACAGGCAACATGGGTAAACCAGATTGCACATAATCATCGCGATGGTATAGAGCCAATGCCCAAAAATGGGGTGGTGTCCAAACAAAAATAATTAAAACCAAAAGCCAAGCTTCGGCCGAGAGGGTATTGGTGACTGCTGCCCAACCTAAGGCTGGAGGCATTGCACCCGATAAGCCGCCAATCACTATATTTTGCGGAGTAGCGGGCTTTAGCAGCCAGGTATAAATCACGGCATACCCTACAAAGGTGGCAAGTGTTAGCCACATAGTGAGCGGGTTACAAAAATTCCAAAGAACGATCATTCCAATCGAGCCCAGAATGATCGAGAAAACAATAATATGAAATTGGGTGACCTCACCCGTTGCCGATGGGCGCCAAGAAGTGCGCTTCATTTTGGCATCGACCGCTTGCTCAATTAAACAATTGACAGCAAATGCCGCCCCCGCCAATAACCAAATACCAACGATACCGCCAATCAGAACGGAATACGGAACCATACCTGGTGCAGCCAAAAACATTCCAATGACTGCACAAAAAACAGCGAGCTGCGTTACCCGTGGCTTTGTTAATACCCAGTATTGGCGCCAGCGGGGCATTGCAGCAGGTGAAGGAATATTTGGTGTGCTCATAATGACTTCCAGGATGCCCAATGGCTCATTCTGACCAAGCAGAATACCAAAGCTGCTGAGCCTGCAGTATGAAGCAACGCCGCCACCAATGGCCACTGAAAAATGACATTCGAAATTCCCGTCAGAATTTGTAGAGCCAACAGGCTAAATAGCAGTCTAGCAAAGCGCCTCAAACCTGGTGTCGCCTGGGTCGATAGCTGTAATGTCCTCCAACCCAGTATTGAAAAAATCAACAACACCATCATTGCGAATACGCGATGCACCCAATGAATAGTCTGCAGCGCAACCGGGGAAATAAACTTGCCTTGAGCATTTAAACCCAGCTCACGCCAAAGCGCAAAGCCTTCTGTCCAATTTGTTTCAGGCCAAGCAGCTCCTAAACACGTTGGAAAATCTGGACAGGCCAGTACTGCGTAATTGGTGCTTACCCAAGCCCCCAAGAAAATTTGAATAGTTAACACGATAAAGGCTATCAACAACCAAGCACTAGACAATGGCCTAACTTTTAAGGTGCGTACTGCAGCAATTTTTGGCTCCCATTCTTGCTGTGCATACGCAGTCAAACCCGCAAACAATACAAGGGCAAGCATCAAATGGAGGGTGACAATAATGGGTTGCAATTTTAGTGTTACTGTCCAGGCGCCAAAGGCCCCTTGAAGACATACCAATATCAGTAAACCCAAACTTCCCAGAAAAGGTCCTTTCCCAAGACTCTTCACTTTGCTCCATGCCAAGGCCACCTGGACCAATATCAATGCACCTACAATCATCGCCAAATACCGATGAATCATTTCAATCCAAGCCTTCATGACTGTGACTGGGCCCGTAGGCAAAGCACTTTCTGCTTGCTGAATTTCAGTTATGGCACGTAATGGATTAGACGCTCCATAACAACCGGGCCAATCTGGACAACCTAAACCGGAGTCTGTTAAACGCGTAAAGGCACCAAACACAATTAAATCAAAGGTCATAAACACCAAGACCCAATTGAGTTTTTGAAAGAAGTTGTAACCTGGTCTAGTCCAAAGATACAGCAATGGCAAACCCGCAAAAAGGATTGCAATCGCTGCAAGTTCTAGAAATAAAACTAAATTGGGCATTACAAATTCTCGCCCTTGTGATTCAGTTTCAAGAGCTTCTCTACATCTTTCTTTAGGCTTGAAAACTCTTTGGGTGAATTCGTCACGGGAAACACCATCATTTTTGCTGGACTGGGATCAACTAGCTGAATATCGTTACCAGCACCCTCTTTATTCAGCCAAGCATCAAATTCCACTTTTAACTTCGGGTCTGTAGGTGGTGCAACAATTATTAAGCCCGCAGCCTGCTCATCATATGCCTTCAAAACCTCTGGATCCGCTGATTTACCGTCCGTGTTCACCCATACCAACTGAACACGCTTACTTTCCCTGCCCATTGCAACTCGGGTTTGACGCATTAGGAATAAAGCTTCAATGCATTTTTCGTCTTTGATCGAACACTCACCGGCTGGACGGGCCACAAGTAAAGTCCACTTACCTTGCAATGGCACACTCAACCAAGCATTGTTAAATTCTTGAGCGGGATAAACCAATGTGCCAAAGCTCGTCTTACCGCCTTCAGGCTTGATCATATAGTAGGTAAAGTAAGAAGCAATCACAGGGCTCGCACAAACCAACAAAAGCAATAGCATTTGGATTCGGCCGCGCCGAGTTCGTGCATTGATTGCTGAGGAATCTGCTTGAGAAGCCGGAATTAATAACTCTTTATCAGGATGCACGAGACCTCATTAACAGCGCCTCGACGCCAATATTGCCGAACACCTGTAGTCAACCAAAATATAAATCCACAAAAGGCCAAAGCAAACCACTGAAAAGCATAAGCATAATGGCGATCGACTCCAGTAGTCAGAGGAGACCATGCTCTTAAAAGACCATCTTCAACACCAGCATCTTCCTCTCGGAGGATAAATGGGGTCTGATTCCAGCCTCGCAGACGACCCTCTATCTCTAATTGAAAATTTTGCTCAATTCTTGGCTTAGTTAAATCGCCAGACGGCTTGCCATCGCCCAACTCATAAACCCTACCAGGATTCGAGAAAACAATGCCCTCAACATTAACAACACCTGAGGGCGTTTTCACGGGAGGTAAGGCTTCACGATTGCCATTGTTTCTGGGCGCCCAGCCGCGATTTACCCAAAGAATCTCGTCACGATGCTCCAAACGCAGGGGCACCATCAAATAAAAACCGGATTGCGAAGTGTTAACTCCGCCAACCAAAATCGGCTTTGGCCTATTGTCCAACCAAATTGCAGCCTCGGAAATGTACTGGCCCCGAGCGATCATGCGGCGCTGAGTAGCCTCCTCAAGAGTCCAAATCTGCGCATTGGCATTCAAGATAGGCATTTGCTGTCTGGCCACTAAATTGGCTGCCTGAGTAATTTTCGTGTTTGCTCTATTTAACTGCCAAATACCTGCAGCACACTCAAGCGCAATCACTGCCAAGGCTGATACAGTAGCTACTATGCGCTTTTTTATTAAGGCGCTAAAAAGACTATTCAAAGGTTTCAAGATAAGGAATTATGATGAAGCGGATCATCCCCATTGTCCTACTAATGATCGTTGCTAGCTTGGGCTCAGCACTGTATTACATGATGAAGGACAGAGGTAACAGCGCCAGAATGGTTCACTCCCTCATGTTGCGCATTGGCCTATCGGTTTTGCTATTTCTAGGAATCCTTCTGGCGCATTATTTTGGCTTAATCGAAGCCACCGGCATCAAGGTGGGCACAAACTAATCTTTTAACCTAGTCGGCACTACCAGAAACAAATCGGGGCATTAAGCCCCGATTTTTTATTCTCATTACATCCAATAAACCGCGATATATAAACCCAGCCAAACTACGTCTACAAAGTGCCAATACCAAGCGGCACCCTCAAAAGCAAAGTGGTGGTTAGCGGTAAAGTCGCCGCGAATCATACGACGCAAAACAATCGCCAGCATGGTGCCGCCAAGGAATACGTGGAAGCCGTGGAAGCCGGTCAACATGAAAAAAGTGGAGCCGTAGATACCTGAAGTCAGCTTCAAGTTCAATTCATAATATGCATGGTAGTACTCATACACCTGAAAGCCCAAAAAGATCGCACCCAACAGGACTGTTGCGGCCAAGAAATTAATGGCTTTCTTGATGTGGTTTTCTACTAAAACATGGTGTGCAATAGTGATGGTCACACCAGAACTTAACAACAATAAAGTGTTAACTGTTGGAATTGGCCATGGACCCATAGTGGTGAATTTCTCGACCAATCCAGCAGGACCATCATTTGGCCAAACCGCCTGGAAATTAGGCCAAATTAATTTACTTTCAACTTCACCTATCCAAGGCATTGCGATATTACGTGCATAGAACAACGCAGCAAAAAGCGCGCCAAAGAACATGATTTCAGAGAAGATGAACCATGCCATCGACCAACGATAGGAGATGTCAACGTTAACGCCATTCTTACCAGTATTGGACTCATTAATCGTATCGCCAAACCAGTTGTACAGAACGTAGAGAATGAATGCAACTCCCGCCAAGGTTAGTGGTCCTCCCCAAGAAGCATGATTCACCCATCCAGAAATGCCAAAGCCAAAGCCAATCAGGCCAATAGCAGCCATGACCGGGTGTCTAGACAGTCCAGGGACAAAATAGTGTGGGGTTGAATTAGATGACATCGTATTCTCTCTGTTCAATCAAAAAATAATCAATGGGATACAACTGCTTTCACGATCAACAGCAGGACGGCCATAAAAATCAAGGCTCCAACCACTCCCGCAATGATAATGTGCACAAAACTTAATGACGCTACATCTTCCTGCAAACCTGCCTGCTTACGCACTCCCAAAAAACCCCATAGAACGGCTTTCATAGACTGCATAAACGTACTTTTTTTCTTCATGATGCCAGCCTTGGCTTAGGTGCTGGTGGCGTACCGCCCAGGCCCAACTCAAAAAAGGTGTAGGACAGGGTGATGGTTTTCACATCATCCGGCAATCCAGCATCAATCACAAAAAGGACTGGCATCTTCTTTGTTTCTTTTGCTGCTAATGTTTGCTCTTGGAAACAAAAGCACTCTAATTTAGTAAAAAACTCTGTCGCACTTTTAGGCGCATAACTTGGGATCGCTTGAGCTCTAATAGGGCGATTCTGATTATTGGTTACTTCATAAACAATCTCAGTCATTTCTCCGGGATGCACTTCCAAAAAATTTTTTACTGGCTTAGAAGTAAATGGGCCTCGGCTATTTGAATCAAACTCAATGGTGACGGTACGAGCATAGTTAACTTGAGTATTGCCAACTTTGTTAGGACTAAATGCTCTGATTCCATAATCATTCTTATTGGTGACAACATTAATACCAGTCACTTCGCAAAGGGCTTTGTACATGGGGACTAATGCATATCCAAAGCCAAACATCATCACTGCCGCAATTAAGAGCTTGATCAGAATTTGACGATTCAGTGACTGTGTAGCAACCATTGCAATCTCAGGTGTTAGCCCAATAAGCTCCGTTTAATCACAATACCAATAAAGAAAGTCAGCACAATACTCAGCAAAACAAACCCCATCCTGCGAACAATCGCAGGATGGGGTTTGTTTACTTAAAGCATTAGATCCCTGCTTCACGCATTTGCTCAGCGTTAGGTGGAGTCTCAAAAGTATGGTGGGGCGCTGGAGAAGATACAGTCCACTCTAAGCCTTTTGCGCCATCCCATGGCTTCATCGTCGCTTTTTCACCTTGGCCACGAGAGGCGGGCAATACAACGAAGAGCAAAAAGTAGACCTGAGCCAAACCAAAACCCAAGGCGCCGATTGAAGCAATCATGTTGAAGTCAGCAAACTGAGTTGGGTAGTCAGCATAACGACGTGGCATACCAGCTAAGCCCAAGAAATGCATTGGAAAGAAAGTGATATTAAAGAAAATCATGGAAGCCCAGAAGTGGATCTTGCCGCGAGTCTCGCTAGCCATATATCCAGTCCATTTTGGACACCAGTAGTAGAAACCGGCAAACATGGCGAACAATGAGCCCGCAACCAATACATAGTGGAAGTGAGCCACTACGTAATACGTGTCTTGAATACCAATATCAATCGGTGCCATTGCGCAAATCAAGCCTGTAAAGCCACCCATTGTGAACACGAAGATAAATCCGATTGACCACAACATCGGGGTTTCAAAAGTCATTGACCCTTTCCACATCGTTGCAACCCAGTTGAAAATCTTCACACCAGTTGGAACAGCAATCAACATCGTTGCATACATGAAGAACAATTGGCCAGTAACTGGCATACCTGTTGCAAACATGTGGTGAGCCCAAACGATGAATGACAAGATCGCGATCGATGCGGTCGCATACACCATCGAGCTGTAGCCAAACAATGTTTTTCTGGAGAACGCTGGCACGATTTCACTAATGATTCCGAATGCAGGAAGAATCATGATGTAAACCTCTGGGTGCCCAAAGAACCAGAAAATGTGCTGGAACATAATTGGGTCACCACCACCAACGGCTGAGAAGAAAGAGGTGCCAAAATGACGGTCAGTCAAGACCATCGTAATGGCGCCTGCCAATACCGGCATCACAGCAATCAACAAATAGGCAGTAATCAACCAAGTCCAACAGAACATTGGCATCTTCATCAATGTCATGCCAGGAGCACGCATATTCAAAATGGTGACGATGATGTTGATCGACCCCATAATGGAGGAGGCACCTAGTAAGTGGAGCGAGAAAATCGCCATGTCCATGCCAGGACCCATTTGGGAGGTCAACGGTGCATAGATAGTCCAACCGCCCGCAGGAGCGCCGCCAAGAACTAAGAAGGAGCTCAATAACAAGGTTGCAGCCACTGGAAGAATCCAGAAGCTAAAGTTATTCATACGCGCAAACGCCATATCGGATGCGCCAATTTGCAACGGCACCATCCAGTTTGCGAAACCAACGAAAGCCGGCATGATCGCACCGAACACCATCACGAGACCGTGCATCGTGGTTAGCTGATTGAAAAACTCTGGACGCAAGAATTGCAAACCAGGCTGGAACAATTCCAAACGAATTCCCAAAGCCATCACACCGCCAGCCAACAAACTGACAAACGAGAAGATCAAATACATTGTTCCAATATCTTTGTGATTGGTTGCAAACAACCAACGACGCCAACCATGTGGCGTGTGATCATCGTGTGCGTGATCGTGGGTAGTAGAGACTGTGCTCATAAATTACTCCGGTTTTGTTTTATCTGTATTCGTTAATCTAAATTAATTGCCACGTGCAGCAATAATGTCCTGGGTCTGAATCACTTCGCCCGTTTTATTACCCCATGCATTACGTGTGAAAGTCATTACTGCAGCAATATCGCCATCAGAAATCACGCCAGCCCATTTCGGCATTGCGCCCTTACCGTTAATCAGGATGCTGTATTGACCAGCTTTAGGACCTAATACCACATTACTACCATCCAGCGCTGGGAATGCGCCCGCGCCTTTGCCATTTGACTGATGGCAAGCTGCACAGTTTGCTGCATATACTTTTGCACCGCGCTCTTTTTGCTCATCCAATGAGTAAACCTTAGGTGGATCATCGCCACCAGCGCCCATCTCTTTTTTCTTCTGAGCAACCCATGCGGTGTAGTCATCTTGCGAAACGACCTTAACCACGATTGGCATAAAAGCGTGCTCTGCGCCACAAAGCTCTGAACACTGACCGCGGGATGTGCCGATGGTTTCAGCTCTGAACCAGGTGTCGCGCACAAAACCCGGAATCGCATCTTGTTTTACGCCGAATGCTGGAATCGTCCACGCGTGGATTACGTCATTTGCAGTGGTAATCAAACGAATTTTCTTGCCAACTGGCACAACCATTTCGTTGTCCACTTCCATCAAGTAGGTATTTGACTTAGGGGCGAGGTTGTTAATGGTTTCTCGTGAAGTAGACAAAGTAGACAAAAAGCTTATGCCTTCGCCCTCACCTTTAATGTAGTCGTAACCCCACTTCCACTGATAGCCAGTGGTCTTAATTGTGATGTCAGAATTTGTGGTGTCTTTCATAGCAACAACGGTTTTTGTTGCTGGTAATGCCATACCGATCACGATGAGCAGCGGAATTACTGTCCAAATGATTTCAACCGTAGTGCTCTCATGAAAAGATGCTGACTTATGACCTAAAGATTTGCGATGTTTCAGGATCGAATAAAACATGACGCCGAATACACCGATGAAAATAAGCGCACAGATCGCCAACATCATCCAATGCAACCAATGAATTTCTTGCATGATTTTGGTGGCAGGGGTCGGGAAATTAAGCTGGTTTACGGCTGGGCCGCCAGGCATGTTTTCAACTGCGTAAGCAAAAGCAGTGCCGAATGCTGCTACAAAAAAGAGCGTTGCCCTAGCGAACTTTCCAAATAAATTCATCTTATTCTCTGTTGATTGTCGTGAGCACAGCAGCAAAAAACGCTACAAAATGCCCAAAATGCAGTCTCAAGTCAATACTTCCAGCCGTGATTATAGGGTTAATTAAGTTCGACAACAAACAGGGATAACCCACCTCCAGCCAATCTTGGTCAAGGTTTAAATGATAGTAAGCACTTACACTTAAGCAGAATATTACCTAGTCTTGCGGCCAATTTGATTTAGATCGATATAAGCAATGTTGTCTTGGGCTTTTGCAAGGTTCTTACCAATGGCCCAGGCATGCCCGTAAACCACCTCTAGGGTAATTTTTTGCGGCAAAACTGCATTTTCTGCCCCCTTCATCGATGATGGGGGGGTCAGTTTTAGAGCCTCGAGATCGGTCAACAAAAGCTCTGGCTTTTCGTAATCTAACGTGAGGTACTCCATGTCCATGACAGGGCCTGAAAACCGCTCACCCATTAGTGCATCACCCATGTCGTGCATATCCCAAGAACTTACTAGGTTTTTCAACTGAAATGAAGCGTCTTGCAAAGGTCGCAATTCTTTTCCAGTATCAGGACCTAAATAACTAAACACAATCAGCCCGCCCTCACGCAATACGCGGCGACACTCTTGTAGAAAGAGTTTTGGATCTGCTAAATCTTGTAATAAAAGATCGCTAAATACCAAATCCACAGAATTGTCGGGAAGGTTTATTTTTCCCGATGAACGATAAGCGGCAAGAGGGCCCGCTCTACTACAGCGAAATAATGCACGCCAATTCGCCCAAAATTTATTGAGCCGAATTTGAAAATTTGAAACACCCTCCTCGGCAATGCTGTGAATTATTGCGCGAGGGAAGCGTTTGGCAAACGTAGAAAAATGCTTTCCATGAAAATCTGGAATGGCCAAAATATCTCTGACATCCAATTTAACGATATCGAGTTTTTGCAGCATGCGGTCTGCGATTTCGTCTTGTAACCATCTGATCGGCTGGGTCATTGGTTCAGTATACTCAGCGCCCCATGCAATTTTTAGAACATATTCTTAAATCGATTGGCTCTCGGGTCCTGCCAAGCGCCTGCATTGCCTGTCAATCCGTTCAATCAGAATCCATTTGTCAATCCCGTCTTCAAACGCTTGAGACCACGAGTCTCAAGCATTATGAATGCTGCAACCAATGCGGCGTTCCACTTAAACAAAATGAGGTACATGATCAACAATGCACAAATTGCATAGTGCATTCGCCATTGTTTGATGAGACCCACTGTCTTGATCGATATGATGGAATTTTGCGTGAAGCATTGCATCAGCTCAAATATCAAAATCGGATTGCCGTCGCGCATGGTCTTGCAAAAGCAAGGAATCATATTCAATGGATGCAAATGAATCGGCATTCCCCCGCATTTATATTGCCCGTTCCCTTAAGTAATCAAAAGTTACTCAGCAGAGGGTTTAATCAAAGCTGGGAAATTGCGAGAAAAATTCGTTGTCATGATGGCCTCCAAAAGCTTCCGTATGCTCTAAGACGGCACCACCGCGCAAACGATCAAGCCAAAAAGTTACCACTTGCTCGACAGGATGCTGTTCATGGGCTGTTTTATATTGACTCTAAATTTCAAGAGCGCTTGATGGGCAAAACTATCATTGTTTTTGATGATGTGATGACAAGCGGTGCCACACTAAATGAAATTGCAAGAACCCTAAAAAGTATAGAAGTACTGCGTGTGGTTAATTGGGTATTGCTTAGAACTACCAGACCCGTATGATTAGCCCTATTATTGATTAACATTTAGAAAATGCAACATGTTTAATATTGTTTTATTCGAACCCGAAATACCGCCTAATACCGGGAATATTATTCGGTTGTGCGCCAATACCGGCGCTAGACTTCATCTGATTGAGCCTTTAGGTTTTCCAATGGAGGATGCTAAGTTAAGGCGCGCCGGTCTTGACTATCATGAATTTGCCAGCATCAAAGTTCACGCTAACTGGATGGAATTCTTGGCTAATGAACGCCCAGACCCTCAGCACCTTTTTGTACTGACAACAGAGGGCGTCGGAAAATTTCATGAAGGAAGCTACACACTAAATGACTATTTCATCTTTGGCTCTGAGACAAAAGGAATTACAGATGAAGCACGGAACTCGATTCCCACTCAAAATCAAATGCGGCTTGCCATGCAAGATAGCAGTCGAAGCCTGAACTTATCGAATACCGTAGCGATTGTGGTGTATGAAGCTTGGCGCCAAAATGGTTTTGCAGGCGGTGAGTGAAACTAAGGGGGTAGTTAAGTTTCGATTTTTGGATCGCGACCCATCAGTCTTTTTACAGCCTCGTGAGAAGAAAGTTTGCCAGCGAGAACATCTCCCATCATATTGGTGATTGGCATCTCAACATTCAAACGCCTTGCAAGATCACCTACTGCGGAGGCACATAAGACACCCTCCGCCACATGACCCAAACCAGCTAGGATTTCATTTAATGATTTACCCGACGCCAACTCCAGACCTACTCGACGATTGCGAGAGAGATTTCCGGTAGCAGTCAAAATCAAATCGCCCACTCCCGTCAAACCCGTGCAGGTCTCCGATTTTCCTCCAGCGGCTTTTACCAAGCGCATCATTTCAGCTAAGCCACGGGTCAATACTGCAGCGCGTGCATTTAAACCAAGATCTAAGCCATCGCCAATACCAGCAGCAATCGCCAAAACATTTTTTACCGCTCCACCCAACTCAACACCAACTAGGTCATTCGAAGAATACACTCGCATATTTCCATAATGAAAAACACTTTGCACAATTTTGCAGAGTGACTCCGATGAGCTAGCGACTGTTAGTGCGCACGGCATTCCAGCACCCACTTCATGAGCAAAACTAGGGCCAGAAAGAGCGCCGTAAGCGTGTTTCAACCCATGGTTATGAAGCTGATCCTGACGTGCCCCCACCTGATGTGGCAAAAGGGCAGTAATGGGCTCTAAACCTTTGCATAGCCAGATAATGTTCAGTGATTGATTTGCAACCTTTAAAACGCGCTCAATGGTTTCTGATAGCCCCGACATTGGAGTTGCAATTACTAAAAGATCTTCTGGACCAAGGCGTTTAATGGCGGCAGCAAAATCACTCTCTAAGAGAAGATTTTTTGGCAGAGCAATTCCAGGAAGGTAGACTTGATTCTCGCCGGATTTTGCAATTGAATGCAGTTGCTCTGCGCTACGAGACCATAAACATACATCTTCAGCTCTTAGCTGACGAGCGGCTTGTAAGGCCATTGCGGTTCCCCAAGCGCCCGCACCGAGCAATGTCACTTTCATAATTTATGACCTAGATTCAATCCTTAATTGGGAAGGATGATTTTGCTTTTTGCAGCGCTATCGCCAGCGCTCTCGTTTGCTGTCTGCTGCGCTTGCATCAAGCGATGCTCATACATTCCATGGAAATTAATTTCATTTAAATGGATTGGCTGGAAACCAGCACGGCTGATCACATCAGCAATATTTGATCGTAAGTATGGATACAAAATAGTTGGGCAAGTAATGCCCAACATCGGATCGACTTGCTCAGCAGGAATATTTTGGAATTCAAAAATACCAGCCTGATTAGTCTCTACTAAAAATAGCGCTTTGCCCTCAACACGAGCAGTCACTGTTGAGCTCAATACCACCTCAAAAAGCTCGTCGCTAACGCGCTTAACAACAATATCAACTTCAACTTGCACTTGGGGTTCTGCGACCACCAAGAATATTTCTGGCGAATTTGGTTGCTCTAAAGATAAGTCCTTTAAATAAATGCGCTGAATACGAAATGAAGGATCTTTTGATTCAGTATTCGCGTTAGACACGGAAGATTGTTCTGTCATTGCAAACTTTCTTTCAGTTTATTTCTATCAAGCCAACAAAGGATCAAGATTTCCAGCACGATCTAAAGCAACTAAATCATCATAACCGCCAACATGTGTTTCACCAATGTAAATTTGTGGAACGGTACGACGACCAGTGCGCGTCATCATGATTTCATGTCGTGATGGATCACGATCAATCAAGATTTTTTTAAATTACTAACACCCTTCTTTAGCAATAGCTTTTCGGCCATAACGCAGTATGGACAAACCTGTGTATGTACATAATTACTTGCGGCATATCGTTACTTTACTAGTGGTAATGCTGATGTTTTCCAGGCTTGCACACCACCTTCAAGAACGCCGACCTCAACAAACCCTAGTTTTTGGACTTGCGCGAGCGCCTTACGAGAGTGCGCGCCTGTATCGCATACCAAAACTAATGGGCGCTTACGATCTAATTTCAAAGCCTCAATGGCGGCTTCGATTTTGGCAACATCGGCCAGTTTTGCCCCTGGCAAATGGCCTATTTTGAATGCCTCTTCTGAACGCAAATCCAGCACATGCGCCTTGCGGCGGTTTATCCAAATAGTGGCCTCTGTTGGAGACAGGCCTTTTCCGCTAATTAACGAGGATAATGTGGGCAGGAAGAGCGCTGCGCCTGAAACAAGTAATAAGGCAATAAGCGCTAAATTATCAGTTTGCGTGAGAAAGTTCATCACCAGATTATAGAATGGCTCTATGAAACAACTTGTCCTTATTCGTCATGGCGAATCCGCCTGGAACCTTGAAAACCGCTTCACTGGCTGGACGGACGTTGACTTAACCCCAAAGGGCACCGAACAGGCCCTAGCTGCAGGTGCAAACCTGAAAAATGCAGGGTATGAATTTGATATTGCATACACCTCTGTTTTAAGGCGCGCCATACGTACGCTGTGGCATGTTCAAGACACTATGGATCTGATGTGGATTCCAGTGGTACACAGTTGGCGTCTTAATGAACGACACTACGGGGCACTGACCGGTCTCAATAAGGCAGAAACTGCTGCGAAATACGGGGATGAACAGGTGCACATTTGGCGTCGCTCATACGATGTACGCCCACCCTTGCTAGAAAAGGACGATGAACGGAACCCTAAGAATGACAGTCGTTACTCTAAATTAAATCCATCCGACATTCCGCTTGGAGAATGCCTTAAGGACAATGTCGAGCGTATTCTGCCACTTTGGAATGAATCGATTGCACCAGCACTAAAAGCCAACAAACGCATTTTGTTAGTAGCTCATGGCAATAGTATTCGCTCTTTGGTTAAGTATTTAGACCAAATGTCCGATGAAGCTATCATGGAAGTCAATGTTCCTAATGGCGTTCCGTTGGTTTATGAGTTAGACGATAACCTCAAACCAATACAACATTTCTATTTAGACTAAATCTATATGCGCCAATTTCTGAAGAACTTTGCTCTTATTTCCGTAGGCTTAATTGCTGGGGTAGCCGCCACGATTCAGCTCTCGGCTACTGCCCAACAAGGCTCGCAATTACCCTTGGATGAGCTACGCACTCTTTCCAATGTATTTGCTCAAATCAAGCGTGAGTATGTAGAGCCGATTGAGGATAAGCAACTCTTAACCGATGCAGTCAAGGGAATGGTCAGCAGTCTTGACCCACACTCCACCTTTTTGGACAAAAAAGATTTTGCTGAAATGCAAGAACAGACCTCTGGAAAATTTCCAGGCCTGGGTATTGAAATCACTTCTGAAGATGGCGTAGTAAAGGTATTAAACCCTATTGAGGACAGTCCTGCTGCACGTGCTGGTCTCCAGGCTGGTGATTTAATTACGCGTCTTGATGATAAACCGGTGCGGGGCATGTCCCTAGATAAAGCAGTGCGCACGATGCGCGGAACCCCCGGTACAAAAATTACTTTGACGGTCTATCGCAAAAGCGAAGAACGTAGTTTTCCAGCAACCATTACCCGAGCAGAGATCAAAGTCCAATCTGTTAAAGCGAAGATCTTGGATAACGATATTGCTTGGGTTCGCATCACAAGTTTTCAAGAGCGCACGATTCCAGATTTAGCAAAGAAATTAATCGACCTCGCCAATCAAGATCCCAAAATGAAGGGGATTATTTTGGATCTGCGTAATAACGGTGGCGGCTTACTTCAAGGCGCGGTTGGGGTAGCGGCCGCATTCCTGCCGGCTGATGCAGTGATTGTTTCAACCAATGGGCAAGCGCCTGACTCCAAGCAAGTATTTAATGCAACCCCTGCCATGTATCGCCTGAGTGAACCCGGAGATCCCCTGGCGGGCGTTCCCGAGATGTACAAAAAATTACCAATGGTGGTTTTAGTGAATGCTTACTCTGCCTCAGCATCTGAAATTGTTGCGGGGGCCTTACAAGATTACAAGCGCGCAACCATTATCGGTAAAACGACTTTTGGCAAGGGCTCCGCTCAAACCGTTCGCCCATTAACAAATGACTCCGCCTTGAAAATTACAACTGCTTACTACTACACTCCTAGCGGCAAATCGATTCAGGCATATGGCATTATGCCAGATATTCCGGTAGACCAAAATAAAGATGGTGATCCGGCTGATGTTTTGATTACCCGCGAGATTGATAGCGAAAAGCATCTACGTAATAAACAGTCTGCCGAAGATAAATTAATTAAAGAACGCGAACAACGTAGACTTGAAGAGTTACAACGCATTGAAGAGAAGAACGCGAAGAAAACTCCCGAGGAAAAAGAGAAAGAAAAGAATAAAAAGCCGCCTGAACTTGGTAGCGCTGACGACTTTATGCTTGCCCAAGCGGTTGCCTTTATTAATGGTCAACCCGTGAAGCGCTCTTCATCCAAGCTTGAGTAGTCTTCAACCGTAAAATGAATGGTGCCCAGTTACTTCGTTATTCCAGTCATTTATTGCTTGAGGATATCGATGTTGCTGGGCAAAAAAGATTATTAAATGCACACGCCCTAGTGGTTGGGGCTGGAGGACTAGGAAGCGCTGTCGCCCCCTACCTGGCTGCTGCCGGAGTTGGGCATATCACTTTGCTAGATCACGATGATGTTGAATTAACCAATTTGCAACGCCAAATCATGCATACCGAGCTCACTATTGGTAAAAGCAAAGTCGCCTCCGGAAAACAATTTTTGCAACAACTAAATCCTGGAATTCAGGTTGAAGCTATTCAAGCAAAAGCTGACGAATTCTTGTTGGATGAGATACGCCATAGAGTCGATATTGTTTTAGATTGCACTGATAATTTTCAGACACGCCAACCCATCAATGCTAGTTGTGTGAACCATCAAAAACCATTGGTCTCAGGCTCTGCCCTTCGCTTTGACGGACAAGTATCCGTATTTGATCCTCGCAATCGCAACTCCCCTTGCTATGCCTGCATCTTTTCACCGGATGAAACTTTTGAAGAAGTCAGCTGTGCAAGCATGGGAATCTTTTCTCCTCTCGTTGGAATTATTGGCACTATTCAAGCAGGCCAAGCATTACAGGTATTAATTGGGTTTGGAGAGCCACTCATTGGGAGAATGTTGCTTTGGAATGCTCGTACTACACAGATTGATCAAATTCAGATTGCGCGCAACTCTGACTGCCCCATCTGCGGGACAGAGCACTAAGAGAGTATTACGCCAGCAGGCGCTCTAAGGCTTTAGCTTGAGCCTCTGGCTCATAAGCCTTCAACACTCTGGGGAAGCGCGCTTTTAAAATACCGACGTTAGCCTGTAGGATCTCCCGCTTGACCAACAACAGTTGACTAAAGTGCATCGAAAAGTCTGTGAGACCCATAGCTAATAATAATTTTGTTAATGCAGGATCACCTGCCATCTCACCACAAACCGCAACGGGAACGTTGGCACGTTTTGCTTGATCAATAATGCTGGCAAGTAAATTCAAAATCGCAGGATGAAACGGATCATACAAGTGGGCAACGGCATGATCTGCACGATCGATTGCAAGTGCGTACTGAATTAAATCATTTGTGCCAATGGATAGGAAATCAAACCGGTTGATGAATAAAGGCAGAACGAGTGCAGCAGCTGGAATTTCGATCATTGCACCCACCTGAATATTCTGGTTAAATGATTGACCGCGATGGGATAACTGCTGCTTTGCTTTTTCAATCAAACGAAATGTTTCATCAATTTCCTTGGCATGAGCCAGCATCGGAATCATGATGCGTGCTTGACCATGAGCAGAGGCGCGCAAAATAGCGCGCAATTGCGTCAGAAATATTTCAGGCTCTGTGAGAGACCAGCGAATCGCCCGCAAACCCAATGGAGACGTGCCAGTTTGCGATACATCGCCACCAGCACCTAAGGCTTTATCAGCGCCAACGTCAATCGTGCGAATGTTGACAGGCAGTCCATGCATTAAATCAACTACGCGACGGTATTCTTGATATTGTTGCTCTTCATCCGCAAGAGCTTGTTTACGATTCATAAACAAAAATTCGGAGCGGAATAACCCCACCCCAACAGCCCCGAGCTTTACTGCCTGTATCGCATCTTCAGGCAATTCGATATTGGCAAAAAGTTCAATATCGACTCGATCCAACGTTTCTGTTTTGGCATGCTTTAACTGTTGTAACTTACGAGCCTTTTTAGCGACTTGTGTTTGTAGCTTGCGATACTCTGCCAAAAGTTGCTCATCCGGCGCAACCACCACAATGCCACGTTCGCCATCGAGAATAAGCCAATCTCCATGGCGAATCATTTCACTAGCATGACGCACGCCTACAACAGCAGGTATTTCCATGCTTCGCGCAACAATGGCCGTGTGCGAAGCTTTACCGCCAAGATCCGTAACAAATCCAGTGAAGGCATGTTCTTTAAAACCCAACATGTCATGTGGCGCAATATCGTGCGCCACAATAATCGATTTCACCCCAATATCACTTGGGGGTAGAAAATCTGAACCGCCTATTTCTTCTCTTCGAAGGTTAAGGGCCTTAATGACACGCTCTGCAACTTGCCGAATATCGTTCGCACGTTCTTTTAAGTAGGGATCCTCAATCTCAGCAAACTGCTCTAAAAGATCATTAAGTTCTGTAGTTAAAGCCCAGGCAGCATTCAGCCTCTGTGTGCGAATGAGCTTAATTGGCTTTTCAGCCAGAGCTGGGTCAGCCAATATCATTCCGTGAACATCCAAAAACGCACTCATTTCTTGTGGGGCATCTTTGGGCAAACCCATACGCAATTGATCCAGTTCAAGGCGAACGTGATTAAACGCCTCTAATAGTTTTTGTGCTTCCGCCTCTTCTTTTCCGGGCTCAACAAGATGGTGACTTACTTCGAGAGCTGCGCGCGAAATCAGTACAGCCTTGCCGATAGCAATGCCTTTTGATACTGGAATTCCATGCAGCGCAAACGTCATACTTACTCGCCCTCTCCGAAGCGATCATTAATTAATGCGGTAAGTACCTCCATGGCCTCATCCGCCTTATCACCAACTGTCTCCAACGTGACAGTGCTACCGATACCTGCAGCTAACATCATGACTCCCATGATGCTTTTGGCATTAATTTGACGTCCATTACGTGACAGAAATATTTCACAGGGAAATTGGGCCGCCAATTGTGACAACTTGGCTGACGCTCTAGCATGCAGCCCTAACTTGTTGATAATTTCGATCTCAGCTACTGGCATTACAGTGCACTCCCATTACTCTTGATCTACTTTTGCGCCTAGACGCAAAATGCCGTTCTGCCCACCGGCAAGTGCTTTTTGGGCTAACTCTTCCATACCCTCTCCGCGGTGTGAAATACAGCGCATTAACATGGGCAGATTTAACCCCACCAAAACAATGACAGGGGCATTTAATCCAGACAATGGGCCTAAGCTTTCTAGCTTGGATGCCACATTTGCTGGGGTCGCACCCATAACATCGGTCAACATCAGGACTCCGTTGCCAGTATTGACACCATAGGCTGCCTTAAGGACTCGATCAAAGCTGGCTTTGACATCCTCATGCGGAGGAATATCAACCGCTCTGACACGTTCAGGTAAAACACCAAAGGTGTGCTCTGCAAAACTGAGCATTGCACTAGCTATCGGAGTGTGTGCAACGATTACGATTCCAGCCATGTTATGCCAAGGTCCTCTCAAACGCTTTTAATCAAAATTGCGAAACATTAAATTGACTTTGCTCGCTTATTTCAACAAAACAGGTTGGGCTAGTAACATTTATCTCAGTCAAATACCCACTAATTAAATCTAGCCCCACCAAAAATAATCCACGCTCATTCAAAATAGGCGCAAGTTTTTCTGCTATGCGCTTTTCATCTGCAGTTAAGGGCATTGCAACTCCTTTGCCTCCCGCAGCTAAGTCTCCACGAATTTCTTTTCCTTGTGGAATTCTTGCTAACGCAAAGGGCACAACTTGCCCTCTGATCAACAATACACGTTTATCGCCTTGAGCAATCTCGGGCAAAAAGCGTTGCACCATTAATGTTCTAGCGCCATTCTCGCCAAGCGTCTCAACAATGCTAGCAAGATTTAAACCATCTGGGCCAACTCGAAACACGCCCATGCCACCCATGGCATCGAGTGGCTTAATAACAATATCGCTATGTACTTTATGAAACTCTTCCACTGCGCTCAGTTCACGGGTAACCAAGGTAGGCGGAATAAGTTCCGGAAACTCTGTGATGGAAAGTTTTTCCGAATGATCACGCACTGCAGTTGGATCATTAAATACTCTAGCGCCCTGGCGCTTAGCAGCCGACAATAGCCACGTAGTATTGAGATATTCAATATCAAACGGAGGGTCTGTTCTCATTTGTACCGCCGAGAAGACATTTAGTGCACGAGATTGTTGTTCACCCAATTCAAACCAAACAGATAAACTAGACTTAATTGATAAAGGCTGGCAGTCGGCAACCACCAAATCACCCTTCCACAAAATATGACGACTTTCGCAAAACCAAAGATGATGTTCCGCCTCCTGGGCAACCCGCATCATCGCTAGCGTGGAATCTTTGTGAACTTTAAAAGACTCTAGGGGGTCGGCAATAAATAAAAGGTTCATCTTCTTTTAGAATGTTTGGCTAGATATGCTATTTCCATATCAGGATCGGTTCTCTCCTGCTCTAGAGAGGCCGCTAGCAATGCCAAGCGAGCAACTACGCCATAAAGATAGAAACGATTTGGGGCTGCACTACCTGGCTTGGCGCCAAGGTCTGGCATTGAGTTTTGCTCAAATGCTAACGGCACAAAATGCATTCCTGGTGCATTTAAGTTTTCATCCGGGCCACGATCGGTATGCACACGATAAAAGCCACCAATGACATAACGGTCAATCATGTATACCACTGGCTCAGCAACAGCTTCATTTACTTTCTCGAAGGTATAAACACCCTCCTGAATAAGCACATCACTAACTTCAAGACCCTCTTTCACAACACTCATTTTGTTGCGATCTTTACGATTCAAATCCTTTAATTGCGATTGGTCATTTACAACCATCGCGCCCATGCCATATGTGCCAGCATCCGCCTTAACCACTACATAGGGTTTTTCTTTGATGCCATATTCACGATATTTCTTTGCAGTCTTTTTTAAAACTTGCTCAACTGCAGCCTGCAGTTCTTCCTTGCCTTTACGCTCATGGAAATTAATATTTGAACAGCTCGTAAAGTAGGAATTAATCATCCACTGATCAATATCGACGACCTTTGCAAACTTCTTAGCAACTTCTTCGTAAGCGGCAAAATGGTTCGATTTGCGACGCACATGCCAGCCAGCGTGCAAGCCAGGCAATAAGTATTGCTCATAAATGTTTTCGAGTATCGGTGGGATACCTGCAGACAAATCATTGTTCAGCAAAATAGAGCAGGGGTCGAAATCTTTGAGGCCTAAGCGCTGCTTTTTTAATCCAAGTCGAGATAAGGGCTCCATCAACAAGCGATTACCATCAGGTAACCCAACCCATGTAGGCTTCTTAATTTCTTCCGAGAAAGTACCCAGACGCACATTCAACCCCGCTTGACGCAAGATTGATGAAAGGCGCGCAATATTTTGTAGATAAAAAGTATTGCGGGTGTGTCGCTCAGGAATCAGTAATAGGTTTTTAGCTTCAGGGCAAATCTTTTCAATTGCTGCCATAGCTGCTTGTACGGCCAACGGCAACATTTGTGGGGAGAGATTATTAAACCCTCCAGGAAATAGATTTGTATCAACTGGGGCTAACTTAAACCCTGAATTGCGCAAATCGACTGAGCAATAAAATGGGGGGGTGTGTTCTTGCCATTCCAGCCTAAACCAGCGCTCAATTGTGGGAGTAGCTTCAAGTACCTTTGACTCCAATTCGAGCAAAGGACCGCTTAGGGCAGTGATGAGATGTGGAACCATTTCACCATTGTAAGATTATTAAAAGAAAAACGCGGAATCCAAAGATCCCGCGCTTGAAACTAGGCAGCCAATGACCGCCTAGTGAGGGGTAAAACCGAGATTAAGACTCGTAAGCAGACTCACCATGTGAGCTGATATCCAAGCCTTCGCGCTCTTCCTCTTCCTTAACGCGCAATCCAATCACGATATCGACTAGCTTGTAAGCGATAAACGCTACAACTCCAGACCAAATCAATGTAGTAGCTACCACTTGGAACTGAATCCACACTTGGGAAGCAATGGAGTAGTCAGGGATTACTGCATTTGCAACATAATCCCAAACCCCAGTTCCGCCCAATGCTGGATCGGCAAACACACCAGTCAGCAAAGCACCAGAGATACCGCCTACGCCGTGAACACCAAAGACATCCAAGCTGTCATCAGCACCGAGGATCTTTTTGAGGCCAGTAACACCCCAGTAGCAAACGATGCCTGCAATCAAGCCAATTACCAAAGCACCAACCACACCAACAAAACCTGCTGCCGGAGTGACTGCAACTAAGCCTGCTACTGCACCAGAAGCTGCGCCCAAAATGGATGGCTTTTTCTTGAAAATCCATTCAACCAAAGTCCAAGTTACAACTGCAGCTGCCGTTGCAAGCAATGTATTCACAAAAGCCAATGCTGCACCACCGCTGGCCTCAAGAGCAGATCCAGCATTAAAACCAAACCAACCTACCCACAACAAAGATGCGCCGATCCAAGTAAATGTGAGGTTGTGTGGCTTCATCGCTTCTTTGCCGTAACCAATTCGCTTACCGACAACATACGATCCCACGAGACCAGCAATAGCGGCATTGATGTGAACAACCGTTCCACCAGCAAAGTCGAGCGCACCCTTTTGGAATAACCAGCCAGATGCAGCAACTGCATTTTCTGCTGCAGCAGCATCTGTAAAGGCATCAGGACCAGGCCAGAACCAAACCATGTGAGCGATTGGCAAGTAGCTGAAAGTAAACCAAATGATTGCGAACAACAATACTGCAGAGAACTTCACGCGCTCTGTGAATGCACCAATGATCAACGCAACAGTAATAGCTGCAAACGCACCCTGGAATGCTGCAAATCCAAATTCAGGAATTACCACGCCTTTGCTAAATGTAGCTGCAGCAGTATCAGGGGTAATGCCCGCTAGGAATAGCCTATCAAACCCTCCAAAAAACGCCCCTCCCTCAGTAAATGCAATGCTATAGCCATAGATTGACCACAACACAATAGTGAGAGAAAAGATCACTAATGTTTGCGCAAGTACAGAAAGGATATTCTTGCTACGCACTAAGCCACCATAGAACAATCCCAATGCTGGAATTGTCATCATGATTACCAATGCAGTACATATGAGTAACCAAGCGGTATCACCCTTATTGCACTTTTCAGAGCACAAGATTGGCGCAGGTTCTGCAGCTGCTGGCGTGGCAGCAGGAGCAGTCACTGCAGGCTTTTTAGCTTCATCAGCAGCATGTACTGGCGATGTCACCATAACATCAGTAGCACCGATAGCTAAAGCCATAGCACCACTAGCAACGAGTCGTTTCATCCAAGTTAACATTTTGAACCTCTCTTTAAAGTGCTGATGCACCGGTTCCACCGGTACGAATACGAATGACGTGCTCAACTGGGGAGACAAAAATCTTGCCATCACCAAGCTTGCCTGTACGTGCGGATTTTTCAATTGCTTCAATCGCACGCTCCAAGATGCCATCTTCAACAGCAGCTTCAATTTTTACTTTTGGCAAAAAGTCGACAACATATTCCGCGCCACGATACAACTCGGTGTGGCCCTTTTGACGACCAAAGCCTTTAACTTCAGTAACGGTAATGCCAGAAACTCCCACTTCCGAGAGAGCTTCGCGCACTTCATCAAGCTTGAAGGGCTTGATGATTGCAGTAATTAATTTCATACGTTTCTCCGTTCAGGGGTGGAAATTAAAAGGTTTTTGTCAAAGAGATTAAGCCAGTTGATCGGCCTAAATTGCTATTTTGCGGCGAGTAATATCCAGCAATATTCGCATTCGTACCCACATAAGCCACGGAGCCCGATAAACCCCCTCCAAAATCTTTAGTTACACTTACCTTCCAATCGGTATAGGTGTATAGACTTGAATTAGATACTGTTGTGCCTGCAAGAGTACCAGCAATGTACTGATATCCAACGTGACCATTGAGCGATAGACCCCATACACCAGTGTCGTAATTAACAGTCAGATCAGGATAGTAGGAGCCCTTACTGTTTGCATTCCCGAATGTGTTAGTGAGCGCATAAGAAAACTTCACAAAACCCGTTACTGGGCCAAAAGTAAAATTCTGCGCAGCGTACAACCCAGTTGTATTGGGATTTATTGCACCATTTGGCAGCCCAGAGGTCGGGTAGTAGCACTGAAGAATACCAACATCCGATGCAAAGCCTTCTCCAATGAATTCTTTTTTGTAGCCAGCATAAAAGTCCATTTCGATTGGTGCAGAAACACTTTTACCGGTTGGGTTTGCACTTGATAAATTTCCTGTTGAAGTATATGGATCACTTATCCAGCCAATGGAACTGTTCCAGTCACCAATGTAGAAGCCACTCTCATGTGCGTAATCAAATCCGCCCTGGATAGCAGGCTTAAAGTTTGACTGGCTGATACCGCGATAGCGATAGTCATTGACGATTGTTACGTTTGCAGCGATTGGGCTACCTGCATCTTCTGGATCTGTTGGTGTATCAGCCGCGAATGCCGAAGAACACGCCAAGCCTGTAAGCAAAGCTAATGCTGCTGCAGAAAGCGCTTTCTTATGTAAAGTTTTCATCTATTTCTCCTTACTGTTTGGAATCAAAAATTGGATTAATGCTTATTGCATGGAAAGATGATGATGGTCGGGTCCCGCTAAGCTTTTTGATCATTCACCGTAATAATGCTTGAGCACTATTTTGGTGCATTTATTTGCCCCATTAATGTGAAATTTCCCTATTTTTAGTATTTTTTAGCCCTTTCCACCCTTTTTGAAGGCTCAAATTAAAATATTGATGTGTATATTTATACAACTCTCAACCCTTTTGAAAGCCCATCCTGCAAAAACCTGGCGAAATTCTTGAACAAATCCAACGCATTGCTACAGATATGCAAAACAAAGTCGGGGATGTCATTCGAAATTCGCCCGCACAAGAGATTGAAAAAAATGTGCGCGCAATGATGAACCAAGGATTTCAAAAAATGGGTTTAGTTACTCGTGAAGAGTTTGAATTGCAAAGTAAAGTGCTTGCCAAAACCAGGGAAAAACTGGAAGCACTAGAGGCAAAAGTTACCGCTCTCGAAAAAACCCAGTAATTTCTTATTAGAGTTTTTCAACTTTACTCTGGACGGAACTCGTTGAAAAAGTTCGCATACCCTTCTTGAGATAGAAGGGCTTTTATATCACTAGTTTTTGTGTTTGTATGCAGTACAGAAACTTGATAAATCCAATTGCCCCCGCTTTCAATTGGCTAGCTATCCAACGCACACGCATTGATTGCTGAGCTTTGCTGTTATAGCCAAATGTAATGAAGTAATCTTTAACTGGGAAGCGTTGATAATTGCTGGTTTAATAGCTGGAATCCTCGATCAATACATTACCACTAGATGCTTTTGCACGATCCAATAAATAGCCTGCAATTGATCAATAATTTTTTGGCTCAAACCCCTTGATTGGCTTCTACCCGAATTGAGCTAATCGAATAAATATCATCATCGATCTTTACTGCTTCAAGCGCTTGTTTTACATCTTGGTCTTGATAAGGAATCAGCCGCACCATCTCATTAGGCTTGCCCGGGAATTGCGCAACGTACCTTTGCTCAGGGGATTGAACAATCCGCCAATTGAGCTTCGGACTACAGGCCGTTATTACTAAAAAAGCAGCCAGTAAAATACTGGCTTTAACAATTCCCTTAAACAACCCCTGCTCCATGGGCTTGTTGATCAGCATGGTAGCTGGAGCGGACCATGGCACCTACCGCTGCATGCGAAAAGCCCATCTCATAAGCTTTCTCTTCAAACATCTTAAATACATCTGGATGGACATAACGAGTTACTGGTAAGTGACGTCCTGATGGCGCAAGATATTGCCCAATGGTGAGCATATCAATATTGTGCTCGCGCATATCTTGCATAACCTCCAAGATCTCATCATCTGTTTCACCCAAACCAACCATTAACCCACTTTTTGTAGGTATATGTGGGAACCGCTCTTTAAAGTCTTTTAGTAACTTCAATGAGTGCAAATAATCTGCTCCTGGTCTTGCTTGTTTATACAATCGCGGAACCGTTTCTAAATTATGATTCATCACATCTGGCAGACCGTTGGGTGCATGCTCAGCAAAAATATCCAACGCCTTTTCTAAACGACCTCGGAAGTCAGGGACCAGCACTTCTATGCGTATCGCAGGAGAAAGGTCTCGGGACTGTGAGATACATTCGACGTAGTGCATTGCCCCACCATCACGCAAATCATCTCGGTCCACGCTGGTAATAACAACATAATTTAATTTGAGCGCTGCAATCGTACGCGCTAAGTTGGCAGGTTCTTTTTCATCAAGAGGATCAGGTCTACCATGCCCCACATCACAAAATGGGCAGCGACGTGTGCACTTGTCGCCCATGATCATAAATGTTGCAGCGCCCTTACCAAAGCACTCGCCGATGTTTGGACAACTCGCCTCTTCACATACAGTGACCAATTCATTCTCACGCAAAATCTTTTTAATCTCGGCGAAACGTGAATTTCCGGAAGCCGCCTTTACTCGGATCCAATCGGGCTTTTTGAGCACCTCTTCTAATGGAATAATCTTGATGGGAATACGCGCCGTCTTCTCGCTCGATTTCTGTTTTCGAGTAGCGTCGTACTGAAAATCTTGGCGCTCTTCAGTACCCTGTTTATCAATCTTATTTGTAGTCATGTTGGTTCTAATTGCTTTTGCAAATGCGCCAATAATTTCTGGCTCACAATATCGATTGTGTCCTTGATCCCCAGAGTTTGCATATCGACCGTTCTTAAGCCCTCATATCCACAGGGGTGGATGCGCCCAAAAGCGTCCAGATCGGTGTCAACATTGAGCGCCAAACCATGATAAGAGCAACTTTTTGATACTTTAAGCCCTAATGCAGCAATTTTTGCGCCAATCCGCATTGCATCTAACCCTGATTGTTCAGATACATAAATCCCGGGGGCGCCCGTCTTTCTCTCAGCCCGAATACCAAACTCAGCCAAAGTATCGATCAACGCCTGCTCAATACGGGAGACTAATTCTTTTACGTATATTCCCAACCTTTTTAAATCAAGCAATAAATACACTACGATTTGTCCCGGCCCGTGGTAAGTTATCTCGCCACCTCGATCAACTTGCACCATCGGAATTTGATTCGATGGCGAATGTAAATTACTAGCATCACCGGCTAAGCCTAACGTAAATACCGGGGGATGCTGCAAAACCCAAATCTCGTCTGGAGTATCACTGTTACGATCGCTCGTAAATCTGCGCATTGACTCATACGTCGAAGCATAATCTGCCAAGCCAAGATGTTTTACCAATATGGTCATGACTGATTACTAAAGAACAATGCTCACTAATGGATGTGTTGAAAGTGTTCTATAAAGCTCATCTAGTTGCTCTCGACTTGTTGCCGTAATAGGCAAAGTAAGCCCAAGGTAATTACCATCTTTAGATGGCCTCTGCTCAACCCTACTTTCATTAAAGGTAGGATCAAATTGCTTCGCTATATGAATAATGGCTGGCAAGAATTCCGGATTACTCTTTCCCATCACCTTAATGGGAAAGAGGGAGGGATACTCAATGAGTGATTTTTCTTCGGTCATGGTTCTTAAAACATCGTTTCCGATTGGTTAAATATTGCGGTGGTCAGGCATACCGAGCCAGGCGCTGGTAATAATGTTACGGATGCAATGTAAGCGACGGTGAAAGAAGTGATCAGCACCAGGAACTACTTGCACCGCTAACTCCTGAGGACGTGCCCAATCCAAAACATCAATCAACGGAATGGTTTCATCTAGCTCACCATGAATGGCAATCGTATCGGTCGGCACCTGTGCCAAGGTCCATTTACCAGCAACACTGCCGACCATCACTAAACGCTCAGCAGGGCGGCCAAGCTCAGCCAGCCTGTGCACCAAATGGCTTCCTACAAAACTGCCAAATGAAAAGCCAGAAACCACCAAAGGCAATGTATTGGCTGAGCCAATCCAAGCTTGCTGTGCCGTAACCTCAAATTGATTCCAGCTTGAGGGGGTTTGCATCCACTCGGTCACATGCAATAAATCTTCAAGCTCGCCTACACCATCATCATGTACCCCAACAGTTCCCCCAACGCCACGAAAGTTGGGTCGTACACTCACGTAACCAAGTTGGTTGAAAGCACGCGCCATCGTTTGTGCTACTTTGTTGTCCATGGTGCCACCCATCAAGGGATGAGGATGAGCAACAAGCGCAAGACCCCTTACTACAAACGCAGGGTCTGTCTTTAATTCGTCAGGCAAATCAATTGACATCTCTATTGGCCCAACGATGCCATTAATGTGAATAATTTTTGTACGACTATTCATGAATAAAACTCTCAATAATGAATCAACTATTAGTACTAGGCCAACTGTAGACGATGTACAGGGTGGCCCTCAATCAGATGGGATTGAATGATCTCCTCGACATCTTCTTGATCGACAAGGGTATACCAAATACCCTCTGGATAGATCACCATAACTGGACCGTCCGCGCACCGATCAAGGCAACCTGCCTTGTTCACTCGAACCTTATTGGGTCCGGCTAAACCCCGCTCTTTCACTCGGTTTTTCGCATATTCAAATAGTGCAAATGCATTATGGCGATCGCAACAATCTTCGCCGTTAGACCGCTGATTGAGACAGAAAAATAAATGGTGTGAAAAGCTCATAAATTTTTATTTAGATGAATTCTTAAGATATGAAAGCACGGTTTGTCGAATGACCCAAAGCATAGCCAATGTAACCATATCACTGAAACCCACTGCATGAGTTCATTAAAGTGCACCAAGCGTCCCTGTTGCCAATGCCGAAGATTACTAATGAAATACGGATTATCGGGCATGATGTTAATTGCAATAGTTGCCCCAACCAAACAGCCAATAGCCAGCACCTGCTTGGTTTTTGACTTAAATTGCAACGCCCTATACAACGCAATAGTAGCTATAAGCATTCCCCAAAACGCTCCAGCCGTTAACCAATTGAGGCTAGATACCCACCCAAATTGAAGGCGGTAGATAAAGTCTTTAGGACTACTGTAAATCCAAGCAATCCATTCAGAATCTGCCATTGGTGCGCTTTAGCCCTCATCCCCAAAGAGAGTAACAACGCCACACCTAACCAGCAAAATCCTGTGATCAACGTTTCTTGAACCACCTGATTGATTACAGCAGTTCCCCAATCAATCGATCCGAAAACAACATGTCCCCAAACCCCAACTCCCAGCCATGAACTTTGCGGATAAATTTGTGACCACGGAAATAAGAGAAAAAGAGCGCACATCGCCCAATTTAATCCAAACCATTGATCAAGCCTGCGTCGTACCGCAGAGCCAGACAGCCATTGTGGCCCCAAAGGAATCGCCAAAAGCCCCCAGCAGTCCACCGAATAATTAGCCCACCAGTCCATCAAACTCGGTATACGTGAAGGAATCCAAGACTGTAAGGTTTCTACACCAAAAGCCAAAGCGGCACTCAAAGCCAGCGCGATTCCGAGGGCTACAAAATTTTGCCAGCGAGGATAGCTTGCAAATACCAATAAAAAGCCAAATGGGATATACGCCAAGATATTCAAAGATACGTCAAATAAGGTGATAAAGCGTGGCAATAGCGCATCGAGCCAAGCCCAGGCTGAAATACCATTGTGAAAATCAAAATCAAATGGATTGAGACTGACATAAAAGATCAAAAATGCATAAACTAGACTCATCGCCCTCGCAAGTGGCATTGCTTGTAAGGGCCAAACCAGTCTCTGGGGGCGATGTTCTTTTGCACTCATTCCACAATTCTAGGTCAGACCTTTCTACAATAGCGAAATGACTGCAAATTGCATCCTAGAACGCGTTGCTGAAACCAAATCCACGAATGATGATTTATTGGCACGCTGGCGAGCGGGAGAATTAATCGATCCCGTGGCGCGCATTGCCCACAAGCAAACTGCGGGCAAAGGTCGTGCCGGCAGAGCATGGCTTGCGAACCCCGAGGATTCTGTCTGCTTCTCAATGGCTTATCCATTCAAACGGAGTCCTGCAGAATTAACTGGGCTAAGCCTGGTTGTTGGTCTAGCGGTGATTGCAGGTCTGGTGCAAGCATTAAGGATTACCTCAGAAGAATTACACCAATCAGGTATACGTCTTAAATGGCCAAACGATTTACTGTTAAATGATTCAAAACTTGCAGGAATATTGATCGAGGGCGGCCAAACTAAGCCCGGCGATCCAAATTGGATGATTGTCGGCGTCGGCATCAACTTGCGGAACGCAAGTGCAATTGAAAAATCATTAAGTCAAGATAACGTCAAAGTTGGAGCAATCGATCAACTAGTCGCCCCAAACACGCCCCCCCCAGATTCTGAGTATATTTGGCTAGCATTGCTCGATTCTTTTGATCAGCATTTCAAAAAATTTGATCAGCTGGGGTTTTCTGCTTACCAACAGGAATGGCTTAAATGGGATGCCCACCTAAATCAAAGGGTCAGTATTTCTGGTGCTGGTAAAGACCCAGTACATGGCGTTGCCATGGGTGTTGATACCAATGGCGCACTACTACTTCAGCAAGAAAAAAATTTACAGGCTATTTATGCAGGCGACCTCTCTCTCAGAGTTAAATCATGAGCTTATTTTTAATATTTGACGTCGGTAATACTCAACTTAAGTGGGCCGCTGTTGAATCTACTCAACACCCATCTGCTCAACAAAAAAAACTCTGGGCTTACTCGGGCTATATTAGTAGTAATTCATTGCGGTCCCATGAACATCGCCAAGAACTTTCAAGCTATATCGCAAAAACGCTACCGAAGCCAAATGCTATTGCTTTCAGTTGTGTGGCTGGACAAGAGTCCATCAACAGCCTCCAATCCCTCTTTCCGCAATGGTCAGAAATAAGGTGGCAGCAGTTAAAAGGTGATAGCTCATTTGATGGCGTTCGAACCCTTTATCAAGAACCCAGTAAATTGGGTGCCGACCGTTGGGCGGCAATCATCGCAGCTTGTAACCTCAGCAAAACCAACACACTGGTTGTTAGTGCTGGTACGGCAACAACCATTGATTTATTGGGCTCAAATGGCGTCCATCACGGCGGATGGATTCTGCCTGGGATTGATCTCATGCAAAAAAGCTTGGTGACCAATACAGCCCAACTTCCAATGGCTACTCGCAATGAGCCTTCTAATGAATTTGGACTATCTACTAATCATGCAATTGTAGGTGGATGTGATGCCGCCCAGATTGGCGCAATTCAATACGCCCTTGATGTTGCAAAAGAAATGAACCAGGCCGTAGAGACTATTTGGATTGATGGCGGCAATGCAAAAATATTAGCAAATGCTTTAGTTCAAACTCACAAATTGAGTCACATCAAAATTGAGGTCTGCGAAGGCTTGGTACTCCGCGGACTTTGGGCATGGCTTCTGAAAAATACCGAGTCTTAAAACTGACTCTCGGTTAATTTACGAGCAAATTTTTCCCAATAAACTAGTAGTAGAGCGTTGATACAAAAATGGAATGGCAACCGCTTTTCCACCACAGCTCTTGACCGCGCGAGTCTCAGCTAAAGTCTCAATCTCATAATCACCGCCCTTGACATAAATATCAGGTCGAATTTTTTCGATTAATTGGACAGGGGTTTGTTCCGTAAATAAAACGGTCATATCAACACTCTCTAAGGCAGCCAGCAAAGCTTGTCTGTCTGCTTCAGTGTTGATAGGCCTGTCATCGCCTTTGCCCAGCATTTTGACTGAGGCATCTGAATTTACGCCAACCACAAGACTTGCACCTAAAGCGCGAGCTTGGGCCAAATAGCTAGCATGTCCACGATGCAAGATATCAAACACCCCATTCGTAAAAACCAATGGTCGCGGCAAGCTCGCAATTCTCATTTCAAGTTGCTCTAATAGACAAACTTTAGTTTCGAAAGAAGGTGGTGGGATTGAACTCATAACGCAATATTACTGGCTTTAGGGATCATCCTGCGATATTCATCAGAATGTCTTAGACTTGGATGCCCACAAACAAAAATACTGAGGCAGATGACTACCAAGCCAAGCGACCTTAGCCCAACGATAATTTATTGGGTTTTTGCCTGTTTTTTCCTATTCTGCGGACTTCCCATGGCAAACGCAGCCCCCACTTGCAGCCCATTGCTTTCTCACACATTTCCACGCCTTCAAGATGAAGCCCCTCAAAACCTTTGCCAATATCAATGTAAGGTAATTCTTGCCGTCAACACGGCGAGTTATTGCGGCTTTACTGGTCAATATGAAGGTCTTGAGAAAATTTATGCCAAATATAAAGATCGGGGTTTTGTCGTACTAGGATTTCCATCAAATGACTTTGGGCAACAAGAGCCAGGCAGCAATAAGGAAATTGCAGATTTTTGTAAAAATACGTACGACGTAAAATTTCCGATGTTTGCTAAGAGTGTTGTCTCCGGAAGCAATCAAAATCCTTTTTTAGGATGTTGATTGCTAAAACAGGAACAACACCAAAATGGAATTTCTATAAATATTTAATTGATCGAAATGGTAACGCGGTGGATTCCTTTGGTAGCGTCACCAAACCAACTAGTAGCAGCATTACCAATCAAATTGAAAAACTCTTAGAGGAAAAAGCGCAGTGAGCAAAAACGAATTGCCATCATTGGCGCTGGAATATCTGGACTAGGTTGTGCGTACGCCTTAAGACAACATCCGGATTTTGAAATAACCCTCTATGAAGGTGGAAATCATATTGGCGGCCACGGTAACACGGTAGACTTTTCCTGTGAAGTAGCGGGAGAGACTATTACGCATGGGGTTGACACCGGCTTCTTGGTTTTTAACCGCAAAACTTACCCAAGACTCGTCAGATTGTTTGAGGAGATACAAGCGCCCGTTGCTCCGTCTGAAATGTCATTTTCAGTTTCCATTGATGCATCTGAGAAAAACCTTGCACACCCTAAGATAGAGTGGTCTGGTACTGATCTCAATGCTTTCTTTGGTCAGCGCTCCAATATATTCTCTCCTTCATTTTGGAGGATGGCATTTGACATCTTGCGATTCAATTATTTAGCAACGAAGCTCGCCAAGCGTCAAATTTCCGAAGGGCATCACTATAAGCAACCTGATGAAACAATCGCTCAATTTTTAGATCGAAATAAATTTAGTCAGAGCTTTCAGGAAAATTATTTCCTACCAATGATTGGCGCGATTTGGTCTTGCTCAGTAGAGCAAATGTTAGAGTTTCCTATACAAACCATGATTCGCTTTTGCCACAATCATGGTTTGTTGCAAATACAAAACCGGCCACAATGGCTCACCGTTCAAGGTGGATCAAGAGAATATGTAAAGCGTATCTTAGCGGCCTTGGAGCTTCATAATGTGGCTATCCGACGAGAGTCTGTTTTACGCGAACACCCCCAAGGTGACTGCGATAAGAGTCAAGCGGAAGTAATTAGCCCATCAGGATCGGCATGGTTTGATGAAGTGGTGATGGCATGTCATAGCGACGAAAGCCTGGCGTTAATCCATGGAATTGATCAGCAAACCAAGAATATTCTTGCGGCGGTACCGTATCAAAAGAATCGAGCCATTTTTCATACGGATTCACGGTTTCTTCCTGAGACAAAGTGTTGTTGGGCTGCATGGAACTATACAGCCAAATCTGGAAAGATTCCAAGCGCCAAACAACATGTCAGCGTCAATTATCTGATCAATTACTTACAGCCACTACCCAAACAACCAAAAGACATTCCTATTATTGTTAGTCTGAACCCCACTTCTGAGCCCGATCCAAAACTGGTGCATCAGGAAATTCAGTACTCTCATTCGGTATTTGATATGCGGGCCATTCAAGCGCAAAAGGAATTGCCATTGATTCAAGGCAATTCATCTATTTGGTATTGCGGCGCCTGGACAGGATTCGGCTTTCATGAGGATGGCCTTCGCTCTGGGGAGCTAGTGGCTGAAGCGTTGATCGAAAACATTCGCTCGCCGCTGAATAATACTCCCGAGGAAAACGCACGCTAAATGAATCAACCAAAGATTAGCTTTGGCATCGTGAAGCATCGCCGTCTTCGGCCTGCTCAAAATGCATTTGGGTGTGGTGTTTTACACTCTCTATTCCAATGCGCTCAAGAAAGCAAAATCCTAGTCTGCTAAGTGGTCGTAGCGTTCTAGATAATCGATTTGGAATCTGCTCTTTCTACGATAAAGATCATGGCGTTGGCGGTCCCAGTAGCCTTGACTGGATTGAAACCATTTTGCAAGAGAATGGGTTGGGTTACATTGATGGTGAAATTTGGTTGCAAACTTTTCCAAGGGTTTTAGGATATGTATTTAATCCTGTTAGCTTTTGGATTTGCACAAACTCATCCCAGGAAACATTAGCGGTCGTAGCTGAGGTCAACAATACATTTGGTGAGCGTCACCGCTATTTGCTATATAAAGACTCTGGGGAATCAATTTACTCAGGCGAAACTCTAAGAAGCCAAAAAGTCTTTTACGTATCTCCATTCTGCGAAGTACGTGGAGAGTATCAATTTCGGTTTTTGTTTTCCAAAGACAGTCGTTCGGGACGCAATTCTGTTGCTCGTATAAAGCTTCACGAAGATAACCTACCGCTCATCAACACCAGTATCAGTGGAACTAGTCGTCCACTTTCTAGGACAAGCCTATATTTGGCAATGATGCGCTACCCACCAATGAGTTTAGGCGTGATTTTCCACATTCACTGGCAAGCATTGAAATTGTGGCTAAAAGGTGTACCCTTTTACTCAAAACTCAAACCACCCGAATTTGAAGTTAGCAGATGAGTAGACCTGGACAATCCCTTTTGTCGCGTTTAAGTTTTTCTTCTCCGCCAAGCGGCAAGAACAACATTCTTAAAGGCAATATTCATGCACAAACGCTGCTCAATATCTTATCGAGACTTAAAAKCGGCCACCTTTCATTAAGACTGCCGAATGGCGAAACACAAAAATTTGGTAATCCGTCAGATGCTTTATGCGCTGATATTCAGATACATGATTGGTCAGTATTTAAGGAGGTCATGTCGCATGGCGATATTGGATTTGCTGAGGCCTATATACGTGGGGAATGGAATACTTCAGACCTTAAGGCGCTTCTAGAGCTGGCCATTCGGAATGGCACCATACTAGAGAGAGCTATACATGGCAGCTGGTTTTGTTCGATTATTTACCGCATTAGACATTGGCTACGGGATAACAGCAAATCAGGTAGTCGTAAAAATATTCATGCTCACTATGACCTTGGTAATGCCTTTTATAGCTTGTGGCTTGATCCCACAATGAGCTATTCGAGCGCTTGGTTTTCAGAAGGAGAAAAGCAAACGCTTGCCCAAGCACAGCGAGCAAAGATCCAGTGAATTCTAGAATCTCTGCAAACTAAGCCGGGCGCCCATCTATTGGAAATTGGTTGTGGCTGGGGCGGGGTGATGGAAGAGTCACTGTTAAGCCAGCGATCAATAACTGGGCTCACCTTATCAACCGAACAAAAGAACAAAAAGCATATGCCGAGACTAGGCTAGCTAAGATTCTTTCCGCCTCAAATTCTGTGGGATCTTTTGAAGTACGACTACAAGATTACCGCGATTGCCAAGAACAGTTCGATGGCATTGCATCCGTTGAGATGTTTGAAACAGCGGGTGAAAAACACTGGCCTGAGTATTTTTAAACAATCGCCAAATGCCTCAAGGTTGGTGGTAAAGCGTGTATTCAAACATTGTGATTGCCGAAGATTTATTTAAGCGCTACCGCCACAACACCGACTTTATTCAACAATATGTATTTCCTGGAGGCATGTTACCGTCTCGGACTAGCTTTAAAGCAAGTGCTGAGAAGGCTGGATTGCAAATTGAGAATGAGTTTGCTTTTGGCCTAGACTAGGCTAAGACACTTTGTCTCTGGCGCGATAGCTTTAATCAAAAATTAGCCGAAGTGCGCCAATTGGGTTTTGATGAAGCCTTTATACGTCTCTGGAATTTCTATTTAATGTACTGCGCTGCCGGTTTTTCACAACAAAATATTGATGTGGTGCAATTCACCTTAAGCCATAAACCCAGTAAGCTCATTTCGAATGCGCTAACAGCATGAAACAGACTGGAATTCGTCACTTTTCTGGTAAGCGGGTATGGATTATTGGCGCCTCCAGCGGAATTGGTGAGGCATGTGCCAAAAAACTCATTGAGCAAGGCGCAAGAGTTGCGCTATCCCGTCGGCGAGTAGAGCGTTTAAATACGATTGCTGAAACTGCAAAAGCAAATCAGACCTTAGTTGTTCCAATTGATGTGACGAATAACGACCAATTACAGCAAGGCTATGAATCCATCTTCGATACTTGGGGTGCCATAGATTTATTGCTTTTTGTGTCTGGCATTTACACGCCCCAACGCGCAAACTACTTTGATTTCTCGGCGGCAGAACAAACGATTGACGCCAATCTTCTAGGGCCCATGAGGGCAGTAGCACTAGTGCTACCTGAAATGCTCAAAAGACATGAGGGGCATACTGCCATTGTTGGTAGTGTCGCAGGATACAGCGGTCTACCAAAGGCGCTAGCCTATGGTCCAAGTAAAGCCGCTACTATCAATTTTTGCGAAACGCTCTACTATGATTTGCTTCCTGAGGGCGTGAGCGTTCATATGATTTCCCCGGAATTCGTTGCTACCGAAGCAACCGCCCAAAATGACTTTGAAATGCCCGCACTGATTAGCACCGATGAGGCTGCCAAGGAAATTCTGAACGGAATTCAAAAAAAAGGGGGGGTTGATATCCACTTTCCCAAGCGATTCTCGGGATTTTTAAAATTCTTAAGAATTCTTCCCTATCCAATTTATTTCTGGATAGTGTGACGTTTCGTTAAGATTTAGATGAGCGCGTAAAGATACTGCGCTCAGTAAGCTTTACTACTTGTACTTGTCTTTGCGAATTTTCTCTTCTAAGCAGTCCATTAGCGCAATGGCTTTGGCTTTTGATCCTGCAATTGAAGGTGAAGTTACATACTTGCCCTGCATCACAATCGTAGGCACGCCATCGATACGATATGCTTCAGTTAATTGTTTGGCAGCCCTCGCTTTGGAGACTACGGCGAAAGAACGGTAGGTTGCTAAGAAACTATTGCGGTCAATTCCTTGTGAGGCAACCCGGTCAGCAATTTCATTCTCGGTGAGCAGGCGTTTGTTTTCTTTGTGCATGGCATACATCACCTTTTCATTCAAAGAATCGCCTTTACCCATAGCCTCTAAGGCATAAAAAAGCTGGCTATGAGGCAAAAAATCGTCTCGGAAAGCCACTGGCACTCTACGAAACGCAACGTCTTTTGGCTGGCGTTTTACCCAAGCACTAAGCTCTGGCTCAAAGTCATAACAATGTGGGCATCCATACCAAAAAAACTCAATTACCTCGACCTTGCCTTTTGTCTCAACAGGCTGTGGCACAGGTAAGACTCGGTAGTCAAAGCCTTCTTCAATTTTTTGCCCTTGGGCAATAGCAATACCACTCAAAAAAATAAAGGTGCCGGCGATCAATACCCGTTTGCTAAAAGAAACCATGATGTTTAACTTTATTTGCTGGCTTTGATGAGAGTTGGTTTAATACCCACGCTACTTAACTTATCGCGCGCAGGATTGCTTTCTTCAATACTGCTATAGGGTCCGGAACGCACTCGCCATAAAGTATTTCCATCGGCCGTTACTTCACTCAGTTGCGTCTGAATACCTTGAATGGCTAGGCTTGCTTTTTGTGCATCCGCATCGGCGCGCCTCGTAAATGCGCCTACTTGCAAGACATAAATGGCGTCGCCCTTAGGTACAGCTGTGGCCGTTGCATTATCGGAGGTCTTTTTGCCGTTAACCAAATCTCCTATCGGATCGGAAGTAGGGGCGCTAGGGCTTTTACCTTGCAAAGGCTTATTTAAATCTACCCGCTCAGTTGAAGATGTCGCCTCACCCTCAGCGGGAGCTGACGGTTTGATGGTGATCGGCAAATTTGGCGCGCGTACACCAGGCCTTTCTTGAGGGGTATTTTTGGAGAGATAAAAAGCAATTACAAAGGCGATGCCAAGACCCGCGCCCAATCCTAGAACAAAGCCTAAGATGGTTCCACCATACTGCGAGTGATTTGCAGGGATATTGTTGCTCTTGTTGATGAAGCCAGATTGTGGATTCGGCTTATTCATTATTTCCTCATCTTACCTATTCACTTCACACTATGCCACTACATCTTTGCTGGTGCTGATACACCCAATACCTTTAGGCCATTTTGCAGAACTTGACGGGTGGCTGATAGAAGAGCAAGCCGAGCCAGTTTTAATTTTTCATCATCAATCAACACTCGATCAGCGTTATAGAACGTATGAAAGTCACTAGCCAAGTCACGCAAATAAAATGCAAGCGCATGCGGAGCAAGCTCTGCTACTGCATCCGTTAACACTTCTGGATATTCCGCTAGGCGTTTCAATAAATGATCCGAAGCCTTACTTTGCAATAGCGACAAATCAGCATTAGTTAGGTCTGCTGATTTACCGCCCCACTGCTGCAAAATAGAACTGATACGTGCGTGAGCATATTGCACATAAAAGACTGGATTCTCATCGTTTTGCTGTAAAGCTAGATTAATGTCAAATACAAATTCGGTATCTGCTTTTCGAGAAATTAAGAAAAAACGAACCGCATCTCGACCACGTTGTAATGCCGATTCTCTCTCTTCCGCTGTCATTTCTGGGGTAACCCCGCCGGACCATTCGACCAAATCTCGAACCGTCACATAGGAGCCTGCACGCTTAGAGATTTTTACCTCTTCACCATGCCTCATCACTGTCACCATTTTATGCAGCACATAATCTGGATAGGTTTTAGGGATATTCCAACCACGCTTTTGTGCCACTCCTTGTAAGCCCGAGCGGACGCGGGCAATAATGCCGTGATGATCACTACCCTGGACATTGATCACTTTTGCAAATCCACGATTCCACTTGCTAGTGTGATATGCAACATCTGGTACAAAATAGGTAAAGCTTCCATCGGATTTACGCATGACGCGATCCTTATCGTCGCCATCATCGGTCGTCCTGAGCCAAAGCGCGCCTTCAGCCTCATACGTTTTACCAACACTTTGCAGGTCTTGCACAATCTGATTCACACTGCCGTCAGTGTACAAAGAAGACTCTAAGTAATAGCAATCAAATTTCACACCAAACGTTTTCAGATCAATATCCTGTTCATTACGAAGATACGCTACGGCAAATCGGCGAATAGCCTCAAGATCATCGCAATATTCCGGTGATGCTTTAAAAGCGACTGCGATCTCAGCAATGTATTCACCGTTATATGCTTGCTCAGGCCAATTTTCATCGCCAGGCTTTAGGCCCTTCAAACGCGCTTGTACAGAAAGTGCAAGATTTGCAATTTGCACTCCAGCATCGTTGTAATAAAACTCCCGATGTACCTTAATGCCCTGGGTAGCCAATAAGTTTGCTAGAGCATCCCCGAGAGCCGCCTGCCTTCCATGACCTACATGCAATGGGCCCGTTGGGTTTGCCGAGACAAACTCAATCATGGCGCTATCAACCGGACTATTGCCATGCTTCATTTCGCCGAAATGGGTGCCAGCAGCAAGAATCTCCTTAACTACAGCCGTTTTGGCCTGGTTACTGAGGCGAAAATTGATAAATCCTGGTCCAGCAATTTCACAAGAAGCAATCAGTTGGTTATAGCCGTCTTGGCTTTGCAAGCGCGCAACCAGGGCTTGCGCCAACTCACGTGGATTAAGCTTCCATGCCTTTGAAAGCTGAAGCGCGATATTACAGACTACATCGCCATGATCCACAGCTTTGGGGCGTTCCAGACGGGGCGCAGGCGGCTCACCTAAACCGCGTTCTTGAGCCAACCCCTGGAGGGCTCCACTTAACATTTCAATTAAACGATTTTTATTAGTTCGCAACATAGATGAGTGAGTTTATCAGGTGGTAAGCTAACGAAATGATCTATCAATTTCGCTCCAAGGCCGGTCCAGACGTCATTATGTTGGCTGATCTGACGCAACGAATTTTTGATATCTTTGGCCACCTATTAGAACCAAGGGGTATTCTCACCGAAGAACAGCTCCCAGCTCTCATTATCAAATTAGAGACTGCCATTCTTAAGGATATGGAGGATCGTACTAAAGCGAAAGCGGAGGTCGAAGCAGGGGTTGAAAAACCAAAGTTGGCAGATCGTCTGGGCCAAAGAGCATATCCGTTTTTAGAGCTGATGAAGCAGGCTAATTCTAAAAACGAGCCCGTTATATGGGGCGTCTAGTCCACCAAGCTGGCTAACTGGCGACGGATTTGATCCACGGTTTGTCCCCGTCGCTTGGCAAGGTCCTCAATCTGATCGACTGCAATTTTTCCAACATTGAAATATTTCGCATCAGGATGAGCCAAGTAAAAACCACTCACGCTAGAAGCTGGGTTCATAGCTAAAGACTCCGTTAAAGTCATCCCAATATTTTCAGATCCCATAACGCGCAATAAATCTTGCTTAACTTCGTGCGCAGGGCAAGCAGGGTAACCAGGTGCAGGACGAATGCCACGATACTCTTCATCAATCATCTGATCATTCGTCAATACTTCGTCAATCGCATAACCCCATAGGTTGGTACGAACGCGATGGTGCATTAATTCAGCAAAGGCCTCCGCCAATCGATCGGCAAGCGCCTTCAACATAATCGCACTGTAATCATCATGCTTGGCCTGAAACTCAGCCGCTTTCTTTTCAACACCGTGACCGGTGGTGACTGCAAAGCAACCCAAGTAATCTACAACACTGGACTCTTTTGGAGCAACGTAATCCGCTAAACAGCGGTTTGGTCGGCGAACACCATCAATGATTGGACGCTCGGACTGCTGACGTAGGTTATGCCATACAAATAATGGATGCTGACGAGCCTCATCGCTATATAAAACTATGTCATCACCCACAGAATTGGCAGGATAAAAAGCCACCACCCCATCAGCTTGTAACCATTGACCTTTAATGAGCTTATCCAACATAGCTTGAGCATCTTGATAAACCTTGCGCGCTTCGACGCCTACCACCTCATCTTCCAAGATTGCTGGGAACTTGCCCGCCAAATCCCAGGTTTGAAAGAAAGGGGTCCAATCAATATATTTTGCAATATCAGCTACAGCAAAATTTTTAAACACTCGGCGCCCAATGAACTTTGGCTTCTCTGGCACATAAGACACCCAATTAATCATCTCGCGATTTTTGCGGGCAGCAGCCAATGAAATGGTTGGGGCCACTTTTTTATTAGCATGCTGCTCTCGAATACGTTGATAATCATCACGCAAGTCTTGAACAAATTTCTTAGCACTCTCGTCAGACAATAAACTTGAGGCAACCGATACAGAACGCGAAGCGTCAGGCACATACACCACGGGCCCATCGTAATGAGGAGCAATTTTTACAGCGGTATGCACACGAGAGGTGGTGGCGCCACCAATCATCAACGGAATTTGACGCTCACGGAAATACTCATCACGCTGCATCTCCTGTGCGACATAAGTCATCTCTTCAAGCGATGGTGTGATTAAGCCTGAAAGGCCCACAATATCGGCGTTCTCCTCTTTGGCGCGTTTGAGAATTTCAGCACAAGGCACCATGACACCCATATTGGCTACTTCAAAGTTATTACATTGCAACACTACCGTCACAATATTCTTGCCAATATCGTGAACGTCACCTTTTACCGTAGCCATCACAATCTTACCTTTTGCCTTGGCTTCTCCACCAGCAGCGATATGTTGCCGTTTTTCTTCTTCGATGAACGGTATTAAAGTAGCAACCGCTTGCTTCATGACGCGCGCACTCTTCACCACTTGCGGCAAAAACATTTTGCCAGCGCCAAACAAATCGCCAACAACATTCATGCCATCCATGAGAGGACCTTCAATCACCTCGATTGGCCTGCCACCTGCGCCCATAATTTCTGCACGCAGCTCTTCGGTATCCGCCTCGATAAAGGTAGTAATCCCATGCACTAAAGCATGCGTAAGACGCTCACGAACAGGAGCCTCACGCCATACCAAGTTCTCCACCTGCTTGGCACCATCTCCCTTAAATTGGTCAGCAATCGCCAACAATCTCTCGGCAAGGGATTGCCCATCTTTCTCTTTGAAACGATTGAGCACAACGTCTTCAACGCGTTCACGCAATTCTGGGTCCAAATCAGCATAGACCCCCAATTGACCAGCATTAACAATGCCCATGTCCATCCCAGCTTGTATGGCGTGATAAAGGAACACGGTGTGAATTGCTTCACGCACACGATCATTGCCGCGGAATGAAAAGCTGACATTCGACACGCCCCCGCTGACCTTAGCGCCGGGCAGATTTTCTTTTATCCAACGCGTGGCTTCAATAAAATCAACTGCATAGTTATCGTGCTCTTCGATACCAGTGGCAATTGCAAAAATATTAGGATCAAAAATAATATCTTCAGCAGGAAAACCAATTTCATTCACTAAGATGTTGTAGCACCGCTGACAAATCTCGGTTTTGCGCTGAAATGTATCCGCTTGACCAACTTCATCAAAAGCCATGACCACGGTAGCAGCGCCATAACGCCGAATTAAGCGAGCTTGCTTGCGAAACTGCTCCTCACCCTCTTTCAAAGAGATGGAGTTCACAATTGGCTTACCCTGAATACACTTGAGACCCGCTTCAATTACACTCCATTTAGAGGAGTCGATCATGATCGGTACGCGCGCAATATCTGGCTCAGATGCAATCAAGTTCAAGAAACGCGTCATCGCCGCTTCCGAATCCAACATTGCCTCATCCATATTGATATCGATGACCTGCGCCCCATTCTCAACTTGTTGACGCGCCACCGCAAGAGCCTCATCAAATTGATTATTCAAAATCATGCGTGCAAACGCTTTTGATCCTGTGACGTTGGTTCGCTCACCAATATTGACAAAGCCAACATCCGTTGTCACATTGAATGGCTCAAGACCAGAAAGCTTCATTGCCGGCATAGCGTGTTTGTTCGTCGTTATCATGCCGGCACCTCGGCATTGTCACGACAAAAAGCACGTGGCTTACGTTTAGCGACCGCACTAGCAATCGCACGAATATGGTCAGGAGTAGTTCCACAGCAACCGCCGACCAAATTTACTAATCCATCTTTGGCAAAACCATCGACTAACTTCGACGTAATGTCGGGCGTTTCATCAAAGCCTGTATCGCTCATCGAATTTGGTAATCCTGCATTTGGGTAGCACGATACTGCCGTGTCACAGATGCGTGAAAGCTCAGCAATACATGGGCGCATCAGCGCAGCGCCTAAGGCGCAATTCAAACCAAAAGTCAGCGGCTTGATATGGCGCAAGCTATTCCAAAAAGCCTCAACGGTTTGGCCAGAGAGAATTCGACCAGAAGCATCCGTGACTGTTCCGGAGATCATGACTGGCAAACGCCCACCAGTTTCTTCAAAGAACTCATCCAATGCAAACAGTGCGGCTTTTGCATTCAAGGTATCAAAAATTGTTTCGACCAAAAATAAGTCAACACCACCTGCAAATAAACCTTCAATTTGCTCTCGATAGGATGCGCGTAAGGCATCAAAGGTCACATTCCGTGCGCCCGGATCATTCACATCAGGAGAGATGCTCGCCGTCTTTGGTGTGGGTCCAATAGCGCCAGCAGCAAAACGCGGTTTGTCTGTGGTGCTGTATTTTTCACAAGCAGCTCGCGCTAATCTTGCTGACACCTCGTTCATTTCGCGAGCCAAACCAGCCATTTTGTAATCTTCTTGCGCTACGGATGTTGCACCAAAGGTATTTGTCTCAATAATATCGGCGCCTGCATCCAAATATTGCTCATGGATTTTGCTAATAATTTGCGGCTGGGTCAAAACCAATAACTCATTATTGCCCTTGAGATCTCCGGGATGATCCACAAAACGAGAATTACCTGACAAACCACGGTAATCCGCTTCGCTCAATTTATATTGTTGAATCATGGTTCCCATCGCGCCATCCAAAATGAGGATGCGCTGTTTTAGCAGCTCAGGAAGAACCTGGCCGCGGGTATAGGGCTGGGACAAACCATTAAATTGCATTGCTTGATCGAATTACTCTCTAGAATCCCTTATTCTATTGGAAAAGCTACTTTCTATTTATCTCGGAGTTTCTATGTTTGGAACTATTCCAGAATTTAAGACATTTGAACACAAAAACGATGTCTAAACTTTCCAAAGCCCTATATGTCAGAGCAAAGAATTACTCGACTGTCACGCTTTTTGCCAGGTTTCTAGGCTTATCTACATCTGTACCACGAGCGCATGCCGTGTGATATGCCAGTAACTGTAACGGCACAACGTGCAAGATCGGTGACAGGCTGCCGTAGTGTTCAGGCAAGCGAATCACATTAATGCCATCGCTACTCAAGATTTCAGTATCTTGAGTAGCAAAAACATAAAGCTTCCCGCCTCGCGCTTTTACCTCTTGCATATTCGATTTGAGCTTTTCTAAAAGCTCATCATTTGGTGCCACAGTAACTACCGGCATCTTCTCAGTCACGAGGGCTAAGGGTCCATGCTTCAATTCACCTGCAGGGTATGCTTCCGCATGAATATAGGAGATCTCTTTGAGCTTTAACGCACCCTCAAGCGCAATTGGATAGTGTCGGCCACGACCCAAAAAGAGTGCGTTTTCGCATTTCGCAAATGCATCACTCCAGGCCATAATTTGTGGCTCAAGCGCCAATACAGCATGAAGCGCCTTTGGCAAATGACGCAAATCTCGGAGAAGTTCCTTTTCGCGCTCAGCAGAAACTCTGCCTGAACGCTTCGCTAATGAGGCTGCTAAAAGATATAACGCAAGTAATTGGGTGGTAAACGCTTTAGTTGATGCAACACCAATTTCGGCCCCAGCCTTCGTTAAGAAATGCCAATCAGTCTCACGCACCATCGCGCTACTAGCTACATTACAAATAGCTAGGGTGTATGTATGCCCTAAAGATTTTGCATGGCGTAAGGCAGCCAAAGTATCTGCTGTCTCGCCCGATTGGGAAACCACCACAATCAATGTCTTAGGATTCGGAACGGTAGTGCGATAACGGTACTCACTGGCGATTTCTGCCTGAGTAGGAATACCAGCAATATCTTCTAACCAATACTTTGCAACACATGCAGAGTAGTAGCTCGTGCCACAAGCTAATATTAAGATTTGATCAAAAGCATTCCAGTTTGCCGCGTTTGCTCCAAATAACTCCGGCCCAAATGCGGCAATATTTGCAAGCGTGTCTCCAATTGCTCTTGGCTGCTCAAAAATTTCTTTTTGCATGTAATGCTGATAAGGGCCAAGTTCAACAGAATCTGCCTGCGAAGGCATAGGCTTTTGTTCACGCTTTACTGATTTTCCTGACTGATCCAAAACATCAACACTACCTGCCTTAAGGATGGCTACATCACCTTCCTCTAAATACATCATGGAATGCGCTCGACCAGCCAAAGCCAAGGCATCTGAAGCTAAGAAGTGTTCTTGATCACCAAGCGCTACCACCAACGGCGAACCAACTCGGGCACCAACTAATGTCTCAGGGCTATTTTGAGCTATCACCCCTATGGCATAAGCACCAAATAACTTAGGCAACACTGCTTGTACTGCTTTTGCAATATCTTTTCGGTCTGTCCGCTCGTACTCCTGATGAATTAAATGAGCAATTACTTCTGTATCCGTTTCAGAGGTAAACACATAGCCAGCCGTTTTTAATTCTGCACAAAGCGCCCCGTAGTTCTCAATAATGCCGTTATGAACAACGGCAATTAATCCGCCAGAGATGTGTGGGTGCGCATTTTGCGTATCGGGTTTGCCATGAGTGGCCCAGCGAGTGTGTGCAATACCCAATGTTCCCCGAAATTCTTTACCCTGCTCAGCCAGCTCAGAGACACGGGCAGTTGTTCTGGCACGCTCAATCGGATGCTTCAGGTCGTCGCCATTGATGACTGCAAAACCACATGAGTCATAGCCACGGTACTCAAGGCGACGTAGACCTTCCACCAACACATCAACGATATTCTTATGAGATGCTGCGCCAACAATACCGCACATTATTTTTTACCCTTTACAACCTTCTTAACAACTTTCTTTGCCACTTTCTTTTTAGTAGCTTTATTTATAGCTACTTTTTTAGTGCTGACTTTTTTTGCTGTAACAGCCTTTTCTTTTTTAACTGGGCGTTGCCACTGCAAAGAAATTTGTTTAGCCCTGGATACAGTTAACTGATTAGCGGGCGCATCTTTAGTAAGCGTTGTTCCAGCTCCAAGTGTTGCACCGCGACGAACACGTACCGGGGCAACCAGCTGAGTGTCCGAGCCAATAAACACATCATCTTCAATAATGGTTTGGTGCTTATTTACACCATCATAATTGCATGTAATCGTGCCCGCCCCAATGTTTACTCTTGCACCAACAATCGAGTCACCGACATACGCTAAGTGATTGGCCTTGCTGTTCGCGGAAATTTTGCTATTTTTCACTTCAACAAAATTACCAATATGCACATCATTCGATAAATCTGCCCCGGGACGTAAACGCGCATAAGGCCCGATCACCGAGTGGCTACCAACTTTTGCGCCATCGAGATGGCTATAAGCGTGAATCGAAACCGCTTTACCGATTTCGCTATTGCGAATCACGCAGTAAGGGCCAACCTTTGTACCTGAGGCTAATGTAACGCAGCCTTCAAATATGCAACCTACATCAATGGATACATCAGTGCCACACTCTAACGTTCCACGCACATCAATGCGTTCAGGGTCCGCAAGAGATACACCCGCATCCATTAATTGGCTAGCAATATTAAGTTGATGAACTCGCTCAAGTGCAGCCAGTTGATCGCGACTGTTAACACCAATCGTCTCAAACTCATGGTCGGCTTGAGCGGTGCGAATAGGCACACCATCTTTAACAGCCATCGCAATGACATCTGTTAAATAGTATTCACCTTGTGCATTGCTAGCACGTAACGCTTTGAGCCATTTTTTTAGAGCATTTGTTGGGAGCACCATAATGCCCGTATTAATTTCTTGAATCGCTTTTTGGGAGGCTGATGCATCCTTCTCTTCGACAATCTCTTTAACGGATCCATCCGCATCGCGCACGATACGGCCATAACCCGTTGGATTCAGTAAATGCTGAGTAAGTAGTGCCAATGCTGAATCTTTGCCACGAACACCATTTGCTAACTTTGCTAGGGTGCTCAACGTTTTCTGCGTGGTAAGCGGTACATCGCCATACAACACTAAAGTAGGTTCGCTTACATCAAGCTTGGGAAGGGCTTGCAAGAGCGCATGCCCTGTGCCTTTTTGTTGTGCTTGAAGTGCGGTGCTTACTTTGCTAAATCGAGAGTCTTCTTTTGCAGCAATAGCCAAAAATGCTTCTACATCTTTTGTGCCATGACCGACTACGGCGATCGGACCCTTTTTCGAGGTCTTACCTTGTAAAGATAAAGCAGTATTCAGAACATGCTGAAGCAGCGGCCTGCCTGCCAGGGTTTGCAAAACCTTGGGCAACGCAGACTTCATCCGCTTTCCTTGCCCTGCAGCCAATATGACGATATTCATAAAAGAGGATTATAAGCCCCCTGAATTAGGGTTCCGCAAGCTAATTCGTCTAATTCTGCCTCATCGATCGCCTTATCTCCCGCAGATCTAGCAGCAATTCCAGTTAACTCAGTCGAGAGCTTCAGATTTTGAAAATCAAATGCTTCGCTATCCATCAAATGGGAGGGTACGATGTGGTGCATGGAGCGGAACACATTTTCTACACGCCCAGGATGCTTTCTCTCCCAATCACGCAACATCTCTTTCATAACTTGGCGTTGAAGATTAGGCTGACTGCCACATAAATCGCAGGGAATAATTGGGAAGCTCATATCTCCCGCATAACGCTCTAGTAATTTTTCTGGAACATAGGCCAAAGGGCGAATCACGATATGCTTGCCATCATCCGATCGCAGCTTTGGTGGCATCCCTTTAAGTTTTCCAGCGTAAAACATATTGAGCATCAAGGTTTCTAAAATGTCGCCGCGATGATGTCCTAGCGCAATTTTTGTGGCGCCCAATTCATCTGCAACACGATACAAAATACCGCGCCGCAAACGAGAACATAAGCCACACGTTTTTTTACCCTCCGGGATAACCCGCTTCACAATATCGTAGGTATCTTGCTCTTCAATATGAAACGGGATATCTAAGCTCTTAAGATAGCTTGGCAGTATCTCTGCGGGAAAATTCGGCTGCTTTTGATCCAGGTTTACTGCAACAATATCGAAACGAATAGGGGCACGTTTACGCAGCTTCATCAATATGTCGAGCATTGCATAACTGTCCTTGCCTCCAGACAGGCACACCATGACTTTATCGCCGTCTTCGATCATGCCAAAGTCGCCAATAGCTTGCCCGACTAGGCGGCAGAGTTTTTTCTCTAGCTTATTTTCTTCAAAGAGAACTTTTCGTATATCGCCCATGACTATTCTATTTTTCTCAACCCTTTTACGGGGATTTAATTCTAAAAACCTCGATTCCTACAGAGTGGCAATCCGGATAAACATCTGGCTTTGAGGTGCTAACCCGCGCCGCCAAGACTTTGGGATGAGCCAACATCGCACTCACAATGTCATCACAGAAGGTTTCCTGCAAATGAATATGGCCTTTCGAGGCAATCGCACGAATGGTCTCGCGCATAAAGTCATAATCTACCACCTCATCCAGTTGATCTTTAGTGGGTGTATTCATCGACAAGGGAATATATAAGTCCACATTGGGAATGACGCGTTGCTCTGCTTTTTTCTCAAAATCGTGTACACCAATATTGATGTAAATCTCATAGTCACGCAAAAACAAACGTCGACAATCAATGAGAGCGTGATGAGGCATATAAAGTGGTTTTTTAGAACGAATTAAATTGTTTTAAACATCACATCTCGGGTAGATGGCAATAAGTGTTGGCCACCGTCTACATAAAGAGTGGTGCCGGTGATCGCATTTGCTTCTGCCAAAAATACTGCAGCCCTTGCAATATCTATTGGAGTGGAAGATTTTCCTAGAGGTGTCATTTGATGGGCTTTCATAAAACCTGCTTCTGTTTGATCACCTGAAGGCAAAGAAATTCCTGGCGCTAGCCCAACGACTCGTAGATATGGTGCGAAATCCATTGCTAATAGTTCAACCGAAGTTGCTAGCGCTGCTTTTGATAAGGTGTAAGACAAAAAATCTGGATTTGAGTTGATCAACTTTTGATCAAGCAATTGAATAACCGATAGGACTGAATCCAAGCGCTCCGTCACTTGATTTCTTTATGAAACTCAAACATCTGCTGTGCTAGCAAAATTGGAGCCGTTAAATTTACGCGCATATGCTCCACCAAACGTTTGCTACTTAATGGCGCCTCTGAATTTGCGCGATCGTATTCAAAGATTGATGCGCTATTTACCAAAGAATGCAAATTCAAAAATTGCTGGCTTACTTGAGAAAATAGGTCCTGAACTGCTTGCTCACTTGCTAAGTCTGCCTGGAATGCCTCTGCGTTGACACCGAATGCCCGAATCTGAGCAACTGTATCTTGGGCCTCTTTTTCAGATCGACCATAATGAACAGCAACATCCCATCCTTGACGCCCAAAATGAATGGCAATCTCTCGACCGATGCACTTTGCTGCGCCAGTCACCAAAACGGCTTTTCTGGGTTCGGATGGGGTGGTTGAACTAGGGTTCAATTAAATTCTCTTAGACTAGCGAGCTATGGATATTACCTTGACCAGCCTTGAAACGGAGCATAGCGAGCTTCTGAAGGCCAAAATAGCCTCTCAAATCGCCTCCAATGGTGGCTGGATACCCTTTTCACGTTATATGGAAATGGCTCTCTACGAGCCAGGAATGGGCTATTACAGCGCTGGCGCTCATAAGCTCGGGTCTGGCGGAGACTTTACAACTGCGCCAGAGTTAAGCCCATTATTTGGGGCGGCAATTTGTTCAACCCTCATTCCAGTTCTTGAGGGACTCAAAGCCCAAGGTTTACCCACTCAAATTTTGGAGTTTGGCGCTGGCACAGGAAAGCTGGCGACATCCATTTTGATGCGTTTAAATACGCTTGGTTTTCGATTGGATCGCTATGACATCGTGGAAATTTCTCCAGACCTAGCGCAACGCCAACAAGAACGCATTTTTAATACGATCACGCAACTCAATAGTAAGACGCAATGTGATTGGGTTACATCACTACCGAATGATTTCAAAGGGGTGATTCTTGCTAATGAAGTAATTGATGCCATTCCATGTGATGTCATCATTTATCGACAAGGATTTTGGTATTGGTACGGGGTTTCATTTAAACATGGCAAGCTGGCGTGGAAAGTTGGCAACCCAGTAAACCAAGCGATGCTTCCTGAAACATTATTAATTAGCAGCTTTCCAGAGGGTTATGTTACTGAACTACATGCTCCCGCTAATGCATGGATGCATCATGTTGCAAAACAACTTCACAGCGGACTATTTTTGACATCTGATTACGGCTTTCCAGAGGGCGAGTACTACCACCCACAAAGAATCTCTGGCACCCTGATGGCACACCATCGTCATCATGCCATTCAGGATCTGTTCCATTTGCCAGGTCTGTGTGATATCACCACTCATGTGCAATGGTCACAGATCGCTCAAAATGCTCTTGCTGAAAATGCCGATGATGTTTTTTTGACAAACCAGGCCGCCTATTTGTTGGACGCCGGGATTGGAGAAATTGCATTGGAAGAGGGTGACCCAAGCAATCCGGAAACATTTTTGCCCATCTCAAATGGATTGCAAAAATTATTATCTGAGGCGGAGATGGGCGAACTGTTTAAAGCCTTTGCTTTTTCAAAAAATCTTCAAGTGTTATTGCCCGGAGCCACCCTAGAAGATCTGCCGGGACTTCGAGGTAGAAATAGAATTTAAGAATTCTTCTGAAGTGCGGCTGTAATAACTGCCAAGCGCGCTACCTCAAATGCGCTACCAATTCGCTCTCCATTTGACCGATCCTGCGCGGCAACACCAGCAATAATCTCTGCGGTATTGAGAGCTTGAGCATCTCGCATTGCTTGAATCAATGGAAAAACATTGAATCCGATTTTTTGCGCCAGATCGAGTAGTGTCTGAGCCCGATCTGGCTTGCGCCAGATATCTGCGCGATTAAACCACGCCAAAACATCAACAGCTTGATATACACCATTGGTCCGATTCATAAAAGCAATGAGCTCGCTGAAGATCTCGCTGAAGTCTCGAACATCCGCTGGCATACGAATACAGTCTGCCCAAGACCGAATCTCACTGGCTGGCATATGCATTACTAAGATTGCGCAGCGCTCACTCAAGTCATTTTTTTTGAAATCGAAATACGCAATCAGCGTTTCACGAAAAGTCTCTTGTGCAAACAGCGTATTTAACGTTGGGGGGAGAATCGTTTTAGCTGCTCCCGTATTCAGAAGCACTTGAAACATGTGCATCGGTTTGCTGGAGACCAAGCCTTTCGCAAGTTCTTGCCAAATACGCTCAGCCGATAGGGTAGTCAATTCATCCGCCTGCACAATCGCTTTTAATGCCTGCATAGTTTCATCTGCAATACGAAACTCTGGAAAGCGCGCAGCAAAACGGGCAATCCTCAATAGTCGCAGTGGGTCTTCTGCAAATGCGTCGGATACATGACGAAACACTTTTGCCGCTAAATCCTCTTGCCCGTTATAAGAATCGAAAATTGGGCCGACCAATTCTCCATTCTCATTTACTTCCTGAGCCATGGCATTGATTGTCAGGTCACGGCGTTGTAAATCCTGCTCTAAGCTAACTGATGGATCGGCATAAAAATGAAAACCTTTATAGCCTTTACCTGTTTTACGCTCTGTACGCGCTAATGCATACTCCGCCTGTGTTTCGGGGTGCAAAAAAACCGGGAAATCTTTGCCCACTGGACGAAAACCTTTAGCAATCATTTCTTCGACAGAAGAACCGACCACGACATAATCAATATCGTGCGTCGGCAAGCCCATCAAGGCATCCCGAATAGCGCCACCAACGGCGTAAATCTTCATTTACTGATTGCCTTCTAAGCTACGATGACTTAAGTTAAAGACTTTCGTTAGAGCATCGACCCCCTCAGGAGATAATGTATTGGGTAAACTCATTGAAGCAATATTGTCCCGAGACATTAATGTTGGTCCCGGCAAGAATTCAAAAGCGAATGCCTGCAGATACCCCACAACTGCAGGCACAGGAATAATGGCGCAAGATGTTTTTGCTTTGCGCGCAGCAAATTCCACGATCTCTTTCATGGAGTAAACCTTGAGACCCACCAAATCATAGGATTGATGAATGGTTTTGGGCATGGTCAATGACCTTACAAATGCACTCGCAACATCATCTACACTTACCGACTGAAATTTAGCTTGGTGATTGGCCAATGGCATCGCTGGAAATAGCTTGGTGAGCTTTGCAAATAAATTGATAAATTGATCTTGCGCACCAAAAATGACGGATGGTCTAAAAATAGTCCAATTTAAGTCGCTTGCTCTCACTACGGCTTCACCATCGCCATTACTTCGCTGATACATAGATGGCCCATGGGGGTCTGCGCCAAGGGCACTCATGTGAAGGTAGCGCTTGAGGCCATGCAACTGCATAGCAGTAATAATGTTCTTAGATAGATCTACGTGTGCCGCTTTAAATACCTTGCCATAAGGTTGCAAAGGCTTATCGTGTAACACACCAACCAAATTAATGACTGCTCCATTTCGCTGAATGCGAGAGCACAGATACTGCAACTCATCAAAGTCATGAATATCAGCCTCTTCTAAGTGAATTTTTGGCAACATTCTGAGCTCACGTCCTGCAGTAGGATGCGCAGATGGAATTAACACTGAATATCCAGCGGTCTGTAATTGTGCGGCCATAGTGCGCCCAACAAACCCATTGCCGCCAATTAACAAAATGTCATATTGCATAGCATCTCCACTTTAATTAGGGCAATTCAGAGGGTGTTGCCGCTTTTGGCGCAATGACACTGAGCCGTTGTTTTAAAGATTGCACTTGCCCATTCATTACAGATGAATAGTAATTTGCATTTGATAAAACATTCTTGACATAAGTACGCGTTTCATTAAGCGGAATCGTTTCAGTAAAAATAGCGCCTTCAGTAGGGCCTGTCAGCTTTTCGCGCCAGGCCTTCGAACGTGAAGGGCCTGCGTTATAAGCTGCTGAAGCCAGCACCCAAGAGCCATTTAAATCAATTAGCACCATATTGAGGTAGTTGCTGCCAAGAGTTAAGTTTGTATTGGTATCGCTTAACTTATCGTTTGTGTAATTTGTCATGCCGATTTTCTTAGCAACATACTTTGCAGTGTTTGGCATGACCTGCATCAGACCAGATGCACCAACTGAAGAAGATGCATTCATAATGAAGCGAGACTCTTGACGAATGAGCCCATATGCCCAAGCAAGATTTAAATCGCTTTGTCTTGCAATCGGCGAAAGCTCATCGCGGAATGGGGTTGGATAGCGCAAACTAAAGTCATGCTCTTGTTTAGTGCGATCAGCAGTATTAACAACGCGGTCATATAAATGGATACGCTTGGCATGCTCAGCAGCAGCTAATAGTTGTCGGTCTGTCATGTTGCGTAATTCCCAATTCCACTCACGATTTCCTTCAAAGCGCAGATTCATAGCATATAAACGCTCTCCGCGTATAAAGCCCTTACGAGTAGCCATTGCATCAATTTCTTGTTCAGTCACTTTTGTGCGTGAAGGTGCATGGTTCGATTTGCCCAACTCCTCTCGTGCTAATTGACCATAAAAGTTATATTGATCTGCAATCAGCTCAAAGCTCTCTTTGGCTTTTGCCTCTTGCCATTCCGCCTTCAATGCACGGCCATACCAGTATGTCCAAGCAGGATCTTTGCTGCGCACTGCAGGATTCATACCATCAATAGCATTCTTTACAAGTGCCCAATCTTTGGCGCGCAAGCCAGCGCGAACTTTCCACTCTTGCGACTCCACTGAAAGCAATTCGTTGTAACCCAACTCTTGTTGAAAGCGATAAGCGTCATCAGCATTAGGGTCTAATTTTTTGGCTAAAAATTGTCCAATGACACCCCAAGCTACTGCTTGATTTTCTTTGCTATAGTGCGATGCAGTTTGCAAAAAGTCTCGATACGCTTTTGCAGGATCAGCTTTAGCAGCTTTCACAATATCGTCAATAGGATCATCGCCACCAAGGCGTTTGGCCATGGTATCAAAACCCCGTTCACTCGCAGCACGGCCAATTGCTTTTGCCTCGCTTGGCGTCATCCCACCAGCCCCTACTAAAGAGGGCACCAATTCCTGACATGCTTGGCCAAAGTAACTGGGGTCCAACAGAATGGCCCTCGAATCAATCGCCAACTTTGTAGGGTTTTCACCCTGCGATAACTTTGATAGCAAAGAATAGCATTTCACTTGGGTGTCATCATCCAGGACAAACTTCGCATATTCAGCATCAAAGCGCGCCCAATCTTTTCGTTTACCCAAAACTAATAGCCAATCATTGCGCAAGCGATCTGCTAGAGCAGTACCCTGATACTGGTTCAAGAATGCAGCTACTTGCGCATCTGCACTATAGTCATTGCGGGCTCCGCCAGCACTGTCAAACAATTGAGGCTTAATTCGAAAGTAAGCCACGTAGTCATCAAATTGGTAATTCACCAAATTGGATGAGAGCTGTTGTGTCCGAAACACATCATTCTTCTTAGCGGCCTCACGCAGATCGATAAACATCCGATCGGTGTCGGTAATCTCGGGGGGCGCTGACTTACTTTCAAAGGACTTAGGTAAGTGTGGCTTTTTGGACTTTTCAGCAAACGCATAGGGCGAATTTAGGGCCAGGCCCAAAATTAAAATCTTGACCCACTGATGGCAAATACGAATTTTTGACTTCTTTTCCACTATCCAACCTTATACAAATATCTTCAATACTTCTTTTGCATCAACTTAATTACTATATCTTCTAATTTTCACCCGATAATGGCCGATATGCACGGGAATTCACCAAAAACACTTCGCCAAGAATTATTAAAACAACGCAAAGAATTTGCTGCGGGGAATAACTACGCACCAGCTTCCGGCGCAATCATTACCAGTCTGAATACCTTTTTAGAAAACGAAGGAGCTTATTTAAAAGCAATCGCCTTGTACTGGCCTATCCAAGATGAGCTGGATTTGCGACCAGCACTTATAGAATGGTCAAATCAGTCTGCAGACCGTCAACTGGCGCTCCCCTTCGCGCGGCCCGATAAGCAGCTCGATTTTTATCGATGGGCAACGGGAGACAGCCTCATTCCAAATCAGCATGGCGTACCTGAGCCAGACCCGAACAATCCAAATAGACCCGCAATCTCACCCGAGTGCATCTTGATACCTTGCGTGGGGTGGTCAAGGTCAGAATTAAACGGAAAATCGCGTTATTGGCGCTTTGGTTATGGAGGCGGCTATTTTGATCGTACGCTTTCCGTTTTACGCAAAAAAAATCCCAAGCTTATTTGCATTGGGATTGGATTTGGTTGGCAAAAATTAAATGGCAATCAATGGACAGCGCAAAACCACGACGAGCCTCTAGATAAGCTACTCACAGAATCAGGTTTGCACCACTAAGTTATTTCGTTAAGGCTAAGTTTTCGGCAATTGCCAACACTGCGTCGGCTTGATTCAAAGAGTAAAAATGCAAGCCTGGAGCCCCTGCTGTCAATAGCTGATCACACAAGTCTGTTACCACCTCTTCCCCAAAAGCCCGAATGGAAGCAATATCGTCCCCATAAGACTGTAAGCGCAGCCGAATCCAACGCGGAGTCTCAGCGCCGCATGCATCTGAAAATCGCAACAACTGGCTGCTATTCGTAATCGGCATGATTCCAGCAATAATAGGCTCTGTAACACCTAAGTCATATGCTTCATCCACAAAACGAAAATAAGCATCCGTGTTGTAGAAATACTGTGTAACAGCGGAGTTGGCACCAGCCTTCATTTTCTGAACGAAGAAGTCTACGTCGCTTACGGGTGATTTTGCTTGCGGATGAGTCTCTGGATAAGCAGCTACATCAATATGAAACCAATCGCCTGTTTCAGAACGAATAAATTCCACTAACTCATTGGCATGATGAAACTCGCCATACTGCCCCATGCCTGACGGCAAATCACCGCGCAAGGCAACAATCCGCTTCACACCTAGAGCTCGATACTGCTTCAGCATCTCACGTACGCTTTCACGCGAACTACCGACACACGATAAGTGCGGCGCGACCGCTGCACCAGCAGCGTGGATGTCGCTAACAACCTTTAATGTGCCTGACTGAGTGGATCCACCAGCCCCAAACGTCACAGAATAGAACGAGGGTTTGAGCGTTTCGCTGAAACGCTCGCGCACCAAGTGCAACTTATTCTCACCTTCCGGTGTTTTGGGAGGAAAGAACTCGACGCTTAATTCCATGATGTTGAGCCTAGGGTTTTGTGAATTGGATTAATAGCGATAATGTTCTGGCTTGTAAGGACCTTCTTTCGTTACACCAATATATGCTGCTTGCTGATCAGTCAGTTCCGTTAACTGAGCATTGAGCTTCTTCAGTTGCAAGCGTGCAACCTTCTCATCCAAATGCTTTGGCAGCCTGTAAACACCTATAGGGTATTTATTGGTGCCCCCTGCATTCCATAACTCAATTTGTGCAATCACTTGATTTGCAAATGAAGAGCTCATTACATAAGAAGGATGGCCAGTGCCACAACCAAGATTAACCAAGCGGCCTTTCGCTAAAATAATCAAACGCTTTTCTGGCTGACCATTCGCGGCCGGGAAAATAACATGGTCAACTTGGGGCTTAATCTCTTCCCATTTGTATTTTTCAATACCAGCTACATCGATTTCGTTGTCAAAGTGACCAATGTTACAAACAATCGCTTGGTCTTTCATTTTCACCATATGGTCATGCGTAATCACATGGTAGTTGCCGGTTGCTGAAACAAAGATGTCCGCTTTGTCGGCAGCGTAGTCCATCGTCACAACGCGGTAGCCTTCCATTGTCGCTTGAAGAGCGCAAATCGGATCGACTTCAGTTACCCATACCTGAGCAGATAAGGCGCGCAGAGCTTGCGCAGAGCCTTTACCCACATCGCCATAACCGCAAACGACAGCGACTTTACCTGCAACCATCACATCGGTTGCGCGCTTAATAGCGTCAACTAAGGATTCGCGGCAACCATAAAGGTTGTCAAACTTACTCTTGGTCACAGAGTCGTTGACGTTAATTGCGGGAAACTTCAACTCGCCTTTGGCAAACATTTGATACAAACGATGCACGCCTGTAGTTGTCTCTTCAGTAACGCCTTTTACTTTTTCCAAACGCGTGGAGTACCAAGTTGGATCTTCAGCCAACTTTCTCTTGATTGCCGCAAAAAGAATGGTCTCCTCTTCGCTAGTTGGGTGGTTGAGGCAAGCCCGATCTTTTTCCGCGCCCCACCCCAGGTGCAACAACAAGGTAGCATCGCCGCCATCATCCAAAATCATATTGGTATAGCCGCCATCCGCCCATTCAAAAATGCGATGAGTGAAATCCCAATACTGCTCAAGGGTTTCGCCCTTAATGGCATATACAGGTGTGCCATTAGCTGCAATCGCTGCTGCAGCATGATCCTGCGTAGAAAAAATATTGCATGAGGCCCACTGCACTTCAGCGCCAAGAGCCTCAAGGGTCTCGATCAGTACTGCTGTTTGAATGGTCATGTGCAATGAGCCAGTGATACGCGCTCCACGCAAAGGTTGTTGCGCAGCAAATTCATCGCGAATAGCGATCAATCCTGGCATTTCAGTTTCAGCAATTGCAATTTCTTTGCGACCAAAGTCGGCCAAAGTGATGTCGGCAATTGCGCAACGCGTTACTACAAAGTTTTTTAAATCAGTAACAGTATTCATGAATGCTCCAGCTAAATACGATCCAATGCTGGAGTACAAACTCGCTAGCCGTTGAATCATGGGTTAGCGAGCGCAGTTGCAATTAGCAAATCAGAGAATCAACTCAGAATTCACTCCCTTCAAGCCTGGGGAAATGTTGGATCTCAACACTCCTTGCAACGCTCCTTGAAGGTGTGGCGTAATTGTAAACAATTACCCATATTTCGCCTTACTACATCAACAAACAGCCTTTCTATGCATCCAAAGGCTTTATAGACCTGCCACAGCGCGCAGCGCAGCTGCTTTATCAGTCTGCTCCCACGCAAACTCTGGCTCTTCGCGACCAAAGTGGCCGTAGGCCGCAGTTTTACGATAAATGGGGCGCAACAAATTGAGCATCTTCACAATACCCTTTGGACGCAAGTCAAAGTGCTCAGAAACCAACTGAGCAATCTTCTCATCTGAAATTTTGCCTGTGCCAAACGTGCTCACCATCACTGAAGTTGGCTTCGCAACACCAATCGCATAAGAAATCTGAATCAAACACTTACTTGCCAAACCGGCAGCAACCACATTCTTAGCAACATAACGTCCAGCATAAGCAGCGGAACGATCAACCTTTGATGGGTCCTTGCCGGAGAACGCGCCACCGCCGTGAGGGGCTGCACCGCCGTAGGTATCAACAATAATTTTGCGACCCGTTAAACCACAATCCCCTTGTGGGCCGCCAATAACAAAGCAGCCAGTGGGGTTCACCAAGTAATTAATTGCACCCTTAATTAAATGTTTAGGCAATACTGGTTTAATAATTTCTTCGATCACCGCTTCGCGCAACTTTTCGAGAGAAATATCTTCGTCATGCTGAGTAGACAGAACCACGGTATCAATCGAATCGGGCTTACCATCCACATAACGCAAAGTTACTTGTGACTTTGCATCTGGGCGTAACCAAGTTAAGCGTCCATCACGACGCAATTGAGATTGGCGATTAACTAAACGGTGTGATAAGTGAATTGGTAGTGGCATGAGTTCGGCCGCCTCATCACAGGCATAACCAAACATCAACCCTTGATCGCCGGCGCCTTGATCTAAGCCATCATCATGCGCTTTGTCTACGCCTTGGGCGATATCGGGGCTTTGCTTATCGTATGCCACTAGTACAGCGCATCCTTTGTAATCAATACCGTAGGCGGTATTGTCATATCCGATTTCGCGCAAAGTATTGCGAGCGACTTGAATGTAGTCTACGTTTGCATTGGTAGTAATTTCACCAGCTAATACAACCAAGCCGGTATTACATAAAGTCTCCGCTGCTACACGAGCGGTGGGATCTTGAGCCAGAATGGCATCAAGGATCGAATCTGAAATTTGGTCTGCTACTTTATCGGGGTGACCTTCAGAGACAGATTCTGAGGTAAAGAAGTAATCATTTGCCATTGCATATTCCTTAAAAATTAACACGATCTTTGGGACAACTCGACGCGCCTGGAACCACAACGGCGACGCTTTAGCAGAATTTTTGAATCGCCCCGCAAGTTGTCTTAACTCAGCGATGTTGTAATTTTATCTGAAATCCATGGAATCGATCAAGGTACGCTGAAATTTGGTCTATATGGCTTGATTGAATATCATCGGGGGGGTGAGAAAATTCCTACTCAAGCTTGGTCTAGATTTGGTTGCCGTGCTTCCCTTAGCGGTAGTGCAGGTATTAGGCGCCTTTTTGGATCTTCTCGCATATATTGGATCAAAGCAATATCGCTCACTCTTTAAGCCTCAATATGCTGCGGTTGTTAAGTCTCGCAATCTTCCTTTTGAGCTATGGAAGGCAGTCCGAGCCTCAGGAATGCTCTTCTCAGATAGTCTTTGGATTTGGCGCAATCCTAAAAAGGCGCTTCATTTAGTTGAGGTTCAAGGCTGGAATATTGTCGAATCCGCCATTAATGAAGGTCATGGCTTAGTCATGTTGACCCCCAATCTAGGAGGCTTTGAAATTATTCCGCGCGTTCTTGCGCAGCATTTTCCGGCCACGATTTTGTATCGCCCCTCACGACAAAATTGGCTCAATGAAATAGTTGAAGAAGGCCGCGCCTATCCCAACATGCATTTCGTGCCGACCAATCTCAACGGCGTCCGCCAAATGACTCGAGCACTAACGCGCGGTGAAGCAATCGGCATTCTTCCTGATCAAGTACCAAGCGGTGGAGAAGGAGTATGGGTTCTTTTTTTGGAAGGCCGGCCTACACAACACCTTTACCTGCAAGGCTGGCAAACCGAAATAACACGCCCGTAGTGATGTTTACCGCAAAGCGTAAGTCACTAGGTTAATGCAAGCAACACGTCTTACGCCTTTTGCGGAAGATGCTACTTTGGCCGCAACAGAGTTAAACATCGCCATAGAAAATGCAGTACTAGTGGCTTCAGAGCAATTTATTTGGTCCTACACCCGCTATAAACATCCTGCGGGCGCAGGATTGCCTCCGAGTAATTAGCGCTCTATTTTTGCAATGACTTTGCTATCAAATTTCTTTAATTTCCTTGGGCTCAGCTTATTGCGTCTGTTTGCCTTTCTGCCCTACGCTGTAACCATTTATGTAGGCTATGGCTTAAGGTGGCTAGCAACACATATTCCAAATAGTCGAGCTAGGGTTGTCAAAAAAGTCTTCGTCTGTGCTTTCCTAGTTTGAGCGAGGATGAGATTAATCGACTTGCAACAGAGCATTGGAAGCTTTTGGTCGAAGCGTATTGGAAAAAAGTCGTATTTGGCTTGGTAGCGGAAATCAAATCAGGGATATTGTGACAATTGATTCCGAAATTCCGCTTGGTGATCTCAAGCCACGTCTTCTCATTAATCCACATTTTGTTGGTTTAGAGGGTGGGTTTATGGCGCTCTCTGTTTTGGCCAACAAACATGGGTGGCCAAAGGGGGCTGGGCTTTACCAAAGCATGAAAAATCCCTTCTTCAAAAAAAATGATCGAATGGCGCAATCGCTTTGGAGGGAAGTCCATTGAACGGCAAAGCAAGCTGCGCGACCTCATTCGAGAAATTCAAACTGGGAACTTTATCTTTATCGCGCCAGATATTGATTTAGGCCCACGAGATTCTGTCTTCGTTCCGCTCTTCGGAATACAAACCAACACGATCACATCTGTGTCAAAACTGGCAAAGCTCAGCGGAGCAGAGGTATGCTTAATGACCACTACTCTGAATCAAGACCGTAAAGGTTATACCTGCAATATCAGAAAGCCCTTACCAAACTTTCCGAGCGATGACGTTGAAAAAGATACTGCCCGACTAAATCAATACATCGAAGAGCTTGTTCGCCAAAGACCAGCAGAGTACTATTGGTTCATAAACGCTTTAAACATCGCCCTCCTGGCAAACCGAGCCTTTACGATTAGAGATATTTTGAGTAATTATCAAAACCATACTATACGAAAACTGCGCTTCACAAAAATGCATGGTGCTGGCAATGATTTCATTGTACTCAACGGAATTGATCAAGATTTAAGCGGCCTTACAAGGGAACAATGGCAAACCTTGGCTCATCGCCAGTTTGGCATTGGTGCAGATCAAATCTTGCTAGTTGAAAAAGCGACTCGGGCGGATGCTGACTTCAAGTATCGAATTTTTAATGCCGATGGCGGTGAAGTAGAGCAGTGTGGAAATGGCTCTCGTTGCTTTGTGCGCTTTGTGATAGATCAAAATTTGTCCGACAAAAATCCTTTGCGCGTTGAAGTGGCGCACACTGTCCTCACTCTCAAATCGCATCCCGATGGTCAAATCGAAGTGGATATGGGCGCACCTATTTTTGAGCATAGTCATATTCCGTTTAATTCAAACGGGTTGGCTAGCATGCAAAAGTTTCATGAGACGCTGTATGCCCTGTCGTTAGATATGCCAGCAACGCATGACAGCTTTGTCGGAGTGCTTTCAATGGGCAATCCACATGCGGTTCAATTGGTAAGCGATGTTGCTAGCGCGCCCGTCCTCGAAGAAGGCCCCAGCATTGAACAGCATCCCGCATTTCCGAATCGAGTCAATGCGGGCTATATGCAAATCGTTAATCGCAATGAAATTCAATTGCGTGTATACGAGCGTGGCGCTGGCGAGACCCTAGCGTGTGGAACTGGTGCTTGTGCAGCAGTTGTATCAGGAATACGCAGAGGCCTATTAGACTCTCCAGTCAGAGTGCATACCCGTGGCGGTGACCTTCAAATCGCTTGGGGCGGCCTAGTAAATGGCATAGCGCAGAATGTCATCATGACTGGGCCAGCAGTTACTGTCTTTGAAGGCAAAACAACTATCTAAGAAATACTTCTTAGATGCCGTACTTATCCAGATACGCTGTTACGGCTGGCAAGTAATTGCTGAGTTGACTATCGCTTGATGCAGTTAAAAATGACATTAAGCCGGTTAAATTCGCAATTGAAATTACCGGCAAACCAAATTCTTGCTCAACCGCTTGAACAGCAGACTTTTCGCCAATCTCCGTTGCGGTTCCCGATCGCTCCATCCGGTCGAGCGCAATCAAAACGGCTGCTGGCTCTGCGCCTGCTTTTCGTATTAAATCGACCGACTCCCTAACTGAGGTGCCTGCAGAAATAACGTCATCAATAATGACCACCCTACCTTTGACGGGCGCACCAACCAAAACACCGCCCTCACCATGATCTTTTGCTTCTTTACGGTTATAGGCATAAGGAACATTAATACCGTTATCAGCCAGTGCAATTGCAGTAGCAGCTGCTAGCGTAATGCCCTTATAAGCTGGGCCATACAACATGTCAAACTTCAGATGAGATTCTTGTAAAGCTTTGGCGTAATAACGGCCTAAGGCTCCCAAGCGAGCTCCATCATCAAATCCACCGACATTAAAAAGATAGGGCGAAAGTCTGCCAGCTTTAGTTTTAAACTCTCCGAAGGACAAGACCTTTGCGTCTAAAGCAAAGCGAATGAAATTATCTTGATTTGAAGTATTTGAGCTCATAGGCCTACATGTTACGCATCATTTCAGCGAACCTCAACGGCATTCGATCCGCAGTCAAAAAAGGCTTTTTGCCATGGGCAATCAAGCAAAAAGCTGATTTTATTTGCCTACAAGAATTTAAGGCGCAACGCGACGATCTCGAAGATACCATTCTGAATCCAAACGGCATGCACGGATTTTTCCATGATGCTGAGAAAAAAGGATACAGTGGTTGCGGTATTTATACCCCTCACAAACCTGAAGAAGTCCTCTATGGATATGGCAATCCCGAGTTTGATGCTGAAGGTCGATATGTCGAGGCTCGCTTCAAAGAACTCTCCATCATTTCTGTTTATATGCCCTCAGGCTCAAGCTCGCCAGAGCGCCAAGAGGCCAAATACCGCTACCTCGATAGCTTTCTACCACACCTCGTCAACCTCAAAAAATCGGGCCGTGAAATCGTATTGTGCGGCGACGTCAATATCGCTCATCATGAAATCGATCTTAAGAACTGGAAGGGTAATATTAAAAATTCTGGGTTTCTGTCTAAAGAACGAGCATGGCTTACCAATCTTTTTGACAATGTAGGCTACGTAGACGTTTATCGCAAACTCGAGCCTAAGGCTAGTGAGTCTTGTTATACGTGGTGGAGCAATCGTGGGCAAGCGTATGCAAAAAATGTGGGGTGGCGCATTGACTACCAGATCGCAACACCAGGCATCGCTGCTAACGCAAAAAAAGCTACTGTATATAAAGACGAAAAATTTTCAGACCACGCGCCGCTTACGATCGATTACGACTGGAAACTTAAACATCTATCCCAAAGAAATTATTCATCTTCTTTTTTGATCTGAACAATCTTGAAATGCATTGTTACCCAAATCAACAAAAGAACTGGGGCACCAATAACAGCTGTGCCATAGAAAAAAGCTTGATACCCAAAGTGATCAACAAATACACCCGAAAATCCTGCGAGCCACTTGGACAATAACAACATCATGGAGCTAAATAGAGCGTATTGAGTAGCCGAATATCGAATATTTGTGAGCGCCGATAGGAACGCTATAAATGCTGCACTAGCAATCCCTGAGCTCAAGTTATCCGCCGATATTACCCAAATCAAGCCCTGCAGATCATGGCCTTGGTTTGCCAACCACGCAAACAATACATTGCTCACGGCGGATAACACTGCGCCTAAAAATAAAATGCGCAAGACCCCAAAACGCAATGTCAGCACGCCACCAACAAATGCGCCGACCAAAGTCATCACAACCCCAAATCCTTTGCTTACTGCAGCCACCTCATTTTTGGTGTAACCCATATCGACGTAGAACGGATTGGCCATGATTCCCATTACAACATCGCTAATGCGATAGATAGCAATCAACGCCAGTATCAAAACAGCATGCCAACGATATCGAGTGATAAATTCCGCAAAGGGCTCAATTAGAGTTTGATAGAGCCAATCTTTGGCATTGCAAGCTTGCGGTAGGGCATACGCTGCGGGCTCGGCACTAAGTAGGGCGGTTAAAACCCCAACGCCAATGGAGGCGGCCATACAAAGGTAAGCGAACTGCCATGCAGCGGCATCATAGCCACTGCCGATCTCCGCCCTTGCAGCAAGCCATAAAACTCCTGCTCCAGCCCAAATCAAAGCTAATCGATAACCCGTTTGGTAAGTCGCTGCTAGGGCCGCTTGATGATCGCTATTCGCAGATTCAATTCGGAATGCATCTAGGGCTATATCTTGAGTTGCAGAACCAAACGCAACCAAGAGTGCGCACCAAACCATAGGATTGAGTGCAACTTTGGGATCCAATGTCGACATCCCCAGAAGACCCAAAATAATGAGTGCTTGCGCAAAAATCAGCCAACTTCTTCTACGACCGAATAATTTTGTAAGCACTGGAATTTGCAGGCGATCTACTAAAGGCGCCCAGACCCACTTAAATGCGTATATCAAGCCAACCCATGTGAGATACCCGATCGTGCTGCGATCGATACCGGCCTCACGCAACCAAAAACTGAGTGTTCCCAAAATGAGAAGTAATGGCAAGCCCGCGGAATACCCTAAAAAGAGCATTCTTAGACAAGGCCATTCGAGGTATACCCGAAAGTCTTTTAGCCAAGATTGAACTGCAGTGAACACCGGAGTATTGATTTTCTAGGCTCGGCGAACGCGAAACAATGCCAAACTTCCGAATAAATTTGGCAGCAATGCCACCTGTCGACCATCATGCAATATGCATTGATCAATCTCTTGTAGCCCAAGGCGAGAGGCAAGCTTCTCAAAATCTGCCACTGTTAATACGAGCACATTCGGCGTGTTGTACCACTGATATGGCAGACTCTTCGACACAGGCATGCGTCCCAACGCAACTGCCAAGCGGTGGGACCAATGGCCAAAATTTGGGAACGATACGATGGACTCTTTGCCAATACGCACCACTTCACGCAAGATCTTCTCAGTCTGATGAATTGTTTGCACGGTTTGCGAGAGAACAACGGTGTCAAAACTATTGACCTCAAATAATGCTAAACCGCCTTCTAAGTCTTGCTGGATAACGTTCAAACCTTTTTGAACGCATGACAAAGCTCGAGCATCATCAATCTCTACACCATAGGCGTGGACTGGTTTTTGCTTTTGTAAAAACTCCAAAAAGCTACCGTCACCACAACCAAGATCGAGCACCTGACTATTGGGCGCAATCCAATTTGCAATCGCAGCAAAGTCAGCGCGTTTATTCATCATCATACCTGAACCTCACGCATCTGCTTAAAGTACGCTCTAACTAAATTGTGATATCGAACGTCATCCAATAAAAAAGCATCGTGGCCATGAGGCGCATCAATCTCTGCATAGGTCACCTCACTCTTGTTGCTCAAAAGCGCTTGCGCGATCTCACGGCTTCGATTCGGCGGGAAGCGCCAGTCCGCAGAAAAACTCACGACTAAGAACTTTGCCTGTACCTCAGCTAAGGCACGGTTCAAGCTACCATCGCAACGCCGGGCTGGATCAAAATAATCTAGAGCGCGAGTGATCAACAGGTACGTATTCGCATCAAAGTACGTTGAGAATTTGTCACCTTGATGGCGCAAATAGCTCTCTACCTCAAACTCCACGTCAAAGCTAAAACTGTAGTCATTTGACTCTCCATTTGGACGCTGTAATTCACGCCAAAACTTCTCTGCCATATCATCATCAGATAAGTAGGTAATGTGCCCAACCATGCGGGCCAATCGCAAAGCGCGCTTTGGAACAACAGCATGCTCGTAGTAGTTACCGCCATGAAAATCGGGGTCAGACAAAATAGCGTTGCGCGCAACTTCATTGAACGCAATATTTTGCGCGCTTAATTTAGGAGTATAGGCAATCACTACACAATGCTCTAAACGCTTCGGGAACTGAATTGCCCAAGCCATTGCCTGCATTCCACCCAAACTTCCACCCATCACTGCTGCAAACTTCCGAATGCCTAACTTGTCATCTAGGCGAGCTTGAGTATTGACCCAATCCTCTACAGTCACAACCGGAAAATCAGCGCCGTACGGCTTACCAGTGGCAGGGTTGATACTCATGGGGCCAGTAGAACCAAAGCAAGAGCCTAAGTTATTAACGCCGATGACAAAAAAATGATCGGTATCTGCTGGCTTACCAGGACCAATCATGTTGTCCAACCAGCCAATATCTTCTGGGTCTTCTGGGCTTGAGCCAGCGACATGATGTGACGCATTTAGGGCATGACAAACCAAAACGGCATTGCTCTTATCGGCATTCAATTTGCCGTACGTTTCAATTACTAAGTTATAGCCAGATAATATTGCGCCGCTCTGTAAAGGCAGAGGCTCGGCAAAATGAATCGTGTTTCTAGAGAAGTGTAGCTCGCTCATTCTGACAAGAGCAAACGCAGACTGACATCGGAAGCATCCGTTGGCAACTTCTTAAAACCACTACGAGCAAAACGATGCCAGCGACCCAGCACAAAGCTCATCAACATTGCAGCACGAATACCAACCTCTTCTTGACCCAGCTTAGACCAAGTGCCACCCTGGGTTTGGGCGATACGCAAAGCCTGTTTTAGAGAAACTTCCACACGATCGAGCACTTGAGTAATGCGTTCTTGCAAGCGGTCATCCTCTTGCAATAAGGCATCGCCCAGTAGCACACGGGTCATGCCAGGATTCTTTTCTGCAAAAAACAATAGCATTTGGAGAATGCCGCGCGCTTGCGCCAGGCCAGACTCTTTTTTTTGGTTGATTTGATTAATTAATCCAAAAACCGTTTGTTCGATAAACGAAATTAAGCCCCAGAACATCTGCGCCTTACTCGCAAAATGTCGGTACAAAGCCGCTTCAGAAACATCAATTTTGGCCGCCAATGCAGCTGTAGTGGCACGCCCCCCCTTTAGGGTTTTGCAACATTTCTGCAAGTACTTGCAAAATCTGCAGGGGCGCTCTCCGGGGCAAGGGCGCTTGCATGCCTTACCAGCGTCAGCACTGCTGCTGTCGATATCTGCTGGCTCTATAGATTCACGCATAGCTCTCTTCTTATCTCGACCGAATCATCGTGCCGAATGCTTGCTCGGTCAAAATTTCTAGCAACAAAGAGTGTTCGATGCGGCCATCAATAATATGCACAGAATTGACACCACTCTTTGCAGCATCTAAGGCTGAAGAAATCTTGGGCAACATACCGCCAGCAATCGTGCCGTCTGCAAATAATGCATCAATTTCACGAGCAGTTAAATCGGTGAGCAATTTACCGTCTTTGTCCATCACTCCCGGAGTGTTAGTCATCATGACCAACTTTTCTGCATGCAGAATTTCAGCCATCTTGCCAGCAACTAAATCAGCATTAATGTTGTAAGCCTGACCCTCTTTGCTAAAACCGATTGGGGAAATTACTGGAATAAACGCGTCGTCCTGCAATGCTTCTACAACCGCCGGATTGATTGCCTCGATTTCACCAACAAAGCCGATGTCCACCTTTTCGCCTGGCGCAGTATCGCTAGGAATCATCATTTTCTTAGCGTGGATCAAACCCCCGTCCTTGCCAGTCAATCCTACCGCCTGGCCGCCAAAGTGATTAATGAGCATCACAATATCTTGCTGCACTTCACCGCCAAGAACCCACTCAACCACTTCCATGGTCTCTTCATCGGTGACGCGCATGCCCTGAATAAATGTTTTAGTCTTACCAATCTTTTTCAGTGCTTCATCAATTTGCGGTCCGCCACCATGAACCACCACTGGATTCATGCCAACCAACTTCAACAAAATCACATCGCGTGCGAAGCTCTCTTTGAGACGTTCCTCAACCATGGCATTGCCACCGTACTTAATTACGATAGTTTTGCCGTGATAGGCACGAATATAGGGTAGAGCTTCAGCAAGAATCTCCGCCTTCAACAAAGGCGAGATATCACCAAGAGTAGGCAAATGCTTGGTCATTACAGATTCGCTTTATTCGCCGAATAGTTTTTGACGAAGTTCGCGGCGCTCTTGTGCCTCAAGAGATAAATTGGCTGTAGGCCTTGCAATTAAACGGTTTAAGCCGATTGGCTCTCCGGTTTCTTCGCACCAACCGTAATCACCAGACTCGATGCGGCCCAGTGCTTGCTCCACTTTCTTCAATAACTTGCGTTCACGATCGCGCGTACGCAATTCCAATGCGTGCTCTTCTTCAATGGTTGCGCGATCCGCTGGATCTGGAACCAAAATATTTTCACGTAGATGCTCTGTTGTCTCAGAAGCGTTCTTCAGAATGTCTTCTTTGAGGGTTAGTAATTTTTGACGGAAAAAATCCAGCTGTGCAGCATTCATGTAGTCCTTGTCAGACATCTTGAGCAATTCAGCTTCAGTCAAAGGCGCGCCTTTAACCGCTTTCGTGCTTGCCGCCTTGCTGCTCGCTTTTGATGTGCTTGCAGGTTTTGTTGCTGTTTTTACCGTCATCTCGTTCTTTCCTGAATTGGAAGCATTAATGCCTCATTCTGCCAAACTTTTGTTGCCTAAGAATCAATATTTTTCCGTATTAAACATTCTTGACCGTGGCGGCGGATTGTACCCGAATCCGCCTAGACCAAATATCCCTCTAGCCCAGCCAGCAACGTATCTTTCGGCAAATCAATGCCAATAAAGACCATACGGGTTTGCTTGGGCTCTGTGCCCCATGGACCAGCTAAATCGCTCCCCATCATCTGGTGGACACCCTGAAACACCACTTTTCGGCTGGCTCCCTTCACATAAAGCACGCCCTTGTAGCGCAGCATCTTTTCCACAAATACCTCAAAATGCCCCCCAAAAAATCTTCGAGCTTTTTATGATCAAAGGGTTTATCACTACGAAAAACGAATGACTGAATGCGATCGGTATGTCCTGCATGACCATGATGATGGTCGTGGCTATGATCATGCCCGCATGTGCTGTGATCGTGATCATGAGGGTGGTCATGGCCGCAATGTGCGTGGTCATGATCCTCGTGCTCCAGGAAATGGGGATCAATATCCAACTTTGCATTGAGATTAAAACCCTTCAGGTCCAAGACCGCATTTAATGGCACTACCCCTTTTGAAATCGCGCTAATTGGCGCTCGTAGATTCATGTGCATCAAACGATGACGCGGCGCCTCTACTTCTGCAGGCGATACTAAATCGTTTTAGTAATAAATATCTGATCCGCAAAGCCCACTTGGCGCTGGGCCTCTTCATGTTCATTCAGTTGTTGTTGACCATGCTTAGCATCCACCAATGTCACCACAGCATCCAATACATAGTGATCCGCAACTTCATCATCCATAAAGAAGGTTTGCGCTACCGGCCCTGGATTGGCGACACCCGTGGTTTCGATGACTACGCGGTCAAAGTGAATCTTTTTATCCTTACGCTGCTCCCACTAAGCGCTTAATGCTTCTACAAGGTCGCCACGAATCGCGCAGCAGATGCAGCCTACTCATTTGGACGATATTTTCTTCATGGTTCTGAACCAGAATATCGTTATCAATATTTTCCTCACCGAATTCGCTTTCGATGACTGCAATTTTCTTACCGTGATCCTCAGTAAGAATGTGCTTTAACAGGGTGGTCTTTCCACTCCCCAAAAGGCCCGTCATATGGTTACCGGAATTAATGCCATGAATGATCCAATCGATTTCTTTAGATGATGCATTTCCCAACTAGGAACCCTACTATCTTACCGAGTTCCTCAGCCTTTGCCAGCCTTCGCACGGGGATGCGCTTTATCGTATGCCTGAGCAAGATGCTGAAAGTCAAGCGAGGTATAAATCTGGGTACTAGCGATACTGGCGTGCCCCAACATCTCCTGCACAGCACGCAAATCTTGCGAAGACTGCAGTACATGACTCGCAAAACTATGGCGCATCATGTGGGGATGCACATGTGTTGGCAACCCCGCACGAATGGCTAGGGTGCGCAAACGTGCCTGTACAGTGCGCGGCGATAATCTCTTGCCGCTGGCAGATAAAAATAGAGCAAGCGATTGATTGGGGTGCGCACCAGAGCCCCGAATTTCACGCCAGGTAAGCAGCGATTTCATCGCAGGGGCGCCAACTGGAACTGAACGTCTTTTTCCACCCTTACCCAATACGGTCACTTCAGCGGCATCCCAATCAAGCCAGCCAGCAGACTCTTGCTGGCGATCTTTACTTTGCATTACACCAATCCCCAGCAGTTCAGATAAACGCAAACCCGAGGAATACAACAAGTCAATAATGGCAGCATCTCGAATCGACTCTAGGTCTTTTTTCTCCTCCGCCTCTTTAACGGCTTGATTAACCAAGGCTAGCGCCTGCTCCACCGATAGCGCCTTTGGCAAGGACTTAAGACGCTTGGGAGCCTTGACATCATCCACCGGATTGGCAATTAAGTTGCTAGCAACTTTACCAACTCGTACATCACGACGAGCATCTTTTTCTGTTATCCAGTCATACCAACCACGCCATGCTGAGAGTGCTCTCGCAATGCTTCTAGACGATTTTTCTTTGGAGTGTAAGCGACCAGCCCATCGACGCACATGTGCATTACTAACTTTTAATAAATCTACCGAATCTTCTGCTGCAAAACCTTGAAGATCGCTTAAATCCATCCCATATGCCTTAAGCGTATGCTTCGACAGTTGCCGCAGTACATGAAGCTCATGCAAGTACTCTTGCATGAGTGGATGAAGTTCAGTCGACTTTAACTTCATAAGCTTGGATGCGATCCAAGGCTGCGGCAGTAAGCTCTGCAATTTGACGCAAATAAAATGCGCCCATGTCTGCCATAAAACGCGTTTCGTCTTTGCTTGCCAGCAGTACGGCAAGGTGACTGTTGATGCCCATGCTCTTTCCTAGAGGCAAGCCAATGGCTACCATGCTCTGCCACCCGGGAGAAATAGCTACTTGGGTAACAAGCAGGTCTGTGCTCGCCGCTGCCAACTCTTTTGCCGAGCCACATAATGGCGTATCAACCCAAGGACTAAATGCCGAATTGGGTGACAGCAATTTTGCGGCCTCCACCTCAAACACTTCTGCCAATCCAGTAATAATGGCGGCCTCGACATCCGCTTTTGTATTCGCTTTCATCAAGCGCAATAACCACGCAACCAAGCTTTGCTGAGTTTTATCATTGCGGCTACCAAAATGCAGCATCTCACTTAAACGGCGATTGAGCTCTTGATTTTGAGTTCGTAATACCGTCATTTGACGTTCTTGCAATGAGATGGCGCGATCTTCATGAGGGTGTTTAATCCGAATCTCATTAAAGAGATTGGCATAGCACTCAAAGAATCCAGGAGTGGCTCGCAACCATTCTGCGACCAATTCTTCTTGTTCTGCCTGCTTTGGATCAATTGCACTCATCGATTTCTCTTTCAAATACTGCCAATCATTGTTCTTAACTTAATTTATTGCGCAACAACTCATTTACTTGCCCAGGATTTGCCTTGCCCTGGGAAGCCTTCATAATTTGACCAACTAACGCATTAAAGGCCTTCTCTTTTCCAGAGCGGAACTCTTCTACAGACTTCTGGTTAGCCACCAACACTTGATCGATGATGGCTTCAAGCGCTCCGCTATCGCTAATTTGTTTAAGGCCTTTAGCATCAATGATTTGATCAACCGAGCTAATCCCTTTGCCAGAAACTGCCTCTTCCCAAAGGATTGCAAAAATATCTTTGGCAATCTTGTTTGAGATAGTTTCATCCGCAACGCGCGTAAGTAGGGGCGCTAAATGTTCCGCTTTTAATGGCGCATTTGCTGTAGCGATTCCCGCACGATTTAAAGAAGAAGCAAATTCACCGGCAATCAGATTTGCCGCCGCTTTTGCCAATGGTTTACCAACAATAGCTAATAGATCTTCAAATACTTTTGCGGTATCACGATCTTGGGTAAGTAACTGAACATCGTAGGCACTCAATCCATATTCACTTTGCCACTGCTCACGAAGCTGCGCAGGCAATGCTGGCGTGCTACTGCGCACTTGATTAATCCAAGCTTCATTGATGACTACCGGCAATAAGTCTGGGTCAGGGAAATACCGATAATCATTTGCATCTTCTTTGCTACGCATACTGCGCGTTTCGCCACGGTCAGGATCGTAGAGTCGCGTTTCTTGAACCACTGTTCCGCCATCCTCAATCAATTCAATCTGACGACGCACTTCATATTGAATAGCCTCCTCAAGAAAGCGGAAAGAGTTTAGATTCTTAATCTCACAACGAGTGCCAAATTCTGCCTGCCCTTGCGGACGCACCGATACGTTGGCGTCGCAACGGAAAGAGCCTTCCTGCATATTGCCATCACACACGCCCAACCACACTACCAGGTTATGCAGCGCCTTAGCGTAGGCAACAGCCTCAGCAGCGCTGCGCATGACTGGCTCAGTAACAATCTCCAAAAGTGGAGTACCTGCACGATTTAGATCAATGCCGCTAGAGGGCTCACCATAGGGACCAATAAAGCCCTCCTCATGAACCGATTTACCAGCATCTTCTTCCATATGCGCACGGGTTAATTCAACGGTCTTAACCTCATCGCCAACCAGAATGTAGATTTTTCCGCCCGCCACTACGGGAATTTCAAATTGACTGATTTGATATCCCTTTGGTAGATCGGGATAGAAATAATTCTTGCGCGCAAAAATACTTGTAGGTGGAATAGTCGCGCCCACTGCCAATCCAAAACGAATCGCATGCTCTACTGCTTGACGATTTAATACTGGCAATACTCCTGGCAACGCTAAATCAACTGCACAAGCTTGCGTATTAGGTTCTGCGCCAAAACGGGTGCTAGCACCACTAAAAATTTTGGATTGCGTTTGTAGTTGTGCATGGGTCTCAAGACCAATAACGACTTCCCACTGCATCATGCCACCTCGCTTGCTTGACGTAAATGCCAATCAGTAGACTGCTGATATTGATGGGCTACTTGTAATAGGCGCGCTTCAGAAAAATAATTTCCAATTAATTGCATGCCAATTGGCAAATTATTCGCATTAAATCCGCAAGGGGCGCTCATTGCTGGCAAGCCTGCCAAATTGGTTGAGAGCGTATAAATATCCTCTAAATACATTTGCACAGGATCGTTTGATTTTTCACCTAAGCGCCAAGCCACATCTGGCGCTACAGACCCAAGGATGACATCACATTCTTTAAATGCCGCCTGAAAATCCGAAGCAATAATGCGTCGGATTTTTTGTGCTTGCAAATAGTAAGCGTCATAGTAACCGTGACAAAGAACGTAAGTGCCTATCAAAATACGCCGCCTGACTTCTGCACCAAAACCTTCGGTTCGAGATCTTTGATACATATCGCCTAAGTCTTTGTAGTTGCTTGCACGATGGCCATAACGCACACCATCGAAACGACTCAAATTGCTTGATGCTTCCGCAGGAGCTAAAACGTAATAAACCGGAATGGAGAGTTTCGTTTTAGGAAGACTAACGTCAACCAGCTTAGCCCCTAAGCTTTCTAAAATTTTGGCAGCTTCATTAACTGATTTAGCAACATCACTCGCCAAACTCTCTGCAAAGAATTCTTTTGGCAATCCAATACGCAATCCCTCTAATGGCTTCGCAGAATTTGCATTGCTATCTTGCCAAGGTTGATTGAGGTAACGACCATAGTCCTCACCAGCGTCTGCCAGCGAGGTGGAATCTTTTGGATCATGTGATGACATTGCCGAAAGCAATAACGCGCAATCCTCAGCCGTCTTGCCCATGGGGCCAGCCTGATCCAAAGAAGAAGCATAGGCAATCATCCCGTAGCGGGAAACGCGCCCGTAAGTAGGCTTAATCCCCGTTAATCCACAAAATGCGGCAGGCTGACGAATTGAGCCGCCCGTATCGGTCCCAGTGGCAATCGGAGCTAAGCCTGCTGCAACTGCAGCCGCAGATCCGCCAGAGGACCCCCCAGCCACGTGAGCAGCATTCCAGGGATTGAGAACCGGTCCATAGGCTGAATTTTCATTGGATGAGCCCATCGCAAACTCGTCCATATTGGTTTTACCCAAGCAAACCATGCCTGCACCATGGGGGTTACCTTCACCCGGAATTCCGAGGTTGGCAACCACGGTGGCATCAAAAGGACTTTGATAGTTGGCCAAAATCTTGGAGGCTGCAGTGGACTTCCAGCCACGGGTCACGAATACATCTTTGTGCGCAATCGGAATCCCCGTCAATTTGCCGGCATTTCCAGAAGAAATTAATGAATCTGCTTTATCTGCTTGCTCTAAGCTTAAGTGAGCATTCACATCTATAAACGCATTCCACCGTTTTCCAGTCTCAATGCGCTCTAAAAAGTGCTGTGTAAGCTCCTTACTGGAAACCTTTTTTTCAGCTAAAGCTTTCGCCATCAAGGCAATTGGGGTGTTGTGCCAACTCATTCAATCACCTTTGGAACCAAGAAATAGCCATCCTGTTGAGCGGGGGCAGATTGCATATTTTGAGCACGGTCATCAGATTCGGTGACGTGATCGGCGCGCAAAGGTTGGGCCAGTTCACGTAAAAATAAAATGGGGTGGGCGAGTGGCTCTAGCCCGATTGTATCGACAGCCTGCATTTCTTCCACAAGGGAAAAAACCGCCTGTAGTTGGGGCAAAACTGCCTCGGCTTCTGCCTGACTTAACTCAAGCCTGGAAAGGTGCGCAATGCGCTGGACATCATTAAGTTTCATGGAGCGCTAGAGTATCATTCTCATATATTTTCATTAACACTTTCTATTTTCCCACTACAGCATGTTTGGTTTTTTCCGTAGCTTCTTTTCCAATGACCTAGCCATCGACCTAGGAACCGCGAACACCTTAATTTATATGCGTGAGCGGGGCATTGTCCTTGATGAGCCATCGGTTGTGGCAATTCGCCAAGAAGGCGGTCCAAACGGCAAAAAGACCATTTTGGCAATTGGAAAAGAAGCAAAAGCAATGTTGGGACGCGTTCCCGGCAATATTGAGGCCATTCGCCCCATGAAAGATGGTGTTATTGCTGATTTCACCATCACCGAGCAAATGCTCAAGCAATTTATCAAGTTGGTACATGAAAGCAAATTATTAAAGTTTAGTCTGCGCATCATCATTTGCGTTCCCTGCGGATCTACTCAAGTTGAACGTCGCGCGATTCGCGAGTCTGCTTTGGGTGCTGGTGCTTCACAAGTCTTTTTGATTGAGGAGCCTATGGCTGCTGCAATTGGTTCTGGACTACCAGTTTCCGAAGCGGCGGGTTCAATGGTAGTTGATATCGGTGGTGGCACAACCGAAGTTGGCGTGATGTCATTGGGTGGCATGGTCTACAAAGGATCAGTACGCGTTGGTGGTGATAAGTTTGATGAAGCGATCACCAATTACATCCGTCGCAACTACGGGATGTTGATTGGCGAACAAACTGCTGAGCTCATTAAGAAGACTATTGGCTCCGCCTTCCCAGGCACTGAGGTGCGTGAGATGGAAGTAAAGGGTCGCAATCTTTCAGAAGGTATTCCACGTAGTTTCACTGTTACCAGCAATGAAATTCTTGAGGCACTAACAGATCCATTGAATCAAATCGTGACTGCAGTTAAGGCGGCGCTTGAACAAATTCCACCTGAGCTCGCATCAGATATTGCCGAGTGCGGCATGATGCTGACAGGCGGTGGCGCCTTATTGCGTGACCTTGATCGCCTGTTGTTAGAAGAAACCGGTTTGCCAATTCATGTTGCAGAAGACCCATTAACTTGCGTAGCACGTGGTTGTGGTATTGCACTTGAGCGCATGGACAAGTTAGGCGGAGTGTTCTCGCACGAATAAGCGACTTACACGTCGAACAGGGAATTGCAACATAGCGCTCCACCACTTTTCAGACAGGGCATTCCGGCTCTACTTAAACTGATTGTCTGTCTGTCGATCAGCATCGCTCTGATGCTGATCGATTTTCGTTTTAAAGCACTCGACCCGATTCGCAGCAACGTCAATTGGATTTTGCGTCCACTCGAATACGTGATGATGGCGCCACGTAATGCATTCGAAGCGCTCTCGGAATATTTCACAACTCGCGCAAGCCTTGATCAAGAAAATCAAGTAATGAAAGTTCGCCAAGCAGAGCTCTCGTTGCTTGCAAATCAGTCCGAGTTCTTAATGGTTGAAAACCAAAACCTTCGCGAATTAATGGCGCTTCAAAAACAGGTGCCATTCAAAACATTGCCTGTTGAAATTCTGTTCAACCCACCTAACCCCATTTCACAGCGGATTGTGATTAACCGTGGCAGCAATGATGGCTTAAAACTTGGCAATCCGATTGCTAATGGTGCTGGCATTCTTGGTCAAGTCGTCAGACTTTACGAGCGTTCTGCAGAGGTCTCCCTGCTCGAGGATCGGGATTTTTCCGTCCCCGTCCAAGTGGCTCGAAATGGCCTCCGCGCCGCGGTTTTTGGGGCGGGGCGCGGAAACCCTCTGGAATTACGTTATTTGCCGGTAGCAAGCGATCTTGAGGTAGGTGATATTTTGCTGACCTCTGGAATTGACGGGGTGTATCCACCGGGTTTTGCAGTGGCTGTTATCAGCAAAATTGAGCGAAACACGGATAAAAATTCATCCAATGTATTTTGCGTACCTGTTGCCGCAGTCAATCGTTACCGACAAGCGCTTGCCTTGTTATATGACCCACAATTTGACGCCAAGGCTCCGAACCTTGAATAACAAATCCTCTAACGGCACTTCATCAACAAACACACCTAGTCGTCAAACGCGTGCGCGAGGAATGCAATGATCGACTTTCAGAGCGGTTACATTCTTAGACCGGTCAATCCCGTTTTTATTTATTTCAGCCTGTTTTGCGCGCTGTTATTAAATTTATTACCAATTGGCAATTATGGTTGGGTGCCTGACTGGTTGATTGTTTGCATCGTCTTTTGGAATATTCACCAGCACCGTTATGTGGGCGTGATCTGGGCATTTATTCTGGGATTAATGATGGATGTACATAATTCTGATTTATTGGGTTTACATGCATTTAGCTATTCTTTAGTTGCTTACATTGCTATTTCTTGGCATCGTCGCATCATTGCGCTCAGCGTTCTCTCCCAAGCCTTACATCTTCTCCCCATTTTTTTACTGGTCTCACTTTTTCCAGCCTTAGTTCACTGGGCATTAAGCGGGGAGCTTTATTGGTGGGCCTTGACAGGCTCCATCCAGGCTGTAATTGAAGCGATGCTTTGGCCGATTTCCACTCGAATTTTGCTTGCTCCACAGCGTCGCCCAATCGACGTTGATCACAATCGTCCACTTTAAGAAGCTGCATGGTTTCTTTTAAAAAGCCTGATCTCGATTCATTTCAAGAACGCATTCATATTGCGACTTTATTTGTTGCGTTTTGCTTTTTATTGTTAGTCGCTCGCTTGGTATGGTTGCAGTTAATCAGTCATAGTAAGTACGCTTTATTAGCAGAGAGCAATCGCATCGCATTGGTACCTGCACCAGCAAATCGTGGCCTCATCATCGATCGCAACGGGATTGCGATTGGTCGAAATTACTCTGCTCTCACCTTAGATGTCAATGCCGAAGAAGTAAACGGCAATGTAGACCAGCTCATCAGCGACCTTTCTGAAATCATCGATATTTCTCCGAGGGATAAACGTAATTTCAAGCGATCCCTTGAAGATTCTCGCAATATGGGCACTTTCCCCCTGCGCTCGATGCTCAATGAGGCAGAAACCGCCCGTTTCATAGCCAATCGTTACCGGTTTCCAGGGGTCGAGATCCGCGCCAGAAGCTTTAGAGAGTGCCCCTACAACGAGTTGGCATCGCATTTAATAGGGTATATCGGTCGCGTTTCCCAGCGGGATAAAGAGCGGATGCAATCCGAAATTGAGAACTCGAGATCGGACGACCCCGATGCATTGCAGGCCTCTTTTTTACCTGGCATTCAATATGTCGGAAAAATTGGCTTAGAGCAGAGTTATGAGAATGTATTGCGCGGAGTGCCGGGCTACGATCAAGTAGAAATTACTGCTGGCGGTAAACCAGTGCGTACTCTCTCTAGCTCGCCATCGATCCCTGGTAAAAATATTGTTCTCTCTGTTGATATCAAGTTGCAGTATTTAGTTGAGCAACTTTATGGAAATTTTCGCGGGGCTTTTGTGGCGATTGAGCCAGAAACTGGGGACATTTTGGCGTTTGTCTCTAAACCCAATTTCAATCCCAATGATTTTGTTGAGGGCATAGATTCGGTAACGTGGAAAGAGCTGAACGACTCACCGCAAAAGCCTCTCTATAACCGTCCCCTCAAAGGTATTTATCCTCCGGGCTCAACCTATAAACCGTTCATGGCGCTGGCCGCACTAGAAAATAAAAAGCGCACGCCCTCACAAACCATATCTGATCCTGGCTACTTCGATTTTGGTAGCCATACCTTCCGCGATGACAAAAAGGGTGGTCATGGGATTGTCGATATGCAAAAGTCGATCGTTGAATCATGCGACACCTACTACTACATGCTTGCTCGTGACATGGGCGTAAACATGATGCATGACTTTATGAAGCCATTTGGTTTTGGTCAAATCACTGGCATTGATTTGCAAGGCGAAGCTAGGGGGGTTTTGCCATCGACTGAGTGGAAAAAAAATACCTTCAAGAAACCTGAACAACAAAAATGGTATGAAAGCGAAACAATTTCTCTCGGCATTGGTCAAGGCTACAACGCATTTACCATTTTGCAGTTGTCACATGCTATGGCCAACCTAGCCAATAATGGCGTGGTGATGAAACCTCACTTAGTTAAGGCAATTGAAGATCCTTTTACTCGCAATAGAGTACTGACCACCCCTAAGGAAAGTTATCGCATAGATCTAAGCCAAGAGAATATCGACATTATTAAAAAGGCTATGGTTGAAGTCAATATTTCTGGAACATCGGCCGCAGCATTTAAAGGTGCCGGATACGTTGCCGGCGGCAAGACTGGAACAGCACAAGTGTTTAGCTTGAACTCCAAGGAATACAAACATGGGGCGACGGCAGAATTTTTGCGCGACCACGCGCTCTACATTGCATTTGCGCCTGTAGAGAAACCAACCATCGTGATTGCGATGGTGGTGGAGAACGCGGGTTTTGGTGCGCAGTATGCTGCGCCAATTGCGCGCAAAGCACTCGACTACTATGTCGAGGGCAAGTGGCCCAAGGAGATTCCTGAATGGAAAAGAGTCCCTTAAATAAAATCCAAACACTTTTTTTTAGTTTTTTCTCTGGTTTAGATCGCCAGCTAGGCCTGATTCTGCTTGGCTTGGCGGCTGCGGGGTTTTTTACTTTTATTTCGGCAAGCCAAAATACGCTTGTACAAATCGCCGATGAATTACGCAACCTCGCACTCTCTGTTGTAGTGATGTGGCTAGTCTCTCGTATTCCACCAAAGTGGTTAGAGATGGGTGCGGTTTGGATTTATGGGCTTGGCGTTTTGCTATTAGTTGTGGTGGCAGTATTTGGTTTAATTAGAAAAGGTGCGCGTCGCTGGCTCAATATTGGTGTTGTAATACAACCATCTGAAATCATGAAGATTGCGATGCCACTCATGCTGGCATGGTATTTTCAAAAGCGGGAAGGCATTCAAAAAACTTGGGACTATGCTGTCGCAGGAATTATTTTGGCTATTCCTGTTTTCTTAATAGCCCGCCAACCCGATCTTGGAACAGCTTTATTGGTATTTGCAGCGGGCCTATACGTCATTATCTTGGCGGGATTACCCTGGAAATGGATCTTACCTTTCGTGGGCATTGGTGCGATCGGTATTTTGCTCATCATTATTTTTGGTAGCGCCATCTGCGCTCACGATGTAGCTTGGCCATTTGTACATAATTACCAAAAGCATCGCGTCTGCACACTACTTGACCCGAGCAGCGATCCGTTAGGCAAAGGTTTTCATACGATTCAGTCTATGATTGCAATCGGCTCTGGTGGCTTTTTCGGTAAGGGCTGGTTTCAAGGAACACAAGCCCACCTGGAATTTATTCCAGAAAAACATACTGACTTTGTGTTTGCAGTCTTCTCAGAAGAATTTGGATTGCTTGGTAATTTCATTTTGCTAGCGCTGTTCTTTGCATTAATTAAACGCGGTCTTGCAATCTCCGCTAGCGCGCCAAATTTATTTACTCGCTTATTGGGCGCTGCTGTCACCCTAATATTTTTTACTTATGCATTTGTAAACATTGGAATGGTTAGCGGATTGCTACCGGTTGTTGGCGTGCCATTACCGTTTATTAGTTATGGTGGCACGGCTCTAGTAACCCTAGGATTTGGAGCGGGAATTTTAATGAGCATTCATCGTCATCGTAGATTGGTGCAGAGTTAGGTCAAAAAACACTCATTGTTAACAGCAATCTTTTTTATCAACAAGGAAGAATCACTTCTTACGCTTGTTAACTGAATCTTTAAATGCTTTACCAGCAGAAAACTTAACAGTTTTAGCAGCGGCGATTTTGAGTGGCTCGCCAGTTTTTGGGTTGCGACCCATACGTGCAGCGCGCTTACCAGATGCGAAAGTACCAAAGCCGATCAGTTGTACTGAATCACCTTTAGTAACAGCTTTGATAATGTTCTCGATAGCGAAATTCAATGCGAATTCAGCTTTAGCTTTAGAGATCTCCGCGTCGTCAGCAATTGCTGCGATTAGTTCGGCTTTGTTCAAGTGAAGCTCCTTATAGATATTGATGTCGGCGCACATTGCGCTTACATGATTTTAACCACAAAAAATTACGAAAATAAAGCTGCGTAACAACAATTTTTAAAACAACAACAAATTATTCATCCAGCACTTCTATGCCATTGACAAAATATTCGGTATCTCCAAAATAGGTTGTCGGCAATCCAATGTGCTGTGCGTATTTTAGAGCCACTTTTTCCTAAGTTAGCATTAATTTTTTGCGCCACAGCATCATCGCGCACCGTAAAGAGGAATTTTTCCGACATGGTTCCTGGCATGGAAACCATCGCCAATTCACCTTCCCAAGTTTTACAAATGTAGCCACGATTCGAGAATTTCTGCACATATCCAGCCCGCTCTCCACTGCCATAGCTCCAAGTGAGCATGATCCAGGTATACGCTGAAATACCCGCTAAGCCAATTAAAACAAGGCTTAAGAGCCACTTTATAAAGCTATTCATTCGATTTCTCCAGGCTATATCCACACAAACCCTAAGCAGCAATAGGGCATCTATTTTCTGCGTTTCTTTAAGTATATGAGGATAACTATAGAAGAAATAGTCGATTCACCGCCTCTATCCAAATTAAAATGGCACTCATTACTTTGGATTGGCAAATCGAATGCACGCGCGTCACATCATCTTTTTATCTTTGTAATATCGGCAATTTACGTCTACTTTAGGGGTAGAGTACGCTTTGGGGTGGTTCGATCGCTTACCGACTACCAGGTTTTGCTAGCCCCCATCAACTCTCTGTTTTACTTATTTTCTAAGGTAAAGGCGAGCGCATTTATTCCCGTGAGCCAGTCTCCTGAAATGTAGCCCCTGAAAGATAGCTGGGAGATCATTTGTCAGGAAGCATTAGCCCTCAACGCTGATGGCGCCATAGCAGCGGCTACCGGCTATAACGATATTGGGTTTAACTCGTTCTTCAGGACAGGGTGGAAACGCTTCCACCTCTACTGGTACGGCAAAGACTTGCCATCGGCCCAGGTGAGCTGCCCAAAGACCGTTGCGCTGCTCAAATCCATTCTCTCTGTTAAGGCCGCTATGTTTGCCTCCCTGCCGCCCGGGGCAACGCTGGTGCGCCATCGCGACCCTTATGCCGGATCCTTACGCTATCACGTAGGCTTGGTTACGCCCAATGATCCAAAGTGTTTCATTGATGTTGATGGAGAGCGTTATTTTTGGAAGGACGGAGAGCCCGTGATGTTTGACGAAACCTACATTCATTACGCTGCCAACGAGACGGATCAACAGCGCATCGTTCTATTTTGCGATGTGGAGCGCCCTGTTCATACCAAAGTAGTGCAATTGCTGAATCGTTAGTTTGGACGTTATGTCATGAGTGCTGCAGCATCACAGAATGTTGAGGGCGAAAAAGTTGGCTTTGTAAATGTCTTGTTTACTTATTTTTATCAACTGCGTGCACAAGCAAAAAAGCTTGAAGCCAAACATCGTTCTGTCTATTACATTGGAAAGTGGGTATTAATTTTAGGAATTTTGTGGGCGCTCTTTTGGTAGGTCTAAGGCTTCAATAATTGGGTTATTTGCTCAGCATCTATTGAGCCCCAAATTTCAAGTCTCTTCTTGCGACTATTTTGGCCAGATAAAAATTGGATTTGCTTTTGTGGGATCTTCAGTTGCTTAGCTAACCAGGCCAACAAATGCTCATTAGCCTTATTTTCTAGTGCTGGGGTCTGCAGTGAGATCTTCAGACAGCCATCATGTACGCCCACTACCTTGGTCTGTTTTGCACCAGGCTGACAGTAGAGGCTCAGGGCGATTCCCGTGGGGGTTTGTTTTAACCAAATCGGCGTCATAAAAGTACTTTAAACTTAATCCATGCCACATAAACATTCTCAAGCTCTTGAACAGCTATTTGCCAATAATCGCACCTGGGCTGAGAGCATGGTGGCAAAAAATGCCGACTTCTTTAAACGCCTGGTTTCTCAGCAGGTTCCCGAATATCTTTGGATTGGGTGCTCTGATAGTCGTGTGCCCGCAAATGATATTGTGAACTTACTTCCAGGTGAATTGTTTGTTCTTCGAAATGTAGCAAACGTTGTTGTTCATACCGATCTAAATTGTTTATCAGTTATTCAATTTGCGATTGATTTATTAAAAGTAAAACACATTCTGGTTGTGGGTCACTATGGTTGCTCTGGAGTTCATGCGACGCTAACTGACAAACGTGTAGGCCTTGCAGATAATTGGTTGCGTCATGTCAAAGATGTTCATCAGAAATATGAACGCTATTTATGTGATGCCATTCCAACGCCAAAGCGCCAGGATCGATTGTGTGAGCTCAATGTCATTGAACAAGTCGTCAATGTTTGTGAAACCACGATTGTTCAAGATGCGTGGGCGCGTGGACAAGAGTTAACCGTGCACGGCTGGGCTTATCGCCTCGAAACCGGACTCGTGAATGGTCTCGGAATGTCGAGCAGCTCTACCGAGGAAATGCTCGAGCGCTTCGCCAAATCCATCAAGCGATACGAAGCGGAATAGCGCTCGTTCGCTCAAATCTTTTTCGAATAGCGTTGGGGTTGTTTTTCTCAAACACCTATCCCTACTTCCCTCTAACATCCTGGTGTCGCTGAGTTATGGCCTAGGGTACATCGCCGCCAGAATTCCTGAAGATAAAAATCGAGTGGTAACAACCAATCTGCAGATGTGCTTTCCCGATCTGAGCTCGAAGGAAATTGATTCACTCAGTAAAAAACATTGGCGCCTTCTTGGTCGAAGCTTGGTTGAAAAACGCATTATTTGGCTTGGAACCGAAAAGCAATTGAGCAACATGATTGAGGTTAAATCCGATATTGATCTAACGAGTCGGAAGCCGCGTATTTTGGTGAACATGCATTTCACTGGAATTGAAGGTGGCATTATTTTGAGCGCCTTAGCAAGAAAAATGGACTGGCCTCGCACTTCAGGATTTTTTCAGAAGATGAAGAATCCATTTTTTAACCAGAAGATTATTGATTGGCGTAATCGCTTTGGCGGCAACTCGATTGATCGGCAAGGAAATGCCAAAGCTATTATTCGTGAAATTCGCAATGGCGGCTTCATCATCATTGCTCCTGATATTGATCTGGGCCTAAAAGATTCTGAATTTGTTCCCTTCTTTGGAATCGAAACCAATACGGTTACAACGATCTCGCGACTTGCAAAAATTACGGGTGCCGATGTGTGCATGATGAGTACCTCTCTAAAGGAGGATGAATCTGGATATCTTTGTGAAATTAGCCACCCACTAGAAGACTTTCCGAGCGATGACCAAAAGGCGGATACCGCTCGCTTGAATCAATATTTCGAACAAGAGATTCGTTTACGTCCCGCTGAATATTATTGGGTGCATAAGCGCTTCAAAAATCGCCCTACTTAGTGCCGAGCCCCTATAACCCTTCAAAGTAAAGGACTTTTGTCCTATCATTGAAGGATGTCAGAGCGTATTGGACTATTTGCCGATCTCCACAGTAATTTAGAGGCTTTCGAAGCCTGCATCAGCAAGGCGGAAGAGCTCGGCGTTACCCGCATGGTTTTCTTAGGGGATCTAGTTGGATATAACGCAGATCCTGCAGCACTCATTGATCGAATTGCTGGTTTAGTCGAATGTAAAAAAGCGATTGCTATTCTTGGGAATCACGATGAGGCGGTTTTTAAAGATCGTCGCGACCAAATGAATGCGAGCGCCAATGCTGCAATTGAATGGACTAAAACACAATTAAGCAGTAGTCACGTCGATTTTCTAAAAAATCTTCCGCTCATTGTGCATGAAGAAAATATTTGCTTTGTTCATGCTTCTGCATACAACCCCGGCGACTGGAATTACGTTACGGATAGTATGAGTGCTTGGCGTTGTGCCCAAAATTCAGGCAAGAGCTATGCCTTTGTGGGTCATGCTCATGAGCAGGCGCTCTTTTATCAAAACGCGGTTGGTAAATTAATCCGTTTTGCCCCTCACCCTGGGAATGACATTCCGGTTTTGCAACATCGTCAATGGGTTGGCGTTGTTGGCTCTCTTGGCCAGCCCTGCGACGGCAACCCAGAGGCATGCTTTGCCGTCTTTGAACCAAGCGCAGAAGTACTAACATTTCATTGCGTACCTTACGATCATTTCTTAGCCGCTGAAAAAGTGCGTCGCTCAGGACTGCCCGAAGATTTGGCGAATCGAATTCATGGCCATTAATACCGACATTCAAGCCGTCGACGACATTTTTCAAGAAAGCAAAGTTGTTGACGGATTTGTCATCGGCAAGGAAGTTCACCGCGGTGGCATGGCAAGCCTTTACTCGGCAACTAAAGAGGGCATTGATGTTCCTATCCTGCTAAAAATTCCACGTGTTGGCAGAGATCAACCTGTTGAAAGCCACATTGGGTTTGAAACTGAACTCACGATCTTGCGCTCACTCAAAATCCATACGTACCAAAATTTTTAGGCGCCGGCAATATGGCGACCCGACCCTATATTGCAATGGAGCGCGTAGAAGGTCGACCACTAGAAGATCTTATTAAAGAGGGCAAAGAATTTACGATTGATGAAGTTGTAAAAATTGGCGCCGATCTTGCCCAAGCCGTGCAATCACTGCACTCGCAAGATACTATTCATCTAGAAATCAAGCCCGAGAATATCTTGATTGATGACAAAGGCAAACTGACACTGATTGATTTCGGATTGTCACATCACGCACGCTTCCCAGACTTGCTCGCCGAAGAAATACGCAAAGGGGTTGGCTCAGCACCCGACATTTCACCCGAACAGGTTGCTGGAATTCGTTCGGACTCGCGCAGCGATATCTACTCCATCGGCGCCATCATGTATGAGCTCCTCACCGGCGAGCTGCCATTCGGCAATCCTCAAACTATGAGTGGGTTAAGAAGGCGCATGTGGGCAGAACCTTTTCCACCTCGCGCCATCCGCCGTGAAATTCCGCGCTGGCTTCAAGAAACAGTTCTCAGATGCCTAGAGCCTCGCGCGGCGGATCGCTATCAGAGCGCGGCGCGACTTCGTCAAGTCTTGCGAGATCCTGAGGGCGTGACACTAACGGAACGTGCGGACCGAGTGGAGCCTCCGAGCTTCTGGCAAAACTTAAAAGGCATGTTTAAGGCTGCAGGCTATGAGCCCTCTCCGAGTCCTAGACCTAGTATGGGTGACTATGAGGCACAAGATACTCGCCAATCCGATGAAGATCTACGTAAACGCATGCAACTGACGGCAAAAAAATGCTGTTGGCTTATCCAAAAAGCCGCCTGGTTTGTATTAGCACTATCAGCAGCGCTCCAACATTTAAAGGCAACCAAGAAAATGAAACCGCCGGCGGAATTGTGCGCGGTCACTTGGTGCAGCTCATGGATTGGGCAAAGCCACTAAATTCCGCCCGAAAGAGTGTCATTTCATGTGCTTGAGGCGATGGATCCAGCTACGCGCATTGCGGACTTTGCCAAAGATAATGACGCATCGCTAATTCTGATTGGCGCATCGCATAAGCTTCCTAATAAAGTAACGCCATGGAGAACCTCGATGACAAAAATTGTCGAAGAGGCCCCCTGCAGCGTTCATATAGTACGCACTTAAGCGCCACTATTTCTACTTCATTCTTTCTTGCTTTTCGTCCAAGATCAGTTCTGGATCTTGAGCCTCAACCTAATTGTCTTTGTTAAGGACATCCGTTAATTGTTTTTGATCTAATTCACCGGTCCATTTAGCAACTACAATCGTCGCAACGCCATTGCCTACTAAGTTAGTTAAAGCGCGCGCCTCAGACATAAATCGATCGATGCCAAGAATAATTGCCAAGCCAGCAACGGGCACATTTCCAACCGCTGAAAGAGTTGCCGCTAAAACAATAAAGCCGCTTCCAGTAACACCAGCAGCACCCTTTGAAGTCAGCAACAGCACTAATAACAAGGTAATTTGTTGCATGATGGTCATGGGAGTATCGGTAGCTTGTGCAATAAATACTGCGGCCATAGTCAAGTAAATAGATGTGCCATCCAAATTGAAGGAATATCCGGTTGGAATGACGAAGCCTACACAGCTTTTTTTGGCGCCTAAAAGCTCCATTTTTTCCATCATCCGCGGCAATACGGATTCAGAAGAAGAGGTTCCCAAAACAATCAGCAACTCTTCTTTGATATAACGCACAAACTTAAAAATACTAAAGCCATTTAATCGTGCGATGATGCCAAGCACAACAAACACAAATAGCAAACAAGTGATGTAAAAACTACCCATCAATTTACCCAAGGAAAATAACGAGCCAACGCCATACTTACCGATGGTAAAAGCCATTGCACCAAACGCTCCAATTGGCGCAAATTTCATGATGATACCAATGATGTCAAATAGTACGTGGGAGAATTTTTCGATTAAATCAAACCCCAACGTTCCGCGACCACCAAAGCGATGTAAAGCAAATCCAAACAGCACAGCAATAAAGAGCACTTGCAGAATTTCGCCTTTAGCGAATGCATCAACAGCAGTGCTTGGGATAATGTTCAGCAAGAAATCTGTTGTGGTTCCTATTTTTCCAGGGCCGGTATACGCAGCAATACCCTTGGTATCTAAAGTAGTGGGATCGATATTCATGCCGGTGCCTGGTTGTAAAACATTCACAACCACCAGGCCCACAATGAGAGCAATCGTGCTGACGATTTCAAAATAAAGAAGTGCAATGCCACCCGTCTTGCCAACTTTCTTCATATCTTCCATGCCGGCAATACCGACAACTACCGTACAAAAGATAATCGGGGCAATCAACATTTTGATGCCCTTAATAAACGCATCGCCAAAAGGTTTCATTTCTGTTCCAAAGGAGGGATAGAAATGTCCCAACAGAACACCCAGGGCAACCGCTACAAGGACTTGAAAATAGAGAATCTTATAAATTGGTGGCTTTTTGGTTGGGATCGTCATTGCGCTGCCCTTCATGTGCTGGTCATAGAGATTGAAGTGTAGCCCCTATGGGATGCTGCCTCGCATCAAATTTATTTGAGCTTTATCGGATAATGCTGAAATGGAAGAAAAAGTACGAGTCTCGAAACTGCTATCAGAGCTAGGGCTCTGCTCACGACGTGAGGCTGATTCGTATATAGAACAAGGGCTAGTCACCGTTGATGGTGAAGTAGTTAACGAATTGGGTGTTCGAGCATATCGCCATCAAAAGATCGAATTGCAGTCTGGCGCTAAAGCTCAACAAGCATCTCGCATCACTGTAATTTTGAATAAACCCGTTGGCTACATCCCTCATTACGGCGACGAACAAGAATATCAGCCCGCTGCATCGCTAATAACCCCAGAAAATCACTTCGGCAGCCCCCTAGATAAAGGCAGAAATCCACGCTTTAATACAAAAGGACTTGCTCCCGCAGGAAGATTAGATATCGACTCGACTGGATTACTTGTCCTCACACAAGATGGTCGCATTGCCAAACTACTGATTGGTGAGAATAGTCCCATTAAAAAAGAATATTTGGTTCGCGTTGAGGGCAAGCTTTCATTTGAAGATCTTGATCGACTAGGGCACGGATTGTCGCTTGATGGCGTGAAACTAAAACCTGCACAAGTGAGTTGGCAGAATGAAGATCAATTGCGCTTTGTACTGCGCGAAGGTCGTAAACATCAAATTCGACGGATGTGCGAAATGGTTGGACTAAAAGTTCTTGGACTCAAACGTGTTCGCATGGGGCGCATCTCACTTGGCCCATTACCGCCTGGTCAATGGCGATTTTTAAGGCCTGAAGAGCAATTCTGAAAAGCCTGCCCGCTTATAATTGCGCCCATATTTAGATTAACTAGCGCAGAATTACCATCGATACCCCCAGCCCAAACACCCCAGCAGCAGAAGTACTTAGACGCCGCAGTTTTGCCATCATCTCTCACCCAGACGCAGGGAAAACTACGCTCACAGAGAAACTATTGCTGTATGCAGGCGCCATTCAAATTGCAGGAAGCGTTAAAGCGCGTAAGGCCAGCAGGCATGCAACATCTGACTGGATGGAAATCGAAAAACAACGCGGCATCTCTGTAGCCAGTTCCGTGATGCAAATGGAATATCGAGATTGCATCATTAATCTACTGGATACGCCAGGGCATCAGGACTTTTCTGAAGATACTTATCGGGTATTAACTGCCGTTGACTCAGCACTCATGGTGATTGATGCCGCAAACGGTGTCGAATCTCAAACGCTCCGCCTCTTAGAGGTTTGCCGGGCACGCAATACGCCTATTGTTACGTTCATTAACAAACTGGATCGCGAAGTAAAACCGCCAATGGAGCTCATGGATGAAATTGAATCCGCTCTTGGTATTGAAGTCGTTCCCTTTACCTGGCCAGTGGGCATGGGCAAATCGTTTGCGGGCGTTATTGATATTGCCAACATGCAAATGCGCATGTTTAAAGCAGGCGAAGATCGTGTCACCGAAGACTCGCATGCGGTTGTGGATGTGTATGACCCTGATTTAAAAGCACGTCTTGGCACCGATCTTGAAAATGCTTTAGCTGAAGTTGAATTAATTAAAGAAGCCATGCCGGCTTTTGATCGGGACGCCTTTTTGGCAGGTCGCCAATCCCCCGTATTTTTTGGTTCTGCTATCAACAACTTTGGTGTTCGGGAAATTCTGAATACCTTGGCGGAATTAGCACCCTCTCCGGGTTCGCGTAAAGCTCTTCAGCGCGAAGTCAATCCTGGTGAAAATAAATTCTCGGCCATGGTCTTCAAAATTCAAGCCAACATGGATCCGGCACATCGTGATCGCGTAGCGTTTCTACGCATCTGCTCTGGGCACTTTGCACGCGGCATGAAACTGAAGATCTGCCGCAATGGCAAAGAAGTGCGCACAAATAATGCGCTCTCTTTTTTGTCACAGCGACGTGATATTTTGGATGAAGCGTTTCCGGGCGACATTATTGGTCTTCCCAATCATGGCCTATTGCGCCTTGGTGACACCCTTACTGAAGGAGAGCAGTTGCAATTTACGGGGCTTCCTTTTTTCGCCCCAGAAATATTTCGCATGGTCGAATCTGCAGATCCCTTACGCTCGATGCAATTGCGGACGGGATTAATGCAACTGGGTGAAGAGGGGGTCATTCAGGTATTTAGGCCAATGGCTGGCGGCACGATGTTATTAGGCGCCTTTGGTCAATTGCAATTTGGAGTGATGAGTCATCGCTTGCAAACCGAATATGGCGCTGAAGTGCGACTATTGCCAGCTCGCTATAGCCTAGCCCGCTGGATAAGCTCTGAAGATGCCGTAGCCCTGAAAAAATTTACACAAGAAAATATTCATCGTATGGCGGAGGACGTTGTTGGGGCGCCAGTGTTTTTAGCCTCACATAAATCCGAACTAGACGTTGCTCAGCAACGTTGGGAATCTATTCAATTCCACGCCCTCAGAGAACATGCGGGCTTAATTTACCAATCGGACTTAGCCGGATAAGAATTCTTATTGGCGGGCTGGGTTGCAATTAAATATGGCAATCAAATGAAGAGTCTTCCTTTTTAAAGGAAGCCGTTTTGCCAGATTGCGCACAATAAGCATTGGCTTTTTGCGTCAATTGCTCAATCGATTCGCCACTGCTATTTAGGAGGGTAACGTGATTTGCGTCAGATGCATCAGTATAGACTGGAGCGCATCCGCCTAAGGCACAGCCGAAGGCGCCAATAATATGTTTTGTTTTCGTTCCTCCAGCCTCTAGCTCTTTAATTTCTTGATTAATTGTGTTTGGAAGCGACGATAAACGCAGCCCCTGTTTTTGTTCATTGACTGTGCCATCCCCCAAGGAGATAACAATTGCACGCTTGACGCCAGCAATAACACCGCTGTGAGTGCTACTTTGCGACATCTCACCATCCATGCAGAGTCGATCCTTTACAAATGTCGGCCCAACCTGACCGGGCGCTGACGAACTTGCGGCGCAGGCCACATTAATTGGGACATTATTTTCAATAGAAACCACAATTCGTTGTCCGGTGTAACAATCGATTGCAGTGGTAAATAAACCATTAAATGGCCATGCCTTTGCAGTCAGCAATTTTTCATAGTTTTGTAATGCTTTGATGTGCCATCAGGATTTGATGATGCCATTGCCGCCTTACCAATTTTTTGGATGGACGCATAAGATCCATCACGCACCGAAAGTTCTGCCCGTTGAGCTCTAATCTGCGAAGGATTGAACTGTACTGCCGGCATCATCTCGGAAAGCAATTTTGGAAAGTCTGAAAATAAGTCGATTTCATCGGCCAAACGCCACAGATGGCCGGCCATGAGCATGGCGCCAAAAATTGAACCAGCAGAGGTTCCAACCACCACATTTGCTTTGCTTAAAGCTACCCCATTTCTTTTTAGAGCAACGGCATATCCTGCATACCAAGCAATCAGAGGAGTGCCCCCTCCACCCAATGCTAGCCCACGCTCTTTTCCTTTGGCAAAAGAATTCATAAAAGGCATCAGCCGAACTAGCCCATCTTTCCTAGTCTGCGGTAGATTCAACATCGCTCTTTGCAAGCTGCTCCTCTACTTGAGCAATCGTTTTTTAGATGGGCTTAGTTCTTGCGCGCCAGCGTGGGGCCCTGCAACAGTAACAATGCTTGCGGCGGAAGATTTCAAAAAAATTCTGCGGGAAAATTTTGTCATGATGGCTCCATTTGTTCCTATTCAATTTATAGTAGATTGAATAATTGTTAAGTGCTACAGGGTAGCTTCGGTGCTTGCTCTCTGCCAAGGGCTAAGATTCTTAGTCCTATCCAATCAACTTATATAAAGACCACCCCATATTCAAAACCACCAATCCAATCAGTGATTGAAAGTGAACTTCATTCCCAGTACGCGCTTGCTGAAGTTCGAAGGGGGCTCATTAATGCCCTTAGCATGAATCAAGCGGCCAATGATCAACGCAATACCCGGGATCGCCACTCTCGACCGCAAAAGAGAGCCTGATGAAAATGATGGTTAAAACGGAGGCAATGATTGAGGTGACTATTAGCATTTGGATCTCCAAAAGAATTTCTAAATACCAATCGGGAAATGAAAAACTGCCCGAAAGTATTTTGGGTATTTCTTAATGGGCTGAGATGGAGTCGGCCAGATTGAAGAATTCAGGCATTTACCCTCTAAACATAAAGTAGACGGCGCCCAAAAGGCAGAGGCCGGCCCAAATGTAATCCACCTTGAATGGCTCCCCCATATAGAAAATAGCAAATGGGACAAACACACTGAGGGTAATAACCTCTTGCACAATCTTGAGTTGGCCTGATGAAAGATACTGAAAGCCAATTCGATTGGCTGGGACTTGAAAAATGTATTTAAGCAATGATATCGCCCAGCTAGCAAATACAGCAATCCACCAAGGTTTGGAGGATAGATTCTTTAAATGGGCATACCATGCAAATGTCATAAAAACATTGGAAAGCACCAAAAGGCCAAGAAATGAAAACTGGCCGAGGAAATTGGTTAGATTAGGCATAGGCCAATCTTAACGGGTTTGCGAAGACTGCAAATGAAAAACCACCCGAAGGTGGTTTTAGTATTTCTTGGTGGCCCGGGGCGGAATCGACCAGGGCTGAGGATGCCTATCTTTTCATCGTCCAAATTTGACCATGCTTAAGCACAATAAAGTCTAAGGGCTCTGTTGAGGATTTTTTAGCAATCTCTAAATCTTTAGGCGCTTGATCGAGAGAATCATCACTGAGACCATCAAATGTTCCCCAATGAATCCCAAATAGCAGACTCAGCCTTAACATCTTTCATGACCATTAATGCTTCTGTAGGGTTAAGGTGGGATTCTTTCATAAACCATCTCGCCTCATATCCACCAACAGCTATCGCTGCCACATCAAACCCACCTATCTTTTTTCCAATATCTTTTGTATCTTGTGAATAGCCGAGATCCCCAGAAAACCATAGTCTTAGGTTCGGATGAATAACCGCCCAGCTTCACCACAAGGTTTCATAGCGATCGCCTAGTGCTCGAGCACTCCAATGCTGAACTGCCAGAAAATGTAAGTCGAGTTGATTGGTATTACCTTTAATGCTTACTTGATCATCCCAATCTAATGGAATGACATTTCGGTTGGGACCCTCTAATTTTGTACCTTGGATTTCTTTGGCAAACCAATATTGCGTCCAAAGCGGCACAAAAAACTGAATGCCTTGGTGGTCATTCATCAAGTTTTGAACGGTCTCACGATCTAAATGATCGTAGTGATTATGAGAGATCAATACCGCATTAATTTTTGGTAATTGATCATATGGAATCCCCGGCTCTTGATGACGCTTGGTCCTATAAAACTAAATGGTGAAACGCGGTTTCCCCAGTGCGAATCTGTTAGTAAATTAATTCCATCAACCTGAACAAGCAAAGTGGCATGGCCAACCCAAGTCAGCCTAGGTTCTGGATTATTACTTTTGATTAGCTCAAGATTGGGGGCAACTCCAAGAACTGGTACCTCAGGAGGCTTGGGCAAACCATCGAGCAGACGCTCAAATTGCCAGCGCCATAAACCAGGCTTGTCTGATCGATCCGCATATCGATTCACAAATCCATCGGCTTGATGATGCGCATTATTTGCGTTGTAGTCTGGATTAGTGGGTGAGGTCAAACTTCTACATGAAGTAAAAATAAGGCAAGCCATCAAAAGACATGCGCCACCAATCTTTAGATTCGTTCGCGACAATTTTTCATTCCTTGTTGAACTGTAATCATGGGCAAGTAGCCTAAAGTCTTTTTCGCACGAGTGGTAGCTAATGAGAATGGATAGCCCATCAAGCGCACCATTTCTCTAACTAACGGTGGGTCAGACTTTAAATTTAATACCTTCCAGATCCCCTCTATCAGGCCAGCAATCTTATAGGCAACCGATGTTGGTAAAGATAGTTTGGGGGCTTTGTAGCCACCAGCTCTCAAGCGTTGGGTCATAAATTCTTTAAAAGGCAAAAGGCTTTTGTCAGCGATAAAACACGCTGAGCCGTCTAATTCAGCCCTCAAGGCAAGTGATACGGCGTGACTTAGGTTGTCGACGTGACAAGTTGCGTACGGATACTGGCCACGATCAAACCAAGCGAACTGCCCCTGATCAGATGCTTTACCAATTTGTTTATCTACGGCATCACCATTGCCCCAAATAAATGGAGGACAAAGAGCAATGGTTTTGAAGTGCGCACCATGGGCTGATAAAACCAGTTGTTCTGCGATTGCTTTGGTTCTTGAGTAGGGCAACTCTGTAGAGCTACAGTAAGGCTGACTCTCATCGATATCAATTAGTGCTTTTCTCTCATTCATTGCCACAGAAGCGGCGCTGATAAAAATAAAGCGCTTAACCTGAGCAATTTTGGCATCTTCAAGAAGACTCTTTGTAATACCAATACTGGCATCTTCAAATTCTTTCTCAGGACCCCAAAACTTGAGATAGGCGGCACAGTGAATAACCGCATCGCAGTTGCTAAGCAGGACCTGAAGCGCCACATCATCATCCAAGCTGCCCAACCAATAACTGCTGCCTAGCGCTTCAATAGTTTTAATACCACTATCCGAGCGAATACGACAGACGACCTCGTGACCATCTGATAGCAACCTTTTTAAAAAGTGATTACCAGCAAAACCTGTGGCACCGGTTAGGAAAATTTTCATTACAAAATACTGACAAAACAAAATGAAGAAACCGCCCGAAGATGGTTTTAGTATTACTTGGTGGTCGGGGGAAACAACCAGGGTCTAGGATGCGCGACCTTATCTCAGGACTGTCGTTTAAAACGACAAAATAAGACAACCATCACCAATGCGGCGGCCAACGTCTCAGCCACTACAAAGCCTAAAACATCATTAGGAGCTATTCCAACAAAGGTATTGGTAAGGCTTCTTGCTAGAGTGACAGCAGGATTAGCAAAGAAGGTTGAGGAAGTAAACCAATGTCCTGCTGTGACTGTCAGTGCGACTAACATTGGAACTCGATCTTTTGCCACTTGATCACCGATGCGAATGACTGAGAGCAGCACCAGGGCTGATATAAATTCACTGACCCAAATACCTGAGCCTGTTCTTACTTTGGTTGACTCTTGCAGAATGGGCAAACTAAACATTAAATGGGTAAGCCATATTCCAGCAATTGCACCTATGAACTGACAAGCCCAATAGATGATCATTTTCTTAGCATCTAAATGTCCTAATTTCCAAAACATCAGGCTCACTACTGGATTAAAGTGTGCCCCAGAAATAGGGCCAAGCAAGGTGATGAGTACATAGAGACCAGCGCCAGTAGCAATACTATTTCCCAATAAAGCAACGGCGGCATTACCAGCACTTAACGACTCACCCAGCATTCCTGAGCCAACAACAATTGCTAATAGAAGTGCTGTGCCAACAAATTCACTGAAGTAGCTCTTCATACTTTTGTGTGAATATTTTTCAAAGCCATTGGATCTAACTCCTCTAGAGGCATATCCGCCAATAGATCAATGCGCTTCTTGAGTCCAATCATTACATCCCTAAATGCTCTATACGCTTATCACCCTCCGAGCCCTGAACCTGCGAGGAATCAGGAAATCCTCAGTGAGCTGTGGCAGGTTTACCCGGCCAAAAGGGACATTGCTCTCCAGCCGCATTGTCACAAACCGTAATAATGAAATCCATCTTGGGAGCATCGGGCAATCCATACTCATCCCAACTTTTACTTCTCAATTTGCTCTCGTCATATCCCATTTCAATTGCTAACTCCCTAGCAAAAGGATTAACTGATGTACCTGGGGTTGAATCTGCCGAGTACCCAACAAACTTGCCGCTGGAGTGAGTTGATGCGAGAGCCTCGCCAAGCACTGATCGGGCGGAGTTATGGGTACAGAGAAAGAGAATGATGTATTGCCTCATTTGGCTTTTTTAACCAAAGAAACTGAAACACACGATTTGCCACCACAACAGTTCTCCATTAAGAATCCGCTTAAATCTTGAACTAACTTAGCATTCGGGCGATAGATGAGATTGCGACTTTGACGCTCAACTAACAACAAGTCGGCACCAACTAATTCTTTTAGGTGAAAACTCAATGTGGCATTGGGGATGCCGAGTTTTTCAATAATCTGACTAGGCGTTAGACCAATATCCCCACGCTGAACAATCAGGCGAAAGATATTGAGGCGAGTTTCTTGTCCCAAAGCAAGGAAGGCGCTAATAGCATCTGCGTTTTTCATATTTCAATTATATGGAAATATATGTTTCAGTATTTTGACAAACGATGTCGTTTCAAACGACATCTAATATGAGGGGGGGAATAAAAACAGCCCAACAAGTGGGCTATTGTGATTCTTGGTGGCCCGGGGCGGAATCGAACCACCGACACAAGGATTTTCAATCCTCTGCTCTACCGACTGAGCTACCAGGCCAAGACCTGAAATTATAAAGGAAGGTCTGTTTTAGCCCAGAAAATACGGTTGTCGCCTCTTATTGCTCGCCTTTATTGCGCGAGGTGTCTATTCCTAAGGCTTTTAGTTTGCGATACAAGTGTGTTCTCTCAAGCCCTGTGTACTCCGAGATTTTAGTCATGCTACCGCCCATGATTTGCATTTGATGCTCAAAATAGGCTTTCTCAAAGAGATCTCTTGCTTCTCTTAGTGGCAAATCAAAATAGGTTTTTGCAATGCCACTGATAAATTCGCCCTCGGTAACTGTAGCAACGGGCTCCGAATTTAATGGCTTTGTGACAGCAGCGGGAACTCCTGATGAAATTATCTTTTCTTCGACAGGCTCAACATATTTTGGTGAACTCTCAAGCGCCTTGCTAACCGTCTTCAGTAATTTTTGTAATGCAATTGGCTTCTCTAGAAAATTCAAAGCACCTATGCGGGTAGCCTCTACAGCAGTGTCAATCGTCGCATGACCAGACATCATCACCACAGGCATTGTGAGTTGCCCGGTTTTTGACCACTCCTTTAAGAGCGTAATGCCGTCTGTTTCTGGCATCCAAATATCAAGCAACACCAAGTCTGGGCGCATTTGTTCGCGAATGGTACGGGCCTGTGCAGCACTCTCAGCCGCATATACGGTGTGACCCTCATCCGTAAGACTCTCGTTGAGAAGCTCACGAATTCCCATTTCATCATCAACGACCAAAATACTCGCCATACTTAGGCCACCTCTTTTGCTAAGCTCATAAACAAAATGGATGCTTGTGCGCCAATCACTTCATCTCCCTGCATGCGGTTTCGGATTTCAATTTTGGCACCATGGTCATCAATAATTTTTTTCACAACCGCCAAACCCAATCCCGTCCCTTTACTCTTTGTCGTTACGTAAGGCTCAAATGCTCTTGCCAATATCTTAGCTGGAAATCCAACGCCGCGATCACTTATTGTTAAGCGAACCGCATTTTGCATAACCCCACCTTGCTCGCCATAAGATACTAATTCTGTTTTTACCTCAACGGGTTCTACCTGATGACCGCCTTCCAACGTTGCATCTTGGGCGTTTTGCAATAAGTTATGAATCACTTGTCTTAATTGGGTTGAGTCGCCCATGATATCCGGGCAATTTGGATCTAAGCTAGTTTTTAAAGGACTGCCTTCATACAGCCCCAATATTTCTGTTGCCAGCGTATTAATTGAAACGGGTTTTAATTGCGGGGTTGGCGTCTTCGCAAAATCCCGGAAGTCATTCGCCATTTCCTTCATTGCCTGAACTTGGCCAATAATGGTTTCCGTGCTGCGATTAATCATCTCCTCTTGCTCGGGACTCAACTTACCAGCAAGTTTATGTTGCAGGCGTTCAGCAGAGAGCTGAATTGGGGTTAGTGGATTTTTAATTTCATGCGCAAGTCTTCTAGCCACTTCACTCCATGCGATCGATCTTTGCGCACTAACTACATCAGTAATGTCATCGAATACCACCATGCGCAGCTCATCTGTTAATTTAGTGCCCCGCACAAATAGAGTAATACCAAGATCATTTTCATATTCGGCATTGGCATGTAATTGAATTTGTTTTTGCCAAATTGGGGAAGATTTTTGAGTTGCCGCTATGTCCGGCTTTTCTTCTGCCAGAGACAGCTTCATCGTAGCGAAGCCTTCTTTGATGGCCTCCTCAAACCCAATGAGGGCGGGGTTGCTACTTAGTGGTTTACCATCTAGCAGGGTTAAGTCTTGCGCAAAAATACGGTCTGCACCCGCATTGCTAGACACAACGTTATAGTGTTTATCAAAAATACACACTCCGGCAGTCAGGCTGCCCAAGACTTTTTCTAAAAAAGCTTTCGACTCTTGTAATGAGTTGCGAGTATCGGCGAGCTGTTTTGTCATGACATTAAATTGACGAGTAAGCATGCCTAACTCGTCGCCAGTATCAAGTTCTGGCTTTGGCGATAAATCTCCTTGGGCGACTGCTTGGGTTCCTTTTAGAAGCATCAGCAATGGCTTGGCTAACTGACGACCAAGCATCAACGCTAGTATCACTGCGACAAACAACGCAAAAAAGAGGGTGAGCGTTAGGGTTCCAACAAACATTTTGCGCAGGCCGCTTCGACCAAGCGATTTTTCTTGATAATCGCTATATGCCGTCTCTACAGCATTAATGTTTTTCGCTAACGGAATCGGAATGTAACGAACCAACTGCAGAAAATAGCGATCATCTAAGTCTTTGCTGGAATCATGCTTACTCTGAATAGTTTTTTTGCGTATCACCGGCACGATTGCGCGCACACGATAGGTCTTTTGACCACCATCAACGTCAACTTGATCAATAAAGGTGGTGCCCTTCTTTTTAAATGCTTCAGTTATGACGTCAGCGCTTGGGGGGGGCAAGTATTTCTTGGGTTTTGCCTCGCTTGTAAAAATCATGTTGCGCCGAATACTAAAGAGGCTCAGCTCTTGGATGCCAAATTGGCTACGAATCTTCATGACCGCCGAAGCAACTTGCTCCGCAGTCGATCCCGATGGCGCCAAAACGATCTGTTCAGCAATGTAATTTCCTTCTGCCAAGATTTCCTCTTGGGCCACCCGCAAGGTTACGCGTCCCAATTCGAGGCCGGAGTTAAGGGCCGACTCTACTTGCACATCAAACCAAGTTTCAATACTTCTTGATACGAATTGCAGGGAGACTCCGTACAAAATTAATCCAGGGACAACACCAACCAGGGCAAAAATCATTGCCAGCTTTGCGATGAGGCGCGTGCCAAAGTGTCCGCGATGCCAACGAATAGCAATAACCACCACTAAAGTCAAAATCACCAATGTCAGGCACGTGCCAATGATGACATTCGCGGCATATAACCAAATAAAGTAGCGATCAAAAAACTCGGTATTAGAAGACGCAATCGATAATAAGGCCAATAGCAAGAGGGCAAAAGCGCCTATTACCCCAACAAAAGTCGGCAACACAATTTTGCGCCAAACTTTTGAATCAAAGAAGCTGGGCTTGCGAGATGCTAGAGTTTTTATCATCGCTTAACTAGGCTGGGTCCGGTTGTAGTAAAGGACATGCGCACCCACTCACTCGAGACGCTCCATTCTCGATTATTGAGAGCATTTACTTGAAATGGTTTTGGTAGCTTGCCCAAATCTAATGCCATTCGAAGACTCGCTGTGTAAGTTTTTCTAGCATCAAGCCGACTGCCATCAACCACCCGCCAGCCGCCAATTGTTCCCACCGCTTGTAAGGCCTCTGAAATCGTTTTTGCCGAAAAGGTGAAGCCATCTGATGCAATACGATATTGCTGTGTTAATGGTTGATACGACAAACGGGATTGTCGTTGTGCAATTATCGCTTTCTCATCAAACCAATACCACCGTGAGCGAGTTAACTCAAAATCGGTCTGGAAATATAAGACGACCCCTTTTTGAACGGCATCTTCCAAACCAGGCGACAGTTCAATTTGAAAACCCGCATTCAATAGCCAGTCACCACCAACCTTTTCTAGCTCAAACGATTTGATTTTGATGCCTTCAGCATTAATGGCTGTTGATATAACACTCAACCCGATCAAGCAGAAAAAGATGAATTGTTTAATTCTTTGGCTCATGGCCCATTTTTCTTAAACAAGGCATAGTAAAACCATCATTGGCCTGGGAAGGCAAAATCTGTCCTGGAGCGTCTAATCGTACCGCATTGCCTTGCTGCTGCGCAAACCATATTGCCTGATCTTCGCCTTCCTCGGGAAATACAGAACAAGTGACATATAAAAGCAAGCCATTTACCAGAAGCATCTTCCACGCCTGAATCCAAAATCTCTCGCTGCTTTTGCTGGAGCGCCTTTACATCAGCCTCACGACGCAAAAATGGAATATCCGGATGCCTGGAAACAATTCCCGAAGCTGAGCGGGGCGCATCCAAAAAATCTTATCAAAGGGCTCGCCATCCCACCATGCTCCGTTTGAGGCATCACCACGAAACACTTCAACCTTATCTGAATTTAGGCGGAGCCTGTCCAAATTGCCGCTAATTTTTCCAATGCGCTCGCCATCCAACTCCAACGCTAACATTTGGCAATCCGCCATCTCTAATAAATGGGCAGTTTTACCACCAGGCGCAGCATATGCATCCAATATCGAATTACCGGGCTGGGGATTTAATAGAGTGGCAGCAATTTGCGCCACCGCATCTTGAACAGAAGTGGCGCCGCCATAAAAACCGGGCAACTCAGAGACCGGGACTGGATTCGAAATTAAGAGTACGCTCGGTAAAGAAACTCCCGCAACCGAATCAATGGGAGCAGACTCAATACCGACATCACTGAGTAATGCTTGGTATTGTTCACGCGAATATTGTTTTTGATTGACCCGCAAAATAAGTGGCGCGCGATTGGCCTGCGCAAACAAAATGGATTGCTACTGATTCGAATAGTTTCGCTTGAGATTTTCTCACCACCACGGAGGGACAAACATGGGTATGGGGTCTGGCGGATATTGGAGCGCTGCTTCAGGTGGCTGCAGGGTCTGACTTACTTTGCGGAGCACAGCATTAACTAAGCCTTTTGCATATTGCGTTTTTCATACTCCGAGCAAGCCTTAACCGCTTGATCAACAATAGCATGCGCTGCATAAGACTTATTCTCTGAGCCATCACGTATAAACAATGCAATGGCTACGCTCAATAAATGGTCAACTTCCAGTGGTGGCGCCTTTGGAACAAACTGCCTAATAAGCTCATGCGAGCGAACCCATTTACGCAAAGCATCAAAACTTAAGCTTTGTACGATGGGTCTTTCGTGCGCCTCAAGCTGTTCTAAAACTTCTGTCAACGACCGACCGCTCATTACCTCAGTAATCGCTTGCGCAGCAATCGTAATGGCCTCAGAAAGCGGTAAATTATTTGGGGATTTTTGATCAGGCAATGGGCGCATTCAAAATGAAGATTACTTGGCCTTTATTTGAAAGCGAAGGGGCTTCTCTTCAACATTCAGCGCTTGAAGAACCGTCCTTGCGGGCAACCTTTTCCCGCCAGGTTTTTGCATCTCCAAAATCTCAACAACGCCTAATCCACACTGCACATAGACTCCGCGCTCACCAATCCCAAACACATCTCCTGGTCGAAGTGCCTTATTAGTGCAATCTATTGCAATAGCAGACCGCCAAAACTTTATAGGCTGGCCTTCCAATAGAGAATAGGCGCCCGGAAATGGATTGAATGCCCGAATTTTGGCGTCAATTTGCTGCGCATCAAGATGCCAGTCGATTTCTGCTTCTGTTTTTAATATTTTCTCGGCATAAGTGACGCCAATAATCGACTGAGGAATTCGGGCTACTGGATTTTTATTTTCCAAATCTGCCAGCACATTCACAATCAACTTTGAGCCTAGTTGTGCGAGCCGATCATGCAAGGATGCGCTGGTTTCATCCGTAGCAATTTCTAACTCTTCAACCATGATCATATCGCCAGTATCAAGACCCACATCCATTTGCATAATGCAAACGCCGATCTTTTGATCGCCGCTCTCTATAGCCCGTTGGATGGGGGCTGCTCCGCGCCAACGCGGCAAAAGGGACGCATGAATATTGAAGCTACCATGTCTGCCTGGGCGTTCGCTAATGCCCAAAATATCTTGCGGCAGAATCAGTCCATATGCCACAACGACCATGGCATCAAATTCTAAATTACATAGCTGTTGATAGGCCTGTTCAGCTTGTTGTCTTTTTTGCGCATCAACATTGTTACGTCGCAATGTTTCGGGCTGCAACACCACAATGTTTTTTTCCAAAGAAAATGCTTTTACCGGGCTTGCTTGCAGTTGCATTCCCCTACCCGCACGCCGATCGGGCTGAGTAAGCGCCAAAACGATTTCATGGCCCGCATCGTAGATAGCGCGCATGGCCCGCGCTGCAAACTCTGGGGTGCCAGCAAAAACAATTTTCATGAATGCTTAGCGCTGACCAACAAGCTCTTTTGCACGCTTCTTCATTTTTTGCGAAATACGATTTCGTTTTAGTAATGAGAGGTATTCAACAAACACTTTGCCCTGTAAGTGATCTAGCTCATGCTGCAAACACACGGCCAACAATCCATCGGCCTCAAGTTCACATTCTTTGCCATTCAGGTCTAAGGCCCTTACGCGAATTTGGGCCGGTCGCTCAACTTCGTCATAAAACTCTGGTACGGATAGGCATCCCTCGCGCCACGTTTTTTTCTCCGGGCTGGCCCAAGTAATTACTGGATTGATGAACACTCTTAATTCATTCTGATCATCTGATACATCAATCACGACAATGCGTTCATGGATATCAACCTGAGTTGCCGCCAATCCAACACCGGGAGCGTCATACATCGTCTCCGCCATATCGGCGACAATTTTTTTGATGCGATCGTCTACCTGCGCCACAGGTTTGGCAACTTTATGAAGGCGCGGATCGGGGTAGCAAAGTACGGTTAGCAAAGCCATGTAGGAATTATCTAACAGAGCAATCTATCTGTCCCGATTGTTCGTAAATTGCAACGCCTCAAAATGACCTGATGACAGCACTTCAGGCAAAAAACATTGTTCATAAAATTTTGTGCGGCGAAAAATGCTATCCCGCGCGCATCAATGATCTCTATGACCCTCATCTTGCCTGTACGTTTCAGGAACATAGAGCCTCTAAACCAGCCCATGATTGCTATTGTTGGCTCTCGCAGGGCAAGTATTCATGGACTAAGAAGCGCCCATCTCTTTGCGCGCTTCTTGGCTCGGGCGGGTGCTGTTGTTGTTTCTGGACTAGCAAGAGGTATTGATGGTGCCGCCTATGCGGGAGCGCTGGCTATCGGACCTCGGACTGTAGCAGTTTGTGGGACGGGGCTAGACATTACCTATCTCAAGGAGCGCTTGGCCCTAGCCAGAGCAATCAACAGAAATGGATTGCTAGTTTCAGAGTTTGCCCCAGGAGTTGGCCCGCAAGCCTTTCATTTCCCCAAACGCAACCGCATCATTGCGGCCCTAGTATCAGGGGTTGTTGTGATTGAAGCCGCCCAAAAATCTGGGTCTTTAATCACCGCCAGGTTTGCGGCTGATCTCGGGAGAGAGGTATTTGCGTTGCCGGGGCCCATTGATGAGCCTCTTCATGCTGGTTGCCACGAACTCATTCAGCAGGGGGCCACACTAGTTTGTGAGCCCAACGAAATGCTGGAGGACTTGAATTTTCTGTAAATTATTGTTTTTTATAGGGTTTTAGAAGATAAGTTGGGTTTTGATATGAATCACCGGCTTTTAATATGGCCTCGAAATACCCCCAGATGGATGGTTTTTGGACTTTTCCAGATTTATCGGTTGATAATAAAAAAAGGGGGTTGTGCTGGGCCAAATCGCAAGTTGGCTTAAATTGGCCCTCCATTTTCACCATTAAAAATATTGATTCAGGCTCAAATTTAGGCAAACGCGTGGCTAAAGCATCTACCAAAAGCAGCTCCAAAACTACATCCGTGGACCAGCCAAAGGCATTAATCATTGCCGAAAAGCCATCGGTAGCCAATGACATTGCAAAGGCTCTGGGTGGCTTTACCAAGCATGAAGACTGCTTTGAAAGCGATGACTTTCTCATCTCATCTGCGGTAGGCCACTTATTAGAAATTGCTGCGCCAGAAGAATATGACGTTAAACGCGGTAAATGGTCTTTCGCTAACTTGCCTGTGGTGCCTCCTTATTTTGATTTGCGACCCATTGCAAAAACCGAATCTCGGCTCAAGGTCCTACAGAAGCTCATTAAACGCAAAGATGTCACTTCTCTAATTAATGCCTGTGACGCGGGGCGCGAGGGTGAGCTTATTTTCAGACTTATCGCGCAACACGCTAAAGCGTCACAAACCATCAAACGCCTGTGGCTGCAATCCATGACGCCCGCAGCCATTCGAGAGGGTTTCGCAAGCCTGCGCTCCGACGATGAAATGCAGCCGCTAGCAGATGCGGCACGCTGTCGTTCGGAGGCCGATTGGCTGGTTGGCATCAACGGCACTCGCGCCATGACCGCGTTCAATAGCAAGAGTGGTGGCTTCTTTTTAACAACGGTTGGTCGTGTGCAGACACCAACGCTATCAATTGTGGTTGATCGTGAAGAGCTAATTCATAAGTTTGTTTCTAAAGACTACTGGGAAGTAAAAGCTGAGTTCATTGCTGCGGCAGGCGTATACGAAGGACGTTGGTTTTATCCTAAATTTAAGAAAGATGTCGCCGAGCCTGATGCACGTGAAAACCGCTTGTGGAGCGAGGCTGCCGCACAAAACATTGTGGCTGCCTGTCGTGGCAAAAAAGCCTCCGTTAGTGAAGAGTCAAAACCGGTAGCACAACTTGCTCCACAGCTTTTTGATTTAACCAGCCTACAACGTGAAGCCAATGCACGTTTTGGTTTCTCAGCAAAGAACACCCTGGGACTAGCGCAAGCTTTTTACGAGAGACACAAGGTTTTAACCTACCCACGTACTGATGCAAAAGCGCTTCCAGAGGACTCTTTGGATACGGTTAAACAAATCATGGAAAATCTTGCTGATCACTCGCAAGACTACCGCCCGTTTGCCAAACAAATTCTGCAAGGCGACCCCAAAGATTCAAAGGCAAATCCTGGTTATGGCTGGATAAAACAAAACAAGCGCATTTTTGATAACTCAAAGATTTCAGATCACTTTGCAATTATTCCCACTCTCGAAACGCCCAAGAGCCTGAGCGAGCCAGAGGCTAAGATCTATGACTTAGTGGTTCGTCGCTTCTTAGCCGTTTTTTTTTCTGCGGCGGAATTTAAAGTCACCACACGCATCACGGAAGTATCAGGCCACCACTTCAAAACCGAAGGCCGTGTCTTGGTTAATCCTGGCTGGCTAAGCGTTTATGGCAAATCCAATCAAGCTGAGGATGAATTAGTGCCCGCACAAGAGGGCGAAAACGTTCAAACCGGGTCTGTGGTTGCCGTTCCCCTAAAAACAAAGCCGTTCGCTCGCTATACAGAAGCCACTTTGCTCTCTGCAATGGAAAGTGCCGGCAAATGGGTCGATGACGATGAAATGCGCGAAGCTATGGCCAAAAAGGGCCTAGGAACTCCTGCTACGCGGGCAGCAATTATTGAAGGATTGTTGGCTGAAAAATACATAGTGCGTGAGGCGCGCGAACTGATTCCGACAGCAAAAGCATTTCAATTAATGACTTTATTGCGCGGCCTTGACGTGGAAGAGTTAACACGTCCAGACTTGACTGGCAGCTGGGAAAACAAGCTATCACTCATTGAGCAAGGCAAGATGAATCGCGCCACATTTATGCAAGAAATTGCGCAAATGACGCAGCGCATTGTGAAACGCGCTAAAGAATATGATAGCGACACCATTCCTGGGGACTATGCGACCTTAAACACACCGTGCCCACATTGCAAAGGCCCAGTAAAAGAGAATTACCGTCGATTTGCCTGTGAAAAATGTGGCTTCACGATTAGCAAAACTCCGGGTGGTCGTGCTTTTGAATATCCCGAAGTGGAAGAACTGCTGCGTGAGAAAACTATTGGCCCACTCCAAGGATTCCGCGGCAAAATGGGCCGCCCATTTGCGGCAATTATTAAGCTGACAGAAATTCCAGAAGATGATGCTGATTATCCAAATGCTGGCTTCAAGCTAGAGTTTGACTTTGGCAACACAGAAGAAAACGATGCTGAGGCAATCGACTTCACCGGTCGTCAAGCATTGGGCGCATGTCCAAAATGTTCTGGCGCAGTTTACGAAGACGGAATGCGCTACCTTTGCGAAAGCAATACAGGGCCCAACAAATCGTGCGACTTTAAAACTGGCAAGGTTGCTCTGCAGCAGGAGGTTTCCGCTGAACAGATTCAAAAGTTGCTCAAGGAAGGCAAAACCGATCTTCTCAGTAATTTCAAATCGAACCGCACTGGTCGCGGCTTTAAAGCCTACTTAGCCTTGGGTTTAGACGGAAAAATTGGTTTTGAATTTGAAGCTAAAGCGCCGGGTACTGCTAAGGCGCCAGCCAAGAAGCGCGCTGGGGCGAGCGCTGCAACTAAGTCTGCCGCAAAGCCTAAGCGCGCCAGCAAAGCAAAGTCATCCTCTAGCAGTTGAGCCGCAATTAACTTGGCTGCTAGGGCCGACCACAACACGCGCCTGGATCCCAAGGCCGTGGCAATGAAAATGCCTGGCCGTTGTTTCAAAGTACCAATAATGGGTAAGCGATCGCCAGCGACACAACGCACGCCCACAAACTTGCCGCCAATAATCAGACTTGCGGTATTTCCTTCGGAATAATTCACCAAACCTTTTGCTTGTTCACGATTAAAGTCGTCGCTCGCCTGTCTTGGCGCAAGATCATCTTCACCTTCATCAAAACTGGGTCCAACAATCCAGCGAAAGCTTCCATCCTCAAGTTGCTGCGCGGGTAAACAATATCCATCGCCAGAGATTCTCACTCTGGGCAATTTCGAAACCCAAGGATCCTGCGGGCCAATTGAGAAAATACTCAGTTATCCGCGCACGGGGCGTAAGGGCAGGCGGACGCCAAGACTACTAATTAGGGCTTTGCTATTTAGCGCCGCGGCAATCACCACATATTTAGCGGTAACAATGTCGAATTTAATAAATACCAAACACCTTCACGCTCCTCTAATCGAGCAGCTTGTGTATTCCATATGCAAGTAAGTCGCTCGTGTTTGCGCAACATATCTTTAGTTGCATCAGAAAGATTTAATGTCGCACCCCGCGAAATCCAAACCCCGCTTTGAGAAATTCCGCAAAGCTTTTCCACCTCTTCCGCGCTGCATGCAACCGCAATATCCTCTTTTAAATCCAGCGAATGTAAATGCGTTGAGACGGCCTGTCGGTCAAATATTTTGTCTTTTTTGGTTGGCTGAAAATGCCATGGGCCTGCCAAGGCTTGCCCCATCTGGCCTCAGCTAGCAAGAATGCCAAGCGCGTTAAACGCAATAAGCGCGAGGCTCCTTTGCCAATATGGGGGTGCGCAATCGCGTATGCGTGTTTTGAGCAAGCGGATGCTGGGTACGAGGCAGCATCAATAACGCAAACAGATTTACTGCGCTCTAGCAACTCATGTGCAATTGTTGCGCCACAAATGCCTGCCCCAATCACCACGATGTCATGGTGCTGGGGTTTTGTCATTAAATTAACAGTGCAGTATTGCTAAGGCTTTGCCAATTAGGCATTCAAGCGCTGTTCAATCTTGGCGCGAGTCTCTTTGAGCTCTTTCGGTAAACGCTCGCCTAAATGATTGAACAATTCGGTATGCAGTTTCAACTCATTTTTCCAGTCGTCTACCGCCACAGTAATCGCTTTGGCGAACTTCTCTTCGGAGTAATCTAGACCGCCCCAGTGCATATCGCTATATTCAGGGGTGATGCCAAACGGAGTCTCTTTGCCATTTGCCTTACCTTCTGCGCGATCCAAAATCCAAGAGAGAACACGCATGTTTTCACCAAAGCCTGGCCATACAAATTTACCGTTTTCATCTTTGCGGAACCAGTTCACACAATAGATCTTGGGTAGCGTTGCACCTTCTGCCTCGAGCGTCTTGCCAATATTTAGCCAGTGCTGGAAATAGTCGCTCATGTTGTAACCGGCAAAAGCGATCATGGCAAACGGATCGCGACGCACAACACCAATTTGACCGGTAATAGCGGCGGTTGTTTCTGACCCTAAAGTAGCGGCCATGTAAACGCCCTCAACCCAATCGCGCGCCTCACTTACCAAAGGAACGGTGTTTGAACGACGACCGCCAAACAAGAACGCATCGATTGGAACGCCCTCTGGATCGTCCCACTTCGGATCTACTGCAGGGTTATTTGTTGCGGCCACAGTAAAACGTGAATTGGGGTGCGCCGCCTTGCGACCTGCTGTACCATCTGCTGGGGTCCAATCCTTGCCTTGCCAATCAATGAGGTGAGCTGGGGGAGTCTCAGTCAACCCCTCCCACCAAACGTCCCCATCATCGGTAAGGCCAACGTTCGTGAAAATCACATCTTGGTTCAAGGAATCGATACAGTTTTGATTGGTTTGACGATTTGTTCCTGGGGCAACGCCGAAGTAACCAGACTCTGGGTTGATTGCGAACAAACGGGTTTTACCAGTAACAGGATCTTTGCGAGGCTTAATCCAGGCGATGTCATCACCAATAGTAGTAACCTTCCAACCATCGAATCCTTTTGGTGGGATCATCATCGAGAAATTAGTTTTGCCGCAAGCCGATGGGAACGCAGCTGCAATGTGGTACTTCTTGCCTTCTGGTGAAGTCACACCCAAAATCAGCATGTGCTCAGCAAGCCAGCCTTGATCACGACCCATATTGGAAGCAATGCGCAGTGCGAAACATTTTTTTCCTAACAATGCATTGCCGCCGTAACCGGACCCAAAAGACCAGATCGCGCGCGTTTCTGGATAGTGAACAATATATTTATTTTTATTGTTTGGCCATGCAACGTCTTTTTCACCGGCGACCAAGGGCTTGCCAACCGTATGAATGCAAGGAACAAATTCGCCGTCCGCACCCAGCTGGTCAATAACTGCTTTGCCCATACGGGTCATCAAACGCATATTGATTGCAACGTAAGGGCTGTCTGACAACTCAACGCCAATGTGGGCGATAGACGAACCAATTGGGCCCATTGAGAACGGCACTACATACATAGTTCTGCCACGCATGCAACCGTCAAATAGTGGCTGTAGTGTTGCACGCATTTCACTTGGTTCCACCCAGTTGTTTGTGGGACCAGCATCCTCCTTTTTTGCAGAACAAATAAATGTGCGATCTTCGACACGCGCCACATCTTCTGGGTCAGAAAGAGCCAAAAAGGAATTTTTGCGCTTAGCAGGATTCAGTCGCTTAAACACACCCGCTTTAACCAATAATTCACATAGCTCGTCGTACTCAGCTTGGGAGCCGTCACACCAACGAATAGCGTCGGGCTTGGTTAATGCTGCAACTTCAGCAACCCACTCGATTAAACGCTGGTTTTTTACGTACGCTGGCGCATTCACATTGATCTGGCCGGTAGTGGTTGAGGTCATATGTTTCCCTATGAAAATTGAATTTTTTAATCCGATGAGATTCTAACATTTTGGTCATATTTGACGTGTTTACCCTAGATGTCACAATGCGATTTACTTGCCAATGCAAAATTGACTAAAAATCTTTCCCAAAAGATCGTCTGGAAGCACTTTTCCGGTAATTTGACCCAACTGATGTTTGGCTAAAGATAGCTCTTCTGCAAACAACTCCAGACTATTGTTGCCATTTGCTGTGAACTGTTCTGATTTTCAATATGTTCTGCGGCACGCTCTATACAGTCTAAATGGCGCCTACGGGCTACTATAGCCCCCTCTTTGGGCCCGTTCCAACCTACTGCCTCCAAAATCTTTTGTCTTAGGGCATCTATGCCCTGTCCGGTTTTGACTGAGATAAAAAGGGTGTTGGGATTATTTCCGGCCAGGCTGGACAATAGATGACATGCATGGGCACACCCTCAATTTGGATGCTTTCTTTAACGCGGTCTCGAGTAGTTCCGGCGATTGGGGTCACAATGGCAACGTCTTCTCCGGCTAAACGATTTTAAGAGAGAGCTCTTGCCAACATTAGGCGAGCTCACCAAAACCAATTGAATGCCGTCGCGCAAGATTTTTCCTTGCTTGGCACCATCGCGCAATATCTCCAACTTCTGTTTAACCGCCGTTAGACGCTCACGCGCTTGTGTATTTTCTAAAAATTCGATTTCCTCTTCGGGAAAATCTAATGTCGACTCAACCAAAATTCTGAGCTGCGTTATTTCTTTAACAAGATTATTGATGTCATCTGAAAATGCGCCCCGCAAAGAGCGTGCGGCGCCGCGAACCGCAGCTTCGCTTTTGGCATCAAGCAAGTCAGCAATTGCTTCAGCCTGAGCTAGGACCACCTTGTTATTTAAATATGCGCGGAGCGTGAATTCTCCAGGCTCAGCAATCACCAAGCCAAGATCTTTCCCCATCTCAAGACATCGCTTCATCACGAACTCAAGAAGTTGGGGCCCACCATGGTACTGAAGCTCAAGCACATCTTCTCCAGTAAACGAGGCTGGCGAAACAAAATAAATGGCTACCAGTTGATCAATTAATTGGTCAGATGCATCCCGCAAACTCAAAAGAGTAGCCTGTCGTGGCTGTAGCGTTTTTTGAAAAAGCGCTTGAACAATTGGGTTTAGATTTTGGCCGCTCAAACGAATGACGCCAACCCCCGCTTTGCCTGGGGCAGTAGCTACAGCAATAATGGGCAACTTACGGATCATCATTGCTGTGCGCCTCTTAGTAATTAAGAGCCATTAACAAATTATTTGGCTTCTTTTTTTCCAAACATTTGGTTGATTTGCCATTGTTGTGCAATGGAGAGTAGATTGTTTACAACCCAATACAAAACAAGGCCGGCAGGGAAGAAGAAGAACATGATCGAAAACACGATTGGCATGTACATCACCACCTTGGCCTGAATTGGATCTGGTGGCGTTGGGTTAAGTTTGGTTTGTACAAACATCGACACCGCCATGATCACCGGCAAAATGTAATACGGGTCTGGGATTGATAAATCATGAATCCACAAGATCCAGGGCGCGCCACGCATCTCAACAGAGGATAAGAGAACCCAGTACAGGGAGATAAACACGGGGATCTGAATCAGCACCGGAAAGCAGCCGCCTAATGGATTAATTTTTTCTTTACGATACATTTCCATCATGGCTTGATTGAGCTTTTGTGGATCGCCTTTGTATTGCTCTTTCATTGCCATTAACCGCGGCTGAACCTCCTTCATGCGCGCCATGGATTTATAGCTAGCAGTTGAAAGCGGGAAGAACACCAGCTTGATCAAAATGGTTAGCAAAATAATTGACCAGCCCCAATTGCCAACGTAAACATGAATTTTTTCAAGTAGCCAAAAAATCGGTTTCGCAATAATGGTTAAGTAGCCATAGTCTTTCAATAACTCAAATCCAGGGGCAATCGTTTCTAAAACTTTTTCTTCTTGTGGCCCCACAAAAAGCTGGGCCCTCTCAACTACCACAGATCCGGGCGCTACCAAGCCCAGCGGGGTTTGCAGGCCGATGCGATATAAACCGTTGTCAATTTTTCCTGCATAAATATCGCGCGCAAATTTATCGCCCGGAATCCATGCGCTTGCAAAGTAGTGTTGAACCATTGCAATCCACGCAGGGTCTCCTGCTGGAACTTGGGTTGGTATGGTGATCTTATTTTTGTCTATAGCCGTAAATTCAAGCTTATTAAACTTTTCTTTATTTGTATATGCGGCGGGGCCCGTAAAAGTACTTGCAGAAAATGCACCGTCAAAGGGGCCAATCTTCTGTTCTTGCATTCCATCACGAACGATCTCGGTATACAGAACCAATGGGTTTGGATTGTTTGTGCCTTGTGTTACGCGATGGCCAACATCCACTACATAGCTACCCGGGTTGAGTATGAACGTTTTCTCTAGTCGGGCGTCACCACTCTCACTAGCCAACACCAAGAAAGGTCTACCAGAGCCATCTTTACCAGATTGAATAAGTTTAAAGTTGCTCGTGTGGTTTGGCAGATCGCCCTTATTTAAAGAGATCAGCCCAGATCGAGCAAAATATTTATGGCTGGGTGTGTACTGAAATAACTCAATGGGCTTTTGCTCTGCTGTCAATGATTTCAGAAGCTTTGCATCAATAACATTCGCGCCGCTTGCGCTGATTTCAAGAACCAATACATCGTTCTGTAATACAAATTTTTCTGCGGTCTCAATGGGGCCCGCACTTTCAACTGGAGCAGATATTCCAGTGGCTTTAGAAGTAATTTGTGCTGGCACATCACCTTTTGAGGTGGCTACAGCGTTAGTTGAGGTTGTTGCAACTACTGGGGCACCGCCAAACATTGAGGGCTTGCCCTCGTGGACCTGCCAGTTGTTGTAAAGCATTAGTCCCGACAGCGAAAACACAGCCCAAAGAATTGTTTTTTTTATATCCATTTGTATTCACTTAAATTAATGTGAGGTATGTCTTACCGCAGGATCATAACCGCCGTGTGACCAGGGGTTGCAGCATGCAATGCGCCACGCCACTAGGGACACACTCTTGCAAAACCCATAATGGTTGAAGCAGTCGCAAGCATACTGAGAACAACTAGGCACAAACTTGCAGTGCATCCCAAAATAAGGGCTTAGCAATAGCTGGTAAAGCTTAATTAACTTTAATGCCGCCTTGTTTAGAACCTGCACCTAAATAAGCTCCAGCATTTGAGCGCGCAAGAAGTCCTTTTCTTTTTTTCTGAGCTTGCCTCGGGACTGTCGGCCCACTGGCTTTTTAAGCTTCATGACAACATCATTATTTAGTGTCGTTGCTTGCGCCGTCCAAACCAGCTCGCGAATCATTCGCTTAAGTCGATTTCGATCTACCGCTCGTTTGACTAACTTTTTGGGAACCGCAATTCCTAAATCAGGGGTTTTTCCAAATGCTGGCGCTACAGAATACATTCCCCAAGACAGATTTGTTTTGGGGCGTGTTTTAAGTAATTCAGAAATCCTTGCGCTATTCAAGTTTTAAATTAAACAGCTAAGCGTTTGCGACCTTTTGCGCGACGAGCATTCAAAACTGCGCGTCCGCTCTTAGTTTTCATGCGAATGCGAAAGCCGTGCGTACGCTTGCGGCGTGTAACTGAGGGTTGGTATGTTCTTTTCATGATGGATCCTAGGAAAACCCAATATTTTCCTTGTTGCAAAGCAAAAGGTCAATCCACCCCACTAAATATATGGGTATTTTTCTCTAATTTTCGGGTGATTTTGACTAAATATCTAATTTACACGTGTTTTTCAATTTTATTCACAAGTTATCCACAGCTTTCCCACGATTTTTTACCTTGTGGATAACTTTGCGGGGTGGATACAATGGGTCCTCCAAAAATTATGAGCAACTTACAAAATCCCCCCACCTTGAACACAAAAAACCCGCTGGGGTTTTGGGATGGCGCACTTAGCGCATTATCTCGCGAGTTATCGCCCCAACAATTTAAAACCTGGATCCAACCCCTAAGCCTGGTCTCTTTTGATGAGAGTGAACGCTTACTAACTGTAGGTGCGCCAAATCGTTTTAAGCTTGATTGGATCAAAAAAACGTTTGCTGACCGCTTTCAAGAGCTTGCGGTTCAGTATTTTGGTAAGGCCACAAATATTAGTTTTGTCCTCGCCGTGGAGTCTGCTGCACCAACAACCCCAACAACCAAGCTAGGCATAGAGCCCAATTCAAGCGATTCTTCTACAACCAGCGTTGGTAATCCCATTATTTCAGTTGAAGAGCAGTCATTTGAGATTGAGGACCACTCAAAACTCAATCCAAACTTAACCTTTGAAACGTTTGTTACTGGTAAAGCAAACCAGCTTGCTAGAGCAGCCTCAATTCAGGTTGCTCATAACCCGGGAATATCTTACAACCCAATGTTTTTGTATGGTGGGGTAGGGCTCGGTAAAACCCACCTGATTCACGCAATTGGCAACCACCTGCTCAAGGAAAAACCCAACGCCCGCATTCGCTATATCCATGCGGAGCAGTATGTGTCTGATGTGGTTAGGGCTTATCAGCAAAAGGCTTTTGATCGCTTTAAACGGTACTATCACTCGCTTGATCTGCTACTCATTGATGATATTCAGTTTTTTAGCGGCAAATCCAGGACTCAAGAGGAGTTCTTTTATGCATTTGAGGCGCTTTCAAGCAACAAGTCCCAAGTCATCATTACCAGCGATACCTACCCAAAAGAAATGGCGGGTATCGACGATAGATTGATCTCCCGTTTTGATTCTGGATTAACAGTCGCCACTGAACCACCCGAGCTAGAAATGCGCGTGGCTATTTTGATGAAAAAGGCCGCTAGCGAAGGCATCCCCATGGGTGAAGACATCGCATTCTTTGTGGCAAAACACCTTCGCTCTAATGTGCGAGAGTTAGAGGGGGCCCTACGAAAGATTTTGGCCTTTGTTCGCTTTCATGGTCGCGAAGTAACTATAGAGGTGGCTCGGGCAGCCCTAAAAGACTTGTTGTCGATTCAAAATCGTCAAATTTCTGTTGAAAACATCCAAAAAGCTGTTGCTGATTTTTATAGCATCAAGGTTGTGGACATGTACTCCAAAAAGCGCCCAGCAAACATTGCTCGACCACGCCAAATCGCCATGTTTATGGCTAAGGAGCTTACTCAAAAAAGTCTTCCGGCGATTGGGGAGTTGTTTGGTGGCCGAGACCACACAACGGTTTTGCACGCAGTACGCAAGATTGCAGATGAGCGTGCCCACGACAGTCAACTTAACCATGAAATCCACGTTATTGAGCAAACCTTAAAAGCATAAATTTTGGGTTGTGGATAAGGTTGTGGGTAACAATATGGATAAGTATGGGAATTTAATGTGGATAAATTGTGGAAAGCCTTCGCCTCATGCAAAAATAGGGCGTTGAGATAAAGTTATCCAATTTTTATCCCGCCTTTATACAGAGGTTTTCCACAGGTTTTTAGGTGTTTAATGTGTTGTTTTATTTGAGATTTTTGAGTTATCCACCAAAACAAAAAGACTTACTACTATTACTACTAAGATATATACAAAGGTTTAAAAGCAATGCAACTAGTAAACACTTCTCGAGATAATTTATTAAAACCTCTTCAAGTGGTAAATGGGATTGTCGAGCGTCGCCACACATTGCCAATTTTGGCAAACCTCTTATTCAAAAAGAGTGGTGAAAAGGTTTCATTTGTCTCTACTGATATTGAAATCCAAATCACCACCAATGCGAGCTTTGGTGTGGGCTCAGAAGACGTAACTACGACTGTTGCAGCGAGAAAGTTGTTAGATATTTTGCGGGCTCTTCCTGAGGGCCCAGTTTCATTAAACCTCAAAGACAATCGGATGGTTGTCCAGAGTGGAAAGAGCCGTTTTTCTTTGCGGACTCTATCAGCGACAGAATTTCCAGTAATGCAGAGTGTTGGTGAGGTAACCGCTGCATGGAAAATGTCTCAAAAGAGTTTTCGACAGCTCATTAGTCAAGTCCACTTTTCAATGGCCCAACAAGATATTCGTTATTACTTGAATGGAATGTTGTTGGTTGTTGATGGAAAAGAGGTTGTGGCTGTTGCTACCGATGGTCACCGTTTGGCCTTCTCCCAGGTTGAACCGGCTGAGGCGCCTTCAGGTTCTGGTCAGAGACAGGAAATTATCATTCCACGCAAAACGATTTTGGAGTGCCAACATCTCTTGGAGGACTCAGATGAATCACTTGAGATTGGTGTTAGTGCGAATCAAGTGAAATTTGCTTTTGGGGATATTGAACTAATCTCAAAACTGGTTGAAGGCAAGTTTCCAGATTTCCAAAGAGTGATTCCTAAGGGGCAAAAAAACTCATTAATCGTTGGGCGCGAGGTTTTGCAGGCCGCCTTACAGCGAGCTGCAATTCTGACAACCGATAAATTTAAGGGTGTTCGTTTTTCGTTATCACCAAATCGTATTACCGTTCAATCCACTAATGCCGAACAAGAAGAGGCGCAAGAAGAAATTGAAACCGAATATGGTGGTGATGCTGTGGAAATCGGCTTTAACGTCAGCTATCTTTTAGATGTTCTTGCCAATCTGAAGAGTGAAAAAGTGCAAATTAGTTTGGGTGATGCAAACAGTAGTGCGGTAATTACATTACCAGGATCTGAGAGCTTTAAATACGTTGTAATGCCAATGCGCATTTAATTTAGAAAAACATGACTGAAGAAAAAAAGGTAGTAGAGCAGTACGGCGCTGCATCGATTCAAATCTTAGAAGGTCTCGAGGCTGTTCGTAAACGTCCTGGAATGTACATCGGAGACACATTTGATGGAACCGGCCTACATCACCTGGTATTTGAGGTTTTAGATAACTCCATTGATGAAGCGTTAGCGGGCTACTGCTCAGAAATTACGGTTGTCATTCACGCTGACAACTCCATTTCAATTGTTGATAACGGCCGGGGTGTGCCAACCGGTATTAAGTACGACGATAAACACGAGCCAAAAAGAAGTGCTGCCGAAATTGTGATGACCGAATTACACGCTGGTGGTAAGTTCGATCAAAACAGCTATAAAGTGTCGGGTGGATTGCATGGCGTTGGTGTAAGTTGTGTAAATGCACTATCAAAATGGTTAAAGCTGACCATACGTCGTGATGGCAAAACCCACTACATGGAGTTTGCCCGGGGCGTTTTCCAAAATCGCAACATTCAAGAAGAAAATGGCGTCACCATTTCACCAATCACGGTAACTGGTGATACGGAGTTGTCAGGAACCGAGGTTCATTTCTTGGCTGACGAAGAAATTTTCGGAAATATTGAATTTCACTATGAGATTCTTGTAAAACGTATTCGCGAACTATCATTCTTAAACAATGGCGTTCATATTAAGTTAATTGATCAACGATCAGGACAAGAAGAAGATTTTGCTTTCTCTGGTGGTGTCAAAGGATTTGTTGAGTACATCAATCAAACCAAAAACGTTCTTCACCCAAACATTTTTTATGCTGAGGGCGTTCGCCCTTCCGACCTGGGTGGTCAAATTACTGCTGAAGTATCCATGCAGTGGAATGATAGTTTTAGTGAGCAAGTACTTTGCTTTACAAACAATATTCCGCAACGTGATGGTGGTGCTCACTTAACTGGTCTGCGCGCAGCAATGACTCGCGTCATTAATAAATATATTGATGAAAACGAAATTGCCAAGAAAGCAAAAGTAGAAATTTCGGGTGATGATATGCGCGAGGGACTAGCTTGCGTTTTATCAGTCAAAGTTCCTGAGCCAAAATTTTCCAGCCAGACAAAAGATAAACTGGTATCTAGTGAGGTGCGTGGTCCTGTTGAGGAAATTGTTGCCGAGGCATTAACAGCATATTTACAGGAGCGGCCTGCCGACGCAAAAATTCTTTGCGGAAAAATTGTTGATGCAGCTCGCGCCCGAGAGGCTGCACGCAAGGCGCGTGACATGACGCGACGCAAAGGCGCTTTAGATGGGCTGGGTTTGCCTGGGAAGTTGGCAGATTGCCAAGAAAAGGATCCGGCTAAATCCGAACTATTCATTGTTGAGGGTGACTCAGCGGGTGGCTCTGCAAAGCAGGGGCGTGATCGACGCTTCCAGGCAATTCTTCCGTTAAAAGGGAAGATTCTGAACGTTGAAAAAGCCCGCTTTGACAAAATGCTCACCAGCCAAGAGGTTGTAACGTTAATCACGGTGTTGGGTACGGGCATTGGTGTTGAAGAGTACAAGGCGGATAAATTGCGCTATCACCGCATCATCATCATGACCGACGCGGACGTTGATGGAAGCCACATTCGCACTTTGCTACTTACATTCTTCTACAGACAAATGCCGGAGCTGCTTGAGCGCGGACATATTTTTATTGCTCAACCACCGCTGTACAAAGCGAAGTTTGGCAAAAGTGAGCAGTACATCAAAGATGACGCCGAGCTAAATCAATTGTTGTTAAAGATTGCATTAGATTCAGCCTCACTTCAAACCCCGACGGGTGAGGTTGTTGAGGGCGAGGCATTAAATGTTCTGGCAAAACATTATCAGGTTATTCAATCGATTGTTGACCGTTTGTCCCGCACCATTGATGAAGATGCGCTACGCGCAATTGCCTCAGGCATACAACTTGATTTGGATACAGAGAAGGCTGCCAACGAGTCTGCAGATCGCCTAAGATTGGCTCTCGCTGACTCAACAAACCCACTGGCCATTCCGCCTGAAATTATTGTCCAAAAAGAGGATCGCACTAAGCGCGTCCGTTTGTTACTTTCAAGACGTATTCACGGCAACATCAAGCTTTCTGCTATTAACTCCGATTTTGTTTACAGCGATGACTATCAGAGCCTGGCAGATGCCGCCGCGGTTCTTTCCGGCAAGGTTTTGCCCGGCACGAAAGTTCGTCGAGGGGATCCAGATAAAAACCTTAAAGAACAAACCATCAATGACCTTAAGGGGGCCTTCGCTTGGTTGTTGTCAGAGGCTGAGCGCGTTCTAAGTCGTCAGCGTTACAAAGGTTTGGGCGAGATGAATCCATCACAGTTGTGGGAAACCACTATGGATGCTGACTCCCGTACGTTGCTGCAAGTCAAAATTGAAGACGCTATTGCGGCTGATCAAGTATTCACAACATTGATGGGTGATGAGGTGGAACCGCGCCGTGCGTTCATTGAAAAGAACGCATTAATTGCTCGTAACCTAGACATTTAACTTATGGCACCTAAGAAATTAAAACCTCCAAAGGAGGACCAATCTTCTATTGTTGTTAAATCCTCACCAATTCACGGTAAAGGTGTTTTGTTGCTAAGCCCATTAAAAATGGGCAGGCGATTATTGAGTACAAAAAAAGGGGGGCGCATTAGTTGGAAATTGGCGAAAAACGCCACCCACACGTCCCGAAGGACCCCAATCACACCTTTTATTTTTCCCTGGAAGATGGGCGCGTTATTGATGCCAAGTGCGGTGGGAATGCTGCTCGCTGGATAAACCACTCTTGTAAGCCAAGCTGTGAAACACGCGAAACTACATTTAATGGAAAACCGCGTGTCTTTATTTATGCTAAGCGGAACCTTAGTGTTGGTGAAGAGTTGTTTTATGACTATTCGCTTGATATTGTGGGGCGAATTACCAAGAAATTAAAAAAAGAGTATGAGTGTCGTTGTGGTGCCAAGAAGTGTCGCGGCATGATGCTTGCGCTCGAAGACAAATAAATACTGACCAATGTTGTACCTCACCATCCAAGAGTTGGTGGCGGCCATTAGTTATTGGCGCGGCCAATCACTGGCAAAGGGTGATGAGTTGCGGCTGTGTGCCGAGGCGGCAGCGCTCTCAAAGTCCTATGCACTAATGATTGTTCAGGGATCACAACGAATTCCACTGGATGTCTTAGAGGAAAATGCAAGAACAGCCATTCAGCAATATTTAAAAAGCACTCAAAATCTATAAGAGCCGTTTGGCTTGATTTAGGGCTATCGCTATGTAAAGAGACATCATCTTGAGTTATCCTCAATGTCTTGCCCCGGTGTGGGCTTGAGGGTATGAGCTTGCAAGAAACTATTCTAAAAACAATCGGATTGGGAAAATCATTTAAAGGATTTTCAGCGGTAAGTGACGTTAACCTAGATGTCACTCGGGGCACTATTCATGCCCTTATTGGCCCAAATGGGGCGGGAAAACCACCTGCCTTAACTTGCGCACGAAATTTTTAGAGCCAACCAGTGGTCAAATTTTGTTTAACGGTTTTGATATCACCAACGAGGTGCCCGCTCAAATTGCGCGCCGTGGGGTTATTCGTTCATTCCAAATCTCCGCGGTCTTTCCACACTTAACGGTTTTGGAAAATGTTCGTGTTGCACTGCAACGATGAGTGGCACAGAGTTCCATTTTTGGAAATCCGGGAGCTCATTAAATGTTTTAAATAACCGGGCTATAGAGTTGCTGCATGAAGTGGGCCTGGAAAGTTTTGCTCATGAAGAAACCTTAAATTTGGCATACGGCAGAAAAAGAGCACTTGAAGTTGCCACCACCTTGACTATGGAGCCCGAGCTAATGCTTTTGGATGAGCCAATGCAGGGTATGGACACGAGGATGTGGCGCGCGTTACCGAGTTGATTGACCGTGTGGCCAAGGGCCGTACGATCCTTATGGTTGAGCACAACATGAAAGTGGTTTCATCAATTGCTGACAGCATTACCGTATTACAGCGTGGCTCAGTCCTTGCAGAGGGTTCTTATCACGAGGTGTCGACCAATCCTTTGGTTGTTGAGGCCTATATGGGTAGCCATGGGGGTGATGCATTATGACCATGGCGCTCGAAGTCAAAAATTTAGAGTCTTGGTACGGGGAGGCACACATTTTGCATGGCGTGAGCTTTGCCGTGCGCGATGGCGAAGTGGTTACCTTGTTGGGTCGAAATGGCGCTGGTCGAAGCGCTATTTTGAAAACCATTTTGGGGTTAACTAGTAAGAGAACCGGTTCTATTGAAATTTCTTGAGGACCGGCGCAAAGCTATTGCTGCTGGATGAAATCACCGAAGGGCTGGCTCCAGTGATTGTGCAAAAACTGGGCGAAGTGGTTACAAGTTTACGAAGCAAGGGTTTCACAATCGTCTTGGTAGAACAAAATTTCCGTTTCGCCGCACCTTTGGCAGATCGCCATTACGTTGTTGAGCATGGAAATGTGGTTGAAGTAGTGTAGCAAAACGAGCTCGCTGAAAAGGCGGCCTTATTAAATGAGTATTTGGGTGTTTAGTAGCTTTCTTTAGGAGATAGCAATGAAGTTAAAGCAAATAACCGCATCACTGATTGCCGCAACGATGTTCGCGTCAAACCCAGTATTTGCGCAAGTAGGAGCTAAGGTAAGCGGCGACGTGGTGAAGATCGGCGTATTGACTGATCTATCTTCCACATATTCAGATTTGGCAGGTCCAGGCGCGGTGATTGCTGCCAAAATGGCAATCGCTGATTTTTCTAAAGATGGCACTGTTATCGGGAAGAAAGTCGAATTACTTGGCGCCGATCATCAAAACAAGGCAGATATTGCCGCGAGCAAGGCTCGCGAGTGGTTTGATAAAGATGGTGTAGATGTCATTGTTGAGCTCGTATCGACCAACGTGGCTTTGGCTGTGATGGAAGTTGCTGAACAGAAAAACAAGATCGCCTTGGTTTCGGGCGCAGCATCTTTGCCAATTACCAATGAAAAATGTACAGCCAACAACGTGCATTGGACTTATGACACTTACGCGCTTTCAAATGGTACAGGCAAGGCTGTTGTAAAACAGGGCAAAAAGAATTGGTACTTTATTACTGCTGACTACGCACTTGGCGCAGCCTTGGAAAAAGACGCGACTAGTGTTGTTACTGCAAACGGCGGAAAAGTTTTGGGCACCAGCAAACACCCATTCCCCAATAGCGATTTCTCATCTTATTTGTTGAAGGCTCAAGCTAGCGGAGCGGATGTGGTTGCATTAGCTAATGCTGGTCAAGACACTATTAACACGGTTAAGCAGGCTTCAGAATTTGGTATCAACAAGAAGCAAACAGTTGTTCCATTGCTGATGTTTATTGCCGATGTGCATTCTTTGGGTCTAAATGCTGCGCAAGGCATGTATCTGACAGAGGGATTCTATTGGGATAAGGATGACAAGACTCGTGCGTTCTCTAAGCGCTTTATGCTGCAACATAAGCGTATGCCAAGCATGGTTCAGGCTGGTGTTTATTCATCCGTACTGGCATATTTGAACGCCGTTCAAAAGGCCAGCACAGACGACACTCAAGCTGTCATGAAAGCCTTGAAATCAACCAACATCGATGACGGCCTATTTAAAGGCAAGATTCGTGCTGATGGTAAATTTGAGCATGACATGTACTTGTTAGAAGTGAAGAAGCCATCTGAATCAACCACGCCATGGGATTATTACCATGTTCGTGCCGTGATTCCTGCTGCGGAAGCAACCCAACCGCTTTCATTGTCACGATGCAAGCTGGTTACCAATAAGTAATTTATAAATACGCATGTTTGAACTTCTTGGAATTACCCAACAAGGGCCGATTGCCCAGCTCTTGTGGGCCTTATTAATGGCTCGTTCTATGCCATATTGAGTTTGGGATTGGCCATCATTTTTGGCCTTCTCAACATTATTAATTTCGCCCATGGTGCTCAATACACTATGGGTGCCTTTATTGCCTGGATTGGTTTAACTCAGCTAAGCCAGTGGCTCGGATTTCCCGAGTTATCGATCAACTATTGGTTTGCATTGATTGTTGTGCCATTAGTGCTGGCCGGTTTCGGCTTAGTTCTGGAGCGCACCATGTTGCGCCGTTTGTACCATCTTGATCACTTATATGGACTTTTATTAACCTTTGGTTTGGCTTTGATTATTGAAGGTATGTTCCGCCACTGGTTTGGAATTTCTGGCGAGAGTTATCCAGCCCCCGAGCTTCTGCAGGGCGCTATACCCCTTGAGTCCATTGGCATCATCGTGCCAAAATACCGCCTATGGGTGGTGGTTATTTCTTTGGCGGTTTGTTTTTCCACTTGGTACGTTATCGAGAGAACCAAGTTGGGCGCGTATTTGCGTGCTGGCACCGAAAACCCAAAACTGTTGCAAGCGTTCGGCATTAATGTGCCCTTAATGATTTCTTTGGCCTATGCTTATGGCGTTGGTCTTGCGGGTTTCGCTGGTGTATTGGCAGCCCCAATTTTTCAGGTGAACCCACTGATGGGCTCTAACCTCATCATCGTGGTTTTTGCTGTGGTAGTCATTGGTGGAATGGGCTCCATTATGGGCGCTATTCTTACGGGCCTTGGGTTGGGCTTAATAGAGGGTCTGACCAAAGGTCTTCTATCCAGAAGCTTCTGGCGTTGTGATCTTTGTGATCATGGCAATTGTTTTGTTGATTCGTCCTGCAGGACTTGTTTGGGCGGGAAAAATAATCATGAATCCAAAAACAAAATTGCTCTATGGAATACTCATTCTGATTGGTTTACTGCTGCCTTTTCAGGACTTTATTTATCTTGTTTTTGCAATGAAGGTACTGTGCTTCGCCTTGTTTGCTTGCGCATTTAACTTATTGCTTGGATTTACTGGACTTCTTTCGTTCGGGCATGCCGCCTTCTTTGGAACCGCTGCCTACATTACTGCGTACTTTTGTAAGGAAGCGGGATTATCGCTAGAGATAGGCATCATCTTGGGAGTTGTCGGGCCTGGCATTTTGGGTTTTTTAGTCGGATCCCTGGCTATTCGCAGACAGGGTATTTATTTTGCGATGGTTACCTTGGCTCTCTCGCAAATGATTTGCTTCTTGGCTGTTCAGCTTCCATACACAGGCGGCGAGGATGGCATTCAAGGGGTGCCGCGCGGGATGCTCTTTGGGTTGATTGATTTAAAAAATGATGTGGCTATGTACTATTCTGTGCTGGCTGTTTTCTTGTTTGGTTTTGCGCTCATCATGCGTGCTGTGCACTCCCCGTTTGGCCAAGTTTTGAAAGCCATTCGCGAGAATGAGCCACGTGCTATCTCATTGGGATACGATGTCGCTCGCTTCAAGTTGATGTCATTCGTTATCTCGGCAACCTTGGTTGGTTTGGCTGGATCCATGAAGTCCTTGGTATTTCAGCTCGCCACATTAACGGATGTGCATTGGCATATGTCAGGCGAAGTTGTTTTGATGACATTGTTGGGCGGCATGGGAACCATTCTCGGTCCAGTAGTCGGCGCTGGTATCGTAGTTGGGCTACAAAATTATCTTGCGAATATTAGCTCGTGGAGCACGATTGCAGCAGGCTTCATTTTTGTAATTTGTGTTTTGGCGTTCCATCGCGGTGTCGTTGGAGAAATTGCTGCACACTTCAAAAACAAAAACTAAGTTTTTGTTTTCCTCTATGATTTAGTTTTCAGTGTGGCGCCTTGGCGCCACACTCATGAATAAAAAGAAAACAAAGAGACTATCATCGAATTCTCCATGTACCTTTGGCCGTTTTTGCTGGCCTCGTTGATGTGGTTGCCGGCGGCGGTTTAATTCAATTGCCGGTGTTGTTCGCAGCTTATCCAGAGGCGCTACCTGCAACGCTTCTCTCAACAAACAAAGTGTCTGCTGTTGGTGGGACGCTTAATGCGGGGGTTGGCAAAGGCCATTTAGTTAAAGAGATAGACGCCATGGGCGGTGCTATGGCAGCTGCGACCGACGAGGCAGGTATCCAATTTCGTATTCTCAATTCCAGCAAGGGGCCGGCTGTTCGTGCGAACCGTGCTCAAGGCGACCGCATTCTTTACAAGGCAGCCATTCGTAGGCGACTTGAAAACCAGCCAAACTTAAGCCTCTTTCAGGCTGCTGCTGTTGACGACCTGTTGATTCAGGGTGACGAGATTCAGGGTGTTGTTACCCAAACGGGTCTGGAATTTATGGCCAGGAAGGATGTTTTAACTGCCGGAATGTTCTTAGATGGAAAGATTCACGTTGGCCTAAATAATTACGCCGGAGGCCGCGCAGGCGATCCAGCCGCTGTTTCGCTTTCAGCCCGCTTAAAGAGGTTAAAGCTTCCTCAGGGTAGGCTAAAAACGGGTACCCCACCCCGCATTGATGGAAGAACCATTGATTTTTCAGTGATGCTTGAGAAGCCAGGGGATTTAGACCCTGTCCCCGTGTTCTCATTTTTGGGGCGGCCAGAGCAACAGCCAAAGCAGGTCCCGTGTTGGATTTTACATACAAACGAAAAGACACACGACATTATTCGCGGTGGTTTAGACCGTTCTCCAATGTATACGGGGGTTATTGAGGGGGTCGGACCTCGCTACTGTCCCTCGATTGAAGACAAAATTCACCGCTTTGCTTCCCGCAATAGTCATCAGATTTTCCTCGAGCCTGAGGGCCCAACAACCAACGAGTTTTATCCAAATGGTATTTCTACCAGCCCTCCCTTCGGTGTCCAATGGGATTTAGTGCGAAGCATTCGCGGTTTGGGGTCTGCGGTGATTGTTCGTCCAGGCTACGCAATTGAATACGATTTCTTTGATCCTCTCCAGTTGCGCCATAGCTTAAAAACTAAGGTTATCCAAGGGCTGTATTTTGCCGGTCAAATTAACGGTACCACAGGCTATGAGAAAGCTGCTGCACAGGGCCTTTTGGGCTGGCTTGGTCGCCCAAGGAAAAGAGCCATGGCTCCCGAAGCGAAGTGAGTCCTACATTGGCGTTCTGGTGGATGACTTGATTGCTCGCGGTGTACAAGAGCCCTATCGGATGTTTACCAGCTGTGCCGAATACCGCTTAAGCTTGCGTGAAGACAATGCGGGCATGCGTTTAACGGCGATTGGACGAGAGTTGGGGCTGGTAGATGACAATCGTTTGGAGGTGTTTTGCAGAAAACAAGAAGTTGTTTCACGTGAAACGTCGCGTTTACGAGATATTTGGGTGGGGCCAAAACATGAGGCTGCGCCTTTGGTTGCCCAGTTGCTGGGGCAGGATTTACCTCGCGAGTGCAATTTGACGGAGTTATTGCGCCGTCCTGGCGTTACATATGAGGCAATTACATCGCTGGGCAATGGTTTGTGGTCGCCAGGCGTTTTGGGTGACGATTTGGGTTTGGCGGCCCAAATTAGCGATCAGGTTGAGATTTCAGTGAAATATCAGGGGTATATTGAGCGGCAGGCGGTGGAAATTGCGCGTCATGAACATAACGAGACATATCCCCTTCCGGAGTCCTTAGACTATTCTCAGGTGCTGGGCTTATCGAAAGAGGTCCAACAAAAGTTGAACTTGCATAAACCCGCCACATTGGGTCAAGCCGGAAGAATTTCTGGGGTTACCCCTGCCGCAATTTCATTGCTGCTGGTGCATCTTAAAAAGGGTTTGGGCCGCGCCCAAGAGACCGCATGACTGATTCGCTGCTTAGCTTGGGAATCAAAGAACTAGGCCTAAATTTAACGGATGGCAATGTTGCGGACCTAGAGCATTTCTTGCAAGAAATGGGCCGCTGGAATCAGGTGCATAACCTCACGGCGATTGAAAACGAAAAGGATTCTGTTCGGTTGCATATCATTGATTCCATTGCAATTTTACCGGTATTGCGGCACTTTTTAAGCATTCCTTCACCAAAGATTGCCGACCTTGGTTCGGGCGGGGGGTTGCCCGCCATTCCGATGGCAATTATTCAGCCAGAATGGCGTTTAACGTTAATTGAGGCGATTCGTAAGAAAACTGCTTTTTTGCAACATGTACGCGGTAAATTAAAGCTACAAAATGCAGAAATATTGAGCGAAAGAGTAGAAAATGTTGCGGTACAACAAGCGGCGCAATTTGATGCTGTTATTTCTCGTGCATTCACAAACCTGGCACGCTTTTTAGAGCTTTCCATGCCATTTTTAAAGCCTGATGGTCTCGTGTTTGCGTTGAAATCAAAGCGAGCTGACGAAGAGATGGCCGCAGTCTCTAGGGAAAATTGGCGTTTGCTCGCAGATGAGGCCTTATTCATCCCCAATGCGGCTGTTGAGCGCCGTCTTTTGGTATTCACCCCCATGCGAAAATCATCTTCTTAACCCTCAGTAAAACCCTCAGCAGTTATGGCAAAAATATTCTGTATTGCAAATCAAAAAGGCGGTGTTGGTAAAACCACAACGGCAGTGAATTTAGCTGCAGGTTTGTCTGGTTTAGGGCGGCGGGTTTTATTGGCGGACTTGGATCCACAGGGTAACGCCACAATGGGGTCTGGAGTTGAAAAAGCCAATCTAGACAATAGCGTTTATCAGGTGCTTATTGGAATGGCATCTGTTAACGAATGTGCCCAACGGTGCGAGAGCTTTGGTTACGACGTGCTTCCCGCAAACCGGGATTTAGCTGGTGCCGAAATTGAATTAGTCGATATTGATGCGCGCGAATCTCGCCTAAAAGATGCTCTTGCAAAAGTAGATGGCGATTACGATTTTGTATTGATTGATTGCCCGCCTGCACTATCGCTTTTAACGTTGAACGGATTATGTGCAGCAGATGGCGTGATTGTTCCAATGCAGTGTGAATATTTTGCACTGGAGGGTTTATCTGATTTGGTAAATACCATCAAACAAGTTCACGCCAATCTAAATCCAGATCTCGTCATCATTGGTCTTTTGCGCGTAATGTTTGATGCGCGGATGACATTGCAACAACAAGTATCCGAGCAACTTCTCAAGCACTTTGGCGACAAGGTTTTTAAGACGATTATTCCGCGTAATGTGAGATTGGCTGAAGCCCCATCATATGGGCATCCCGGAGTTGCTTTTGATAAATCTTCGCGTGGTGCAAAAGCCTATTTAGAGTTTGGCGCCGAGATGATTGAGCGCATTAAACACATGTAATTTTTAAAGAAGAAAACATCATGGTTGCTATAAAGAAAAAAGGTTTAGGCAGAGGTTTAGAAGCATTGCTTGGCGAGAAAATACCACAAGTAAACTCCACCGCAGAAATTAATCGTTTGCCCTTGACAGCATTGCAAGCCGGCAAATATCAGCCACGACAAAAAATGGAAGCCGGCGCTCTTCAAGAACTAGCGGATAGCATTCGCGAGCAAGGAGTAATGCAGCCATTGCTAGTGCGTTTGGTTGGCGCAGGTAAGTACGAAATCATTGCCGGCGAGAGGCGTTTTCGTGCGGCAACGATAGCCGGTTTAAAAGAGGTTCCTGTTTTGGTTTCTGCTGCGGATGACCAAGCAGCAGCAGCAATGGCCTTAGTAGAGAACATGCAGCGTGAAGATTTAAATCCACTGGAAGAATCACAAGGACTTGCACGACTCATTGAGGAGTTCGGCTTTACCCATGAGCAAGCCGCAAAAGCTGTCGGAAAGTCCCGGAGCGCGATTAGTAATCTTTTGCGTTTGGCCCAGCTAGCAAAGCCTGTACAGGCAATGCTCTTGGCTGGCGATATTGATATGGGGCATGCTCGCGTACTACTCCCTTTTCCTGGTGTCAGCCAAGTAGCTTTGGCTCAAAAAATTTCCGCACAGAGCCTATCTGTACGTGAAACGGAGAGAATGGCAGCGGCTCTGGTGATTGCCGGGGGTCAGATTGGGGATAAAAAAACCAAAACAAGGCTTGGCACCGCAGGGCCAAGGGTTGACCCAGACATGAGACGTTTAACCCAAGAAATTGCAGATTTGATTGGATTGAGCGCTGAATTTAGGTTCAAAGGCAAAGGCGGAGAGCTTTGCATTCGATTTAGTCAATTTGATGAGCTCGATTCCTTATTAAAAAAGTTGGGTATCGAGGCATAAATTAAACCGAAAAATCTCCCCAAATCCTTTGACATATTGCACTGCACACATTAAACTTTTGGGGCTAAATTGATTCCCAAAAAAAATCATTTTTCCGATATAGATGAATGGGATAAGCCCGAAGAAGAGGCGTTTCGGGATTACAGCAAAGAAGAAATTGGTGCGTTGCAACAACAAAATGCATCAAAATACCGCACCCTTTCACCGTGGGAAATTATTTTGGCCCAAGTGTTGATTACATTCGTCAGCATGGTGATTTGGTCAATTTTTGGGAAGCCGGTAGGGGTAAGCCTTTATACTCAGTCGGCCCTTTTAGGTGGTTTGATTAGCGTCTTGCCTTCGGCCCTGTTTCTAACAGGGCTTGAGCTGGCAAAAAAATCGCAAAGATTGAATCCAGGAAGTTATTTGGCTGCATTGGTTTCGGGCGAATTTATAAAAATTGCCACGACATTGATGCTGTTTGTGGGGATTGCATACCTTGTCCCCGGCGTGCTTTGGGTCCCGCTATTGGTGACCTACCTGCTTGCCCTGAAGTGTGTATGGCTGGCGTGGTTGTGGCGCTAAGTAGTGACAATTGAGATTGAAACAAAGGACTAGTTAAGAGATGTCTAGCGAAGTACACCAAGCCCACGAGGCAGCTGAGCAAATGACGCCAACAGCGTACATTTCTGAGCACTTACAAAACCTCACCAGTTCTGGCGGCCCGCAGTCGTCAATCATAGATTTCAGCGTTGTGAATTTAGATACCGTGTTTTGGGCCTTACTCATGGGCTTTATTGCGGCATTTATTTTGTTAATTGCTGCGCGTCGCGCAACTCCTGGCGTTCCAGGGCGTTTTCAGTGCTTAGTGGAAATGATTGTGGAGATGGTAAATACGCAAGCTAAAAGTATTGTTCATGGCAATCGCACTTTTATTGCCCCGCTCGCGCTTTTTGTATTTTTCTGGGTGATTCTGTTAAACACCCTTGACTTAATTCCAGTAGATTGGGTGTTGGGCGTGAATCATTTCATCAAAAGTTTTGGTGTGCAGGTACCCCATCACAGATTGGTTCCTACTACTGATTTGAATGCCACGATGGGCATGTCACTTTCGGTATTGATTTTGGTTTTTTTCTACAGCTTCAAAATCAAGGGCGTTGGCGGTTTCTTGCGCGAACTCATTTCCACGCCGTTTGGAGCGAAATGGTGCTTGGCACCGTTCAACCTTGCTTTGAACATTATCGAATATTTAGCAAAAGGCGTTTCTTTGGGAATGCGACTTTTTGGAAACATGTACGCTGGTGAGTTGGTGTTCTTGTTGATCGCCTTGCTCGGAAGTGTGTGGACATTTAATTTAGATTTATCCCTGTTCGGATTGGTGGGCCATGTTATTGCTGGATCAGCATGGGCCATCTTCCACATTTTGGTTGTTTTGTTGCAAGCCTTTATTTTTATGATGTTGGCTTTGGTTTACATCGGGCAAGCACATAGCCATCACTAAGATTTTATTTTTAACCTACCTCTTTTAACTTCAGGAGTCAGCAACATGCAACAATTTCTCGCAAACATTCAAGGTTTCACAGCGGTCTGTATCGGTATCATCATCGGCCTCGGCGCGATCGGTGCTTGCTTAGGTATCGCATTGATGGGTGGTAAGTACATCGAAGCATGTGCACGTCAACCAGAATTGATGGAGCCACTCCAAACGAAGATGTTCCTCTTGGCTGGTTTGATCGACGCTGCGTTCTTGATCGGCGTTGGTGTTGCAATGTTGTTTGCTTTCGCAAACCCACTGCTCGCAGTTATTAAGTAATTGTTTTGGCATGGATGACCATTGGGTCATCCAATAGTTCTCAACAATACTGAAAGGAATATCGTGAATCTGAACGCGACCCTATTCGCGCAAATGATCGTTTTCTTCGTCTTATGGTGGGTAGTTGCACGTTTTGTGTGGCCACCTCTAGTGAAGGCATTAGATGAGCGTTCAAGCAAAATTGCTGACGGCCTTGCTGCTGCAGAGCGTGGTAAGGAAGTGCTTGCGTTGGCTAGCAATGAAGCTGAGCAAGAATTAAACAAAGCACGCCAAGAAGGTGTTCAACGTGTAGCCGAAGCAGAAAAACGTGCACAAATGTCTGCGGAAGAAATTCGCACTAATGCACAAGCGGAAGCCGCTCGAATCATTTCTCAAGCAAAGCAAGATGCGGACCAACAAATTACGCGCGCTCGTGAAGTGTTGCGTGCTGAAGTTGCTCTACTTGCCGTTAAAGGTGCTGAGCAAATTTTGCGTCGTGCAGTTGACGCAAAAGCGCACGGCCAATTACTTGATCAATTAAAGGCAGAACTTTGATATGGCTGATTTAGCCACTATTGCACGTCCTTATGCTGAAGCGCTTTTCCAAAGCGCTAAGCCAGCTGAGCTTGCTGGTTGTTTGGAGCAGTTAAATGAATTGGCGCAGCTCGCTGCTATGCCAGAAATTGCTGCCCTTTCAAATGATCCAAAGGTTACCGCTGATGATTTAAGCAGGCTACTGTCTGGCATGGTGAAAACCAAGCTTGATCCGAAAGTAGCCAGCTTTTTAAATCTTGTGAATCAAAACCACCGCTTAGCAGCCGTTCCGGAAATTGCGCATCAATTTGAAGCAATGAAGAACAAGAGCGAAGGTGCAGCAGAAGTAAGAATTACCAGCGCATTCCCTTTAGAGGGTTCTGCGCTAACTGATTTGTTGTCAAGTTTGAAAAAGCGCTTTGGGGGTAAAGAATTGCGCCCAACTGTTCAAGTTGATCCAGCATTGATTGGCGGTGTCCGCGTTCAAGTTGGTGATGAAGTAATGGATAGTTCTGTGAAAGCACAGTTAGCTCAAATGCAAGCAAGTCTTGGCGCATAAGTTATCCCATTAAGAACATACGAAATAAGACCCAGGAGTAAGTAATGCAACTCAACCCTTCCGAGATCAGCGAACTGATCAAAAGCCGAATTAGCGAATTGGGCGTTGACTCCCAAGTTCGCAATGAAGGCACTGTAATTTCAGTGACTGACGGTATTTGCCGCGTACACGGTTTGTCTGGTGTGATGCAGGGCGAAATGTTGGGGTTTCCAAACAACACAATCGGCCTCGCACTAAACCTTGAGCGCGATTCTGTTGGTGCTGTTGTCTTGGGTGAGTACACCCACATTAAAGAAGGCGACCCTGTTAAATGTACCGGCCGCATTTTGGAAGTTCCAGTTGGCCCCGAGTTGCTCGGACGCGTGGTCAATGCGCTTGGTCAGCCGATTGATGGCAAGGGCCCAATTAATACAAAGTTAACGGACTTTATTGAAAAAGTTGCTCCAGGTGTTATTGCACGTCAGTCGGTTAGCCAGCCAGTTCAAACCGGCTTGAAGGCGATTGATGCGATGGTTCCAATTGGCCGCGGTCAGCGCGAATTGATCATTGGCGACCGTCAAACTGGTAAGACAGCGGTTGCGGTTGATGCGATCATTAACCAAAAAGGTAAAGGCGTTTATTGCGTTTACGTGGCGATCGGTCAAAAAGCCTCTACGATTGCGAACGTTGTTCGTAAGCTTACAGAAAACGGCGCAATGGATTACACCATTGTGGTTGCAGCAAGCGCTTCCGAGTCTGCAGCGATGCAGTACCTTTCTGCATACGCAGGCTGCACAATGGGCGAATACTTCCGTGATCGCGGTGAAGATGCATTGATTGTTTACGATGACTTGACTAAGCAAGCGGTTGCTTACCGTCAAATCTCCTTGTTGCTCCGCCGCCCACCAGGCCGCGAAGCTTATCCTGGCGACGTGTTTTACCTCCACTCACGCTTGCTCGAGCGCGCTGCTCGTGTAAATGCCGACTATGTTGAGAAGTTCACAAACGGCGCGGTTAAAGGTAAGACTGGCTCATTGACAGCATTGCCAATTATTGAGACTCAAGCAGGTGACGTTTCTGCATTCGTTCCAACCAACGTGATTTCGATTACTGATGGTCAGATCTTCTTGGAAACGGACTTGTTTAACGCCGGTATTCGTCCAGCGATTAACGCCGGTATTTCTGTTTCTCGTGTTGGTGGTGCAGCTCAAACCAAGGTAATTAAGAAGCTGTCCGGCGGTATTCGTACCGACTTGGCGCAGTATCGTGAATTGGCAGCGTTTGCGCAGTTCGCGTCTGACCTTGATGAGGCAACCCGTAAGCAGCTCGAGCGTGGTCGTCGTGTTACTGAATTGTGTAAGCAGGCGCAATATAAACCACTCCAAGTATGGGAAATGGCCGCTTCACTATACGCTGTTAACAATGGCTTCTTCGATGGCCTTGAAGTGAAAAATGTTTTGACGTTTGAAAAAGGCTTGCAAGATCACTTGAAATCAAAGTACGCTGATTTAGTTGGCCGCATTGAAGATACTAAAGATTTGAGCAAAGAAGACGAGGCCGCTTTGCGTGCTGCGATTGAGGACTACAAGCGTTCAGCAGCCTTCTAAGAACGCATAGAAATCATGGCCGGCACAAAAGAGATACGATCAAAGATCAAGAGCGTGCAAAACACGCGCAAGATCACGAAGGCAATGGAAATGGTCGCCGCATCCAAGATGCGGCGCGCCCAGGAGCGCATGCGTAATGCGCGCCCATATGCTGAAAAAATTCGTGAAATTGTTGCCAATCTTTCTAAAGCAAATCCTGAGTATCGCCCTGCCTACATGGCGACCCGGGATGTTAAGAAAGTTGGCACGATCTTGGTAACAACAGACAAAGGTCTTTGCGGCGGTTTGAATACCAACGTACTGCGTTTGATTGCTAACCAAGTGCGCGATTTGCAGGCAAAAAATATTGATATTGAGTACACCGCTATCGGTTCAAAAGGGTTGCAATTTTTGAATTGTTCAAAAGCAAAACTCATTTCTCAAACGATTCAGATTGGCGATACGCCACATTTGGATGTTTTGATTGGAGCAATTACTGCCCAATTAGAAGCGTTTGAAAGAGGTGAGATCGATGCTGTGTATTTGGCATATACCCGCTTTGTAAATGCAATGAAACAAGAGCCTGTATTAGAAAAGCTTTTGCCTTTGGAGCCAGCAGCATTGACTCCTGAGGACAAATCAGGTCCATCTTGGGATTACATTTACGAGCCAGACGCCGAGTCCATTTTGAATGGATTGTTAAAGCGTTACGTTGAAGCAATGATTTATCAAGCAGTTGCCGAAAACATGGCTTCTGAGCAGTCTGCTCGCATGGTCTCAATGAAGGCCGCGTCAGATAACGCGAAGAACGTGATTGGCGAGCTGCAATTGGATTACAACAAAACACGACAAGCTGCTATTACCAAAGAGTTGTCTGAAATTGTTGGTGGAGCGGCTGCGGTTTAAGCGGTCAGCATTTAGGAATACGAAAGAATTCAGGAATTAAAAGCGGAGAAAGCGATGAGTAACGGAAATATCGTGCAATGTATCGGTCCAGTGGTGGACATTCAGTTCCCACGCGACAAAATGCCAAACATTTTTGATGCGTTGACATTAGTTGAAAGCGGCGAAAAATCATTTGCTGAAAAAGGGTTGACCTTTGAAGTTCAGCAACAAATCGGCGACGGTGTAGTTCGCGCGATTGCGATGGGCGCGAGCGATGGTCTGCGTCGTGGCATGGAAGTGAAATCTACTGGTAAGCCAATTTCTGTTCCTGTGGGTCCAGCTACATTGGGCCGCATTATGGACGTTTTGGGTCGCCTAATTGATGACGCGGGTCCGGTTGCGACTGAAGAGCGTCGCGCAATTCACCAGCCAGCTCCTAAGTTTGACGAGCTCTCCCCTTCCGTTGATCTCTTAGAAACCGGTATTAAGGTTATTGACTTGGTTTGCCCGTTTGCTAAGGGCGGTAAGGTCGGCTTGTTCGGTGGGGCGGGTGTTGGTAAGACCGTGAACATGATGGAATTGATTAACAACATCGCTAAGCAACACTCTGGTTTGTCCGTGTTTGCTGGTGTGGGTGAGCGTACTCGTGAGGGTAACGACTTCTACCACGAGATGAAAGAATCTAACGTTATCGATAAAGTGGCGATGGTGTTTGGTCAGATGAACGAGCCTCCTGGAAACCGTCTGCGCGTTGCGTTGACGGGTTTGACAATGGCTGAAGCGTTCCGCGACGAAGGCCGTGATATCCTGTTCTTCGTTGACAATATTTACCGTTATATCTTGGCCGGTACCGAAGTTTCCGCGTTGCTAGGTCGTATGCCTTCTGCTGTGGGTTATCAACCCACATTGGCTGAAGAGATGGGTAAATTGCAAGAGCGTATTACCTCTACCAAGACTGGTTCTGTGACATCTATTCAGGCCGTTTATGTTCCTGCGGATGACTTGACCGATCCATCACCTGCAACAACCTTCTTGCACTTAGACTCCACTGTTGTGTTGTCACGCGATATTGCTGCTTTGGGTATCTACCCAGCGGTTGATCCATTGGATTCAACCAGCCGACAGCTTGACCCACAAGTGGTTGGTCAAGAGCACTATGAAGTGGCACGCTCAGTACAGATGATTTTGCAGCGCTACAAAGAATTGCGCGACATTATTGCAATTTTGGGCATGGACGAATTGTCTCCAGAAGACAAATTGGCTGTAGCCCGTGCTCGTAAAATCCAACGTTTCTTGTCCCAGCCTTTCCACGTTGCTGAGGTGTTTACTGGTTCACCAGGCAAATACGTTCCATTGAAAGAAACCATCCGTGGTTTCAAGATGATCGTTAGTGGTGAGTTGGATCACTTGCCTGAGCAAGCGTTTTACATGGTGGGCTCAATTGATGAAGCCATCGAGAAAGCGAAGAAGCTTTAATCGATTTCATCTAGGGAAATTATGTCAAGCATACATGTCGACGTAGTTAGTGCTGAGCAATCCATTTTCAGTGGAGAGGCGAAGTTTGTTGCCCTTCCTGGCGAAAGTGGTGAGCTCGGTATTTTGCGTGGCCACACCTCATTAATTACACGTATTCGTCCTGGTTCTGTTCGCATTGAAAAGGCGAACGGCGATGAGGAGTTTGTGTTTGTTGCTGGTGGCTACTTAGAGGTTCAGCCAGATCGCGTTACCGTTTTAGCAGACACAGCTATTCGTGGCCATGATTTGGATGAAGCAAAAGCAATAGAAGCAAAGAAACGCGCAGAAGAAGCGATGCAAAATCGTGGTACTGACTTTGACCTGGCGCTAGCTCAGTCCGAGTTTGCTATGGCTGCAGCTCAGCTTGCAGCAATTGCACGTCTCCGTCGTAAAAAGTAAACATCGGTCATCTCATTGCTGTTAAATGATCGGTTTTTAAAGGCCTGCCTGGGCGAAGCAGTTGATCAAACGCCGCTTTGGCTCATGCGCCAAGCCGGTCGATATCTCCCTGAATACAACGCTACGCGCGCTAAAGCAGGAAGTTTTCTTGGTCTCGCAAAAAATCCTGCATATGCCACTGAAGTAACGCTTCAGCCATTGGATCGATATCCATTGGATGCAGCCATTTTGTTTTCTGATATTTTGACCATCCCCGATGCAATGGGTTTGGGCTTGAAATTTACAGCTGGCGAAGGCCCTAGCTTTGATCACCCATTGCGCACTGAAGAAGCTGTTAAAAAATTGCGTGCAGCGGATATAAACGAGCTCAAATATGTATTTGATGCGGTATCCGAAATTCGTAAAGCATTAATACAAGACGGGAAGCAACGTGTGCCGTTGATAGGCTTCTCTGGAAGCCCGTGGACATTGGCGTGCTACATGATTGATGGTTCTAGTTCTGACGATTTTCGTCATGCTAAGACAATGATGTTTAGTCGCCCCGATCTTCTGCAACATATCTTAGATATTAATGCTCAATCTGTTGCTGCTTATCTAAACGAACAGGTGAGGGCTGGTGCTCAGGCGCTCATGATTTTTGATACTTGGGGTGGAATGCTTCCCGATGGTTGGTATCAAACGATGTCTCTTGCATCCATGCAAAAGGTGATTAGTTTGCTGCTAAGAGATTATGCCGGAAATAAAATTCCTGTGATTATGTTTACGAAGGGTGGCGCTATTTGGTTGAACGATATGGCACACGCTGCGGCAGATGTCATTGCATTGGATTGGACGATGTCGCTCAGTCGCGCTCGCAAACAATTGCTCGGGTTAAATAAGCCTCTAGCATTGCAAGGCAATTTAGACCCGCTCATCTTGTTTTCAAAACCTGCAGATATTGCAAAACAAGCCAGCGCCGTACTAGATGATCTGGCTAGCGCCCCAACCCTAAAGCCTGGCTTACACCCGCTTGATGGGCATGTATTTAATTTGGGCCACGGCATTTCTCAATTTACCCCGTCAGAAAGCGTTTCTGCTTTAGCCGAAACGGTGATTTCTCGCTCCAGGGCTATTAGATCAAAGCAGTAAAATTGAGTGACTGCTAACTAAGGCTTAATATTGGTTAGAAAAGTTATGCACAGCTTTCGCAAAAAATCAGAATTCAGTGAGGTTCCGTTAAAAGATGAACTTTAACTTTCGGAAGATTATATAAACTACTGATTTATATAGATATTTTATAAATATTGCTCAAAAATAGTGCCGAACTAGTTTGCTGGTAAATTAGCTTATAAATCAGAGTTCTTGGGTGATATCCACAGACTTATCCACAAGCAAAATAGAAAAAAGACGCAGATGATGTCTCCGCCAATCGTGGTTCAGGTAGTCGTAGATAAGCCTCTTGCCCAGGGGTTTGACTATGTATGGGATGCTGAAAAATTGGGTTCAGACCCAGAAATTGGTCAGTTAGTAGAGGTTCCGTTTGGGCGCTCTAAGCTAGTCGGTCTCATAATTAAAGTAAGCACTCACTCTGTTTATGAAATAGATAAATTAAGGAACGTATTGCAAATTGCTCCTTTGCCTCCACTAGATGGGTCAATACTTCGGCTGACGAATTTTGCGAGTCAATACTACATTCATGGACTTGGTGAAACCGTTATCCCTGCTATACCGCAAATGTGGAAAAAGCCATCCAACTGGAAAAAGATTGATGAACAGCAACATTTGCCAGAGGAAAAAAGGGGGAAGCAAAAAAAATCTACAGAACTAGTAGATGTTGATGGGTTCATTCAAGAAGAGCAATTAAATGAAGCTCAAAAGAAAGCGTTAAAGCAACTTTGTATAGGTGGCGCTCAACAGAAATTTTCCGTCAGCCTACTTCATGGGCAAACGGGTAGTGGAAAAACAGCAGTCTTTTTAAATTGGTTGCAATCAATTCTTCGGGATGAAAATTCTCAAGCACTTATCTTGGTTCCAGAAATTAATCTGACACCACAATTAGAGCGAAGAGTGCGTGCCTATTTTCCAAACAAAAGGATGGTTGTCCTGCATAGTGGCGTTAGCGAAAAGAAGCGGGGCATTGCTTGGCAAGAGGCAGTGATTGGAAAAGCGCAAATTGTTTTAGGAACACGATTGGCAGCGTTAACTCCGATGCCGAATTTGCGTGCCATCGTAGTGGATGAAGAGCATGATGCTTCGTATAAACAACAAGATGGCATTCGCTATTCAGCGCGTGATCTTGCTGTATGGCGTGCACACGATACCAAAATTCCAATCTTGCTTTCATCAGCGACACCATCTCTTGAAACCTGGATGGCCGCGAAGGCTGGCCGATACCAATCTTTGCGCTTGGATCAACGCGCTCAGGGTGCGAGTTTGCCCAAAGTACACTTGGTTAACACACGTGATCCACAAAATCAATTTAGCCCTGGCGACCTGGATAAGCCGCCGAAACTTTCTTTAAGTAAGCCGCTGGTTAGGGCCATTAATACAAGTCTTCAGAGTCAAAAGCAATGCTTGGTACTGATTAATCGTCGAGGGTATTCGCCAGTGCTTAGCTGCAGTGCTTGTTCGTGGCTGTCAAAGTGCCCGCAATGTAGCTCATATACCGTTATGCATAAAGCTGGAGCGTTAGGCCGAAACCCTACTTTGAGTTGCCATCATTGTGGATTAGTAAAACCAGTTCCCACCCACTGCCCTGATTGTGGAAATGCAGATTTGAAGGGGCTTGGTCAAGGCACCCAAAAACTAGAGGACTCAGTTGAGCAAGCATGGCCCAATGCAAGGGTATTGCGGATAGATACAGATTCTTCGCGGAAGGGCAAAGGGGCAGAGCCTCTCTTTCAGGAGATTCATGAAGGCAATGTTGATATTGTGGTTGGCACCCAAATGATTGCTAAGGGACACGATTTTCAGAACATTGGCATGGTTGCGGTTTTGGATGCGGATAGCCGACTTTTTTCACAAGACTTTCGAGCCGCTGAACGGTTGTTCGCCCAATTAGTCCAGGTTGCCGGTCGAGCTGGCCGCAATGGTAAAGAGGGTGAACGGGGCGGCGAGATTTACATCGAAACGCAGTTTCCGGAGTCAGCAGTTTATCAATACTTGCTGCGTCACGATGTCGATGGTTTTTTGTCGCATATTGCTGTTGACCGCGAGGAGGCTAAGTTGCCCCCATTCTCTTACCAGGGCTTGGTTTACGCAGAAGCAAAAAGCCTTGAAAAGGCAATTGGGTTTTTGATCTCCTTAAAAAGGCGAGTAATGGCTCGAGGCCATATGGGACAAGGCGTTCGGGTTTATGACCCGGTGCCGAGGAGCATGGTGAAGGTGGCTGGTGTGGCGCGCGCTCAATTGGTGGTCGAGTCGGATGATCGCAAGCAATTACAGGAAGTTTTAGATGCAATCAATCTCGATTTGCGCGAAATTTCTCAAGGGCGCATTAGCAAAGGGGGCAAAGATAGCAAAGAGGGTCAGGTTCGCTGGTTGATTGAGCGCGACCCTATTTCGATCTGATGATTGGGTCTTAAGCCCCTAAGCCAGAGCTATATTTTTCTAAACTCAATAATTGATCAAGTTCAGTCGCTAGGCTATCTTTTGAATCGGGCTTGATTTTAAATAGCCAAACCGAATAAGGCCTTTCATTCACCAATTCAGGTGAGGCATCTACTTCTGAATTGAGTTCAACGATCTCGCCACTAATGGGCGCATGAATATCGCTCGCAGCCTTCACGGATTCAATGACTGCAACAGCTTCGCCCCGCTTCACTTGCTGACCAAGCTTTGGCGCCTGAAAGAACATGACATCACCCAACGCTTCTTGCGCATGATTGCTGATTGCCAACCCATACAAGCCCATCTTCTTCTAGGTCGGCCCATTCGTGCGTATCGGCAAATTTAAATGTATCTTGGCTGTTCGTTGTTTTATCCTTTAACATATTCTATGCTCTGAGTTCGATTTTTGATGCTGGAGCATTATTCTTTTATCTGCTTTGTATATTCATATTTGTCTATGCCAATTAAATTAGGAATCGTTCCAGTTACACCGTTCGAGCAAAACCGCTCTACTTTGGTTTGCCAGGAAACTGGGGATGCCGCTGTGGTGGATCCAGTAGGCGATATCGACAAAATCTTGGCGGGTGTTCAGCAAATGGGCGGTAATGTTAAAAAGGTGTTGCTAATCCATGGACATTTAGACCATTGCGCAGTGGCCAAAGATTTAGCGGACCAACTGAAAGTTCCAATCGAAGGGCCACAAGAAGACGAGCGATTTTGGGTTGATCAACTACCAGAGCAAACTGTACGTTTTGGTTTTGGACATGCCAAGGCATTTGAGCCAAATCGTTGGTTCAAGGATGGGGACCATGTTTAAGTTGGCAACGTTGATTTTGAAGTATTTCATTGCCCCGGCCATACGCCAGGGCATGTTGTCTTCTATGACAAAGATGATCGTTTAGCCATTGTTGGCGATGTATTGTTTGCCGGGTCGATTGGTAGAACCGATCTTCCGCGCGGCAATCTTGCTGATTTAATTAACGCTATTCGAACTAAGTTTTGGCCGCTTGGTGACGATGTGCTAATTTGTTCCAGGACATGGGCCGATGTCAACGTTCGGTCAGGAACGCCAAACCAATCCCTATGTTGGAGACGGCGCTTAAAAGAATGAGGCCGGGGTGATTAGGTTTTTGCAGCACCAGTGCGGTGCGTACGGTTGTATAAACAGCTAGCGCAAACCCAGCGTTGTTTACGATTGCTTGTAGGAATCCATGTGCCTCCCTCAAGTCGTTTTTCGCGGCCGCACGAAGAGCAAAATTTAAGGCTCTGAGATGAATCTTGGGTAGCTGCTGGGGTCGAGGTAGTCATAGTCAATCCGGGTAAGGCAAATCTTTGATCAGAAGTGCTATTTTACCCGTTTTGTCATGCCGGTACCGGGGTTAATACAACTCGGACGGAATCCGCTGTTTTATTCCCATCAAAGTCCAACCAAGCTTTATTTTCAAAGTCGTAAAGCTTGCACTTGCGAGCGGTATCAAAATACCAACCCCAAGAGAACTTTTGAATGAAGATGCGCTCTGGGAGTATGGTTTCCAGGGTTTTTTGAGCCTCTGGGAGTCGATACAGGGGAACGCTCATGTCAACGTGATGGGCGGTGTGCTCCATGATGTGGTGCATTAACGAACCCCAGATCCAATTAAAGGTGAGATGAACGGTCGTTGAAACAAAAGGCTGGGCGCGAAGCCACTCAGACTTCTTATCGTACCAAGAGACCGATGGATGTGTATGGTGAACATAAACCACAAACCCAATCATCCCATTCCAAAACAAGAATGGAACGGCAAAACCAGTGATTAACCCGATCCAAATAGATTGTCCAGTGGCAATTGCACCAGCAATCAGGCAGCCAATCCAAACGATAGCAAACGCCGTCGCGAGCAAATTGTCTTTGAGGAAAATTGGACGATCACCAGGCTTATTTTGCGCATTTGGGAAGTACTCGCGTCTCCACCAAATTTCGATGAGGTAGTAAAAAACGGAGCCCCAACCACTACGGTAGAGGCGCTCTAGAGCCTTACGAAATGGGGGTAGAGCGTCATACTCCGCTTTTGATAATGGCGCCCATACGAAGTCAAAGCCCTTCAAATTGGTTTGTCCGTGATGAACTACATTGTGACCAACATCCCACAAGCTGTATGGAGTGAGAGAGGGCAAGAAAGCAATACGACCTAAAACTTTATTCAGTTCACGATTGGGTGTAAAACTTTGATGACAGGCGTCATGCCCCAGTATAAAAATACGACCCGTTACAAAACCAGCCACTACGCCAAAAATTACCTTGAGCAGAATATTTTCTACAAATACGGTTCCAGCAATACAACCCAGCCATAAAAAAGCATCGATGAGCAGCAACAGGATCGCACGACCAGTTTCTCCTTGAGCCATCGGAATGAGCCAGCTTCGAATAATTTTTCGATGCGGCAATGGAGCCTCTGGGGGCAACGGGTTAGTTAGAGAGGGTTCTGAAAGGGCTGAATTTAGATGTGTAGACACGATAAGAATCAATAAGTTAGAAACAAATGATAGTGGATTTCATGATTTTTCGCATGATGTAAGTCAAAAACCCCTCCCGTTTTGGCGCGCCCGGCAGGAATCGAACCTGCGACCCTTGGCTTCGGAGGCCAATACTCTGTCCACTGAGCTACGGGCGCTATGAAAACTGGTAAACACCCTATTGTAAGTGCCTATACCCCTACTCTCTAGTTATAGTCACCGCAAAACAACCCTAAAATCCGTCAAACGATAAATTCATATGAGCAACGAGCACGGAAACCTGATTAAGCCCCCAAAACAACCCATCATCATGGTGTTTGCAAGCTTTTTTGTGCCCTTGATCATTATTTTGTTATTGATGGTATTTGTGAACAATGGCAAGCGCGGCGATTCTTCAACAACAACCGAACAACTTATTAAGCCTATGGCCCAGTTAAATTTCAAAGGTACCGCTAGCAGTCCGCGCGAACCTCAAACTGGCGAGCAGGTTTATAAAGCCGTTTGTGTTTCATGCCATGCAACGGGTGCAGCTGGTGCGCCTAAATTTGGTGATGCGGGCGCTTGGGCCTCTCGCCTAGGTAAGGGCTACGATGGCTTGTTGACCTCTGTTCTTAAAGGTAAGGGCGCCATGCCTGCACGTGGTGGTTCGAATCCTGCCGATATTAGTGATTATGAATTGGGTCGCGCCGTTGTGTACTTGGCAAACTCGCTGGTGGCAAGCTACCAGAGCCTAAGGCACCCGAAGCAAAGGGATCGTTTTGCGTTGATTAAAAAAGCTGGCTAAATACCAGCTTTTATCTTTCTTGCTGAGCTGCTTTGGCATCCAGAGCAACTTGATAGGCATCCTTTTTTGCTATCCCCAATGCTTCTGACAGAACTGCTGCAATCTCCTTACTTCCTAGGAAAGGGTTCAATGCATTCGCCCAAACCATTATGGATTCATGCTCTATAGCCTCGTGGGTATTGGCTTGGCGACCGCCAACTAGAACAATAAATTCTCCCTTAAGTGCCTCCGCATTTTGAACCCATGCTGGAATTTGATGCGCAGATAGCGAAACGAGCTGCTCAAATTTTTTGGTGAGCTCGCGACAAATAAAAACCCTTCTATCGTGTTCTAAAGCTGTAGATAGTAATAACAATGAATCACGAATATTATGTGGAGACTCAAAAAAGACGCTTGTTTTTTTGTTAAAGCAAATGTCTTTTAAGAAGGCATCACGATCTTTCGTTTTGTGTGGCCAAAATCCTAAAAATTGAAATTGCCCATCTGAGTTTTGCATGACAGAGCCCGCCGCGGAGATTGCGCAAGATGCTGCGCTAGCGCCAGGTATGGGGATCACTCTCAATCCCGCCTTTTGGACTTCATCAACTAATCGTGCGCCGGGATCCGAAATACCTGGGGTGCCAGCATCAGATATGTAAGCCCAACGCTCGTTCTTATTCAAATGCCCAATAACGGTTTGTGCACCACTAAGCTCATTATGGGCATGCAATGCTAAACATTTTTTATGTATACCGAATTGCTGTAATAAAGTCGCACTATGGCGCGTATCTTCGCAAGCAATACCATCGACCGCATTAAGAACATGTAATGCTCGCAAGGTGATATCACCCAAATTGCCTATGGGCGTGGCAACCATATACAAGGCCCCAGCAGGCAAGTCTTGCTGATTTAAAAAATCCAACGAACTCGGTTCCATGGGAGTATTGTCTGCTGAAGATGAATGAATAAGCAAGAGAATACGTTGCTTTTGAGTTAAGCTGTTTGTATCAGAATTTAGAGGTGCTTTAGCGCATAATATTGCTATGGAAAAAGATACGGTTGAGCGTTTGCGCAAGCGCGCTTCCCAACATTTTTTAGACAGCATTGCTGTAAAACAAGAGGCAGAAAAAGTGCTTCCAGACTATGTGGCTCGCGGTGTTCTTGCCGTGGTCAATTGTTTGCAATCCGGCGGCAAAGTAATGGCCTGTGGAAATGGCGGCTCTGCTGCTGACGCGCAACATTTCGCTGCCGAGCTGATTGGCCGCTTTGAGCGTGAACGCCAGGAGCTTGCCGCTATTGCATTGACTACAGACAGTTCTATTTTGACTGCAGTTGGCAATGATTACAGCTACGACGATGTGTTTTATAAACAGGTGCGCGGCCTTGGAAAAAAAGGCGACATTCTTTTGGGTATATCGACGTCTGGTAATTCAAAGAACGTTATTAAAGCGATTGAAGCCGCAAAAAAGATGGGCATCAAAATTATTGCACTCACTGGTAATGGTGGCGGAAAGATTGCTGGCTTGCTTGATCAAGACGATATTCATTTATGCGCTCCTTCGAATCGTACGGCACGTATTCAAGAAACCCATTTAGTGCTATTGCACGGTTTGTGTGATGGCGTTGACCACATGTTGCTTGATTAAATTAACAAACCCTATAAAGATATACACATGCGAATTCAATTTTTTATTAAGCCCATCATCGCGTTAATGATTGCTACACAGTTAGCTGCATGTGGAGTGATTGCTGTTGGTGGCGTTGCTGCAGGCGCAAGCATCTTGGCTGATAGACGCACGCCAGGAGTGCAGGCAATTGATAATGGTATTGAGATGGAAGCAAACGCCGCCCTTTCGAAGAAGTTTGGCGATAACGCACACATTAACGTTACAGCGTTTAACCAAAAAGTGTTATTGACTGGCGAGGTAAAAGATGCTGATATCAAGGGAGAAGCGGGCGCATATGTAAAAGCAATGAAGAATGCGCGTACTGTTTTTAATGAGTTAGTTATTGGCCCCAATAGCTCATACACCGCACGCGCCAATGATTCTTATCTTGAGTCCAAGATAAAAACGCAAATGATTTTTACAGATAAGTTGCCATCAAATTCGATGTCTATTGTTGCAGAGGGAACAAGTGTTTATTTGATGGGTATCTTGACGCAGAACGAAGCGGATCTTGCAAAGAAGATTTCGAGCAATACTAATGGAGTGAAAGACGTATATGTCTACTTCGATATTATTTCTGATCAAGAAAAAATTCGTTTAGAAAAAGAAGGTAAGGCAGATCAATCTCAGCCAAACACGCCCCCCAAACTTCAATAGTATTTGTTCAGCGGCATATGCGTAAACAACGAGTAGTTATGAAGACATTTTTATTTTTATGTCTACTTGCTGCTTCTATTAAGGTTGCTACAGCGAACAATGAAAACCAGAAGGCGTATGCAATTGCGAAGCAAAATGCGTGCTTAGGTTGTCATGCGATTGATAAGAAAATTGTTGGGCCGAGCTTTCAGGCCGTCGCGCAAAATTACAAGGGCGATTCAAGTGCGCAAGCGTTTATACAAAACAAAATTATTAACGGCGGCTCTGGTTCGTGGGGCGTAGTTCCCATGCCAGCCAATACAAAGCTAAGCGCACCCGATGTATCGTTGTTGAGCGCTTGGATATTGCGCGGGGCACCACAGTAACGAAATTAAATTCGTGATGTAGTTAGCGTGCGTGGTTTGGCTTGCCTAAAAACCACCACCAAGCCTGATTGGCAAACTTGAAATACTCTTTCATGGCGTAATCAAAATCAGCCCATTGTTCATTTGCAACTTCGTCAACAATCGTTGCAGGATTTGCTGGGGGGTCTCAAATAGGCATCCGCATCCCCGTATGCAAATTCAACCGTCATGCCTGCCTTTTGGGCTAAGTGCATCATGGCTTTATTGTTTGCTAAGCAATGGACATACAGTATTTGAATGTTGTTGCGTGAGTGAACTACGGAGCGTTGTAATAAAGCGCTTCCAAGTCCCTGGGCGCGGCCCTCGGGCAATACTGACACTCCGAACTCTGCTGACCGTGTTGACCTTTAATTGCTGGCAAATACGCTAAATGGGCCAGTCCAATAAGCTTTAAATCGGTATCGAAAACACCAAAAACCGCATCTTGATCGAAGTCGATGCCATCTACGTAGTGATGAATCACCTCATCAGGGGTTTGTGTGCCAAACCGAAGGCGACGATCTTTGTCTGCCAATTGCAGGAGATGACCAAAGATCTGTGGCCGATGCTCGGCATGAAGTTCGCGCACAGGCACAACCTGCCCTGCCATTGCTGGCTGAGAAGGTAAGTGGTTGCTTGCTAATAAATTGTGCATAGCAATATTTTAACAGTTTTCTAAGAAAAATACAGGGTTTTCCCTAGCATGTGGGTTATATGCAAATTTCCCATCAAAAATGCAGGTTTATTGGGTAACGCTACCCCAAAAACTGCCAAAAATCGAAACTTGTTAAAATCAGAAAATTGTTCGCTTAAAAATCGAAACTTGTCAAAATCAGAAAATTCTTCGCTTTTTTTAAGAAAAATCGTGCAATAGGTGTTGACAACCATATGCGGGTATGTGATCATCTCCTTCATTCGCTGAATATTTTTGAAAACGATTCAGCCCTCTTTAAAAATTCGTCAATCGATAATTGTGGGTACTAAGTAAAAGCATCCAGTCCTTCGGGACAGATGTAAATAAATAGTACTCATAGACAGTAAAGATTTGGTTTTTTACCAAGTCGATTTCTTGAATGAGTGCGACGTCCGCAAGGATCACAGGAATTGAACTGAAGAGTTTGATCCTGGCTCAGATTGAACGCTGGCGGCATGCCTTACACATGCAAGTCGAACGGCAGCACGGGTGCTTGCACCTGGTGGCGAGTGGCGAACGGGTGAGTAATACATCGGAACGTACCTTATCGTGGGGGATAACGCAGCGAAAGCTGTGCTACTACCGCATACGCCCTGAGGGGGAAAGCGGGGGATCGCAAGACCTCGCGCGATTAGAGCGGCTGATGCCTGATTAGCTAGTTGGTGGGGTAAAAGCCCACCAAGGCGACGATCAGTAGCTGGTCTGAGAGGACGATCAGCCACACTGGGACTGAGACACGGCCCAGACTCCTACGGGAGGCAGCAGTGGGGAATTTTGGACAATGGGGGCAACCCTGATCCAGCAATGCCGCGTGAGTGAAGAAGGCCTTCGGGTTGTAAAGCTCTTTTGTCAGGGAAGAAACACCGGCTCTAACACAGTTCGGGAATGACGGTACCTGAAGAATAAGCACCGGCTAACTACGTGCCAGCAGCCGCGGTAATACGTAGGGTGCGAGCGTTAATCGGAATTACTGGGCGTAAAGCGTGCGCAGGCGGTTATACAAGACAGGCGTGAAATCCCCGGGCTTAACCTGGGAATGGCGCCTGTGACTGTATAGCTAGAGTGTGTCAGAGGGGGGTAGAATTCCACGTGTAGCAGTGAAATGCGTAGATATGTGGAGGAATACCAATGGCGAAGGCAGTCCCCTGGGATAACACTGACGCTCATGCACGAAAGCGTGGGGAGCAAACAGGATTAGATACCCTGGTAGTCCACGCCCTAAACGATGCTGACTAGTTATTCGGGATTTACATCCTGAGTAACGTAGCTAACGCGTAAAGTCAGCCGCCTGGGGAGTACGGTCGCAAGATTAAAACTCAAAGGAATTGACGGGGACCCGCACAAGCGGTGGATGATGTGGATTAATTCGATGCAACGCGAAAAACCTTACCTACCCTTGACATGTCACTAACGAAGTAGAGGTACATTAGGTGCTCGTAAGAGAAGGTGAACACAGGTGCTGCATGGCTGTCGTCAGCTCGTGTCGTGAGATGTTGGGTTAAGTCCCGCAACGAGCGCAACCCTTGTCTTTAGTTGCTACGCAAGAGCACTCTAAAGAGACTGCCGGTGACAAACCGGAGGAAGGTGGGGATGACGTCAAGTCCTCATGGCCCTTATGGGTAGGGCTTCACACGTCATACAATGGTGCATACAGAGGGTTGCCAACCCGCGAGGGGGAGCTAATCTCAGAAAATGCATCGTAGTCCGGATCGTAGTCTGCAACTCGACTACGTGAAGCTGGAATCGCTAGTAATCGCGGATCAGAATGTCGCGGTGAATACGTTCCCGGGTCTTGTACACACCGCCCGTCATACCATGGGAGTGGGTTTTGCCAGAAGCCGTTAGCCTAACCGCAAGGGGGGCGACTGCCACGGCAGGGTTCATGACTGGGGTAAAGTCGTAACAAGGTAGCCGTATCGGAAGGTGCGGCTGGATCACCTCCTTTCTAGAGACAGGATGCTGGAGCTATAGTACCCACGCTTATCGGTTGACAATAAAAGCCATGGGTCTGTAGCTCAGCTGGTTAGAGCACTGTGTTGATAACGCAGGGGTCGTAGGTTCAAGTCCTACCAGACCCACCAATCAGTAGCGATATGGTCTTAGTGGGCGTTGGGGGATTAGCTCAGCTGGGAGAGCACCTGCTTTGCAAGCAGGGGGTCGTCGGTTCGATCCCGTCATCCTCCACCAACTCTCAAATGTCAAAACTAAGCGATTAGTTAATTGTCTAGTTTTGCCATTTATGGCTGTTCTTTAAAAATTTGAGTAAGCAAAGGTTAAACACATCTTTGAGAGTGTGTTTATCAAAGTAATAAGGGTAAAGATTGAATCATCAATCAAGTAATATCAAACGAGTTTTACAAAGTTCTTAACAAGTACTTACAGTTTGGATTACGGCAAACATGTCAGAAGTAGAAGTAAAACCTGTAACAGGTACTAGCAATGGTGCTCGTTATAGGATCAAGCGAATAAGTGCGCATGATGGATGCCTTGGCGATTACAGGCGAAGAAAGACGTTATAACCTGCGATAAGCCCCGGGGAGCTGGTAAATAAGCTTTGATCCGGGGATTTCTGAATGGGGAAACCCACCACTTTTGTGGTATCCATACCTGAATACATAGGGTATGAGAAGCGAACCTCGTGAACTGAAACATCTAAGTAGCGAGAGGAAAAGACATCAACCGAGATTCCCAAAGTAGTGGCGAGCGAAATGGGAAGAGCCTATCTAGTGATAGCTCAGTAATTAACAGAATGGAATGGAAAGTCCAACAGTAAAGGGTGATAGTCCCGTATGTGAAAATTATTGAGTGGTGCTAGGCTAGAGACAAGTAGGGCGGGACACGTGAAATCCTGTCTGAATATGGGGGGACCATCCTCCAAGGCTAAATACTCGTAATCGACCGATAGTGAACAAGTACCGTGAGGGAAAGGCGAAAAGAACCCCGGGAGGGGAGTGAAATAGATCCTGAAATTGTGTGCATACAAACAGTAGGAGCCTCGTAAGGGGTGACTGCGTACCTTTTGTATAATGGGTCAGCGACTTACATTCAGTAGCAAGCTTAACCGAATAGGGAAGGCGTAGCGAAAGCGAGTCCGAATAGGGCGCTAGTTGCTGGGTGTAGACCCGAAACCAGTTGATCTATCCATGGCCAGGTTGAAGGTGCGGTAACACGTACTGGAGGACCGAACCCACTAACGTTGAAAAGTTAGGGGATGAGCTGTGGATAGGGGTGAAAGGCTAAACAAAACTGGAAATAGCTGGTTCTCTCCGAAAACTATTTAGGTAGAGCCTCGTGTATCACCATAGGGGGTAGAGCGCTGTCATGGTAGTGGGGTCCATTGCGGATTACTGCGCCATAGCAAACTCCGAATACCTACGAGTGCGAGCACGGGAGACAGACATCGGGTGCTAACGTCCGATGTCAAGAGGGAAACAACCCAGACCGCCAGCTAAGGTCCCTAATATATGCTAAGTGGGAAACGAAGTGGGAAAGCTAAAACAGTCAGGAGGTTGGCTTAGAAGCAGCCATCCTTTAAAGAAAGCGTAATAGCTCACTGATCGAGTCGTCCTGCGCGGAAGATGTAACGGGGCTAAGCATAAACCGAAGCTGCGGATCACAGCTATGTGATGGTAGGAGAGCGTTCTGTAAGCCTGTGAAGGTGTCTTGTAAAGGATGCTGGAGGTATCAGAAGTGCGAATGCTGACATGAGTAGCGATAAAGGGGGTGAAAAGCCCCCTCGCCGTAAGCCCAAGGTTTCCTGTTCAACGTTCATCGGAACAGGGTGAGTCGGCCCCTAAGGTGAGGCAGAGATGCGTAGCTGATGGGAACAAGGTTAATATTCCTTGACCATTGTTAGATGCGATGGGGGGACGGATCGCGGAAAGTTGTCCGGGTGTTGGATGTCCCGGTTCTTGCGTTGGAGATGGCTATTAGGTAAATCCGGTAGCGTAATCCAAGGGCGTGAGACGAGCGAATTTATTCGCGAAGCAATTGGAAGTGGTTCCAAGAAAAGCCTCTAAGCTTCAGTCTAACAAGACCGTACCGCAAACCGACACAGGTGGGCGAGATGAGTATTCTAAGGCGCTTGAGAGAACTTAGGAGAAGGAACTCGGCAAATTTGTACCGTAACTTCGGGATAAGGTACGCCCTGGTAGTTTGAACCTGAACAAGGGGAGGACGAAAGGGTTGCAATAAAAAGGTGGCTGCGTCTGTTTAATAAAAACACAGCACTCTGCAAACACGAAAGTGGACGTATAGGGTGTGACGCCTGCCCGGTGCTGGAAGATTAAATGATGGGGTGCAAGCTCTTGATTGAAGTCCCAGTAAACGGCGGCCGTAACTATAACGGTCCTAAGGTAGCGAAATTCCTTGTCGGGTAAGTTCCGACCTGCACGAATGGCGTAACGATGGCCACACTGTCTCCTCCTGAGACTCAGCGAAGTTGAAATGTTTGTGATGATGCAATCTACCCGTGGCTAGACGGAAAGACCCCATGAACCTTTACTGTAGCTTTGCATTGGACTTTGAACCGGTCTGTGTAGGATAGGTGGGAGGCGTTGATAGCAGGATGCTAGTTCTGCTGGAGCCAACCTTGAAATACCACCCTGATTTGTTTGAGGTTCTAACCTTGGCCCGTTATCCGGGCCGGGAACAGTGCATGGTAGGCAGTTTGACTGGGGCGGTCTCCTCCCAAAGTGTAACGGAGGAGTACGAAGGTACGCTTGGTACGGTCGGACATCGTACCTAAAGTGCAATGGCAAAAGCGTGCTTAACTGCGAGACCGACAAGTCGAGCAGGTGCGAAAGCAGGTCATAGTGATCCGGTGGTTCTGTATGGAAGGGCCATCGCTCAACGGATAAAAGGTACTCTGGGGATAACAGGCTGATACCGCCCAAGAGTTCATATCGACGGCGGTGTTTGGCACCTCGATGTCGGCTCATCTCATCCTGGGGCTGTAGCCGGTCCCAAGGGTATGGCTGTTCGCCATTTAAAGAGGTACGTGAGCTGGGTTTAAAACGTCGTGAGACAGTTTGGTCCCTATCTGCCATGGGCGTTGGAAATTTGACGGGGGCTGCTCCTAGTACGAGAGGACCGGAGTGGACGTACCGCTGGTGTACCTGTTGTTTCGCCAGAAACATCGCAGGGTAGCTATGTACGGAAGAGATAACCGCTGAAAGCATCTAAGCGGGAAACTTGCCTGAAGATGAGATCTCCCGTAGGTTTAACCTACATAAAGGGTCGTTGAAGACCACAACGTTAATAGGTCGGGTGTGGAAGCGCAGTAATGCGTTAAGCTAACCGATACTAATTGCCCGTTAGGCTTGATCCTATAACCAGCACTATTGTAGTGGATGTTTGCCAGATTTAATCTGCATCCTTATTACATGCTTACTCAAATAGAGTTGTTGAAACATCAGCAACTCAACCCTCTACGCCCGGTGACCATAGCGAGTTGGAACCACTCCTTCCCATCCCGAACAGGACAGTGAAACGATTCTACGCCGATGATAGTGCGGAATACCCGTGTGAAAGTAGGTAACTGCCGGGCACCAATGCGACGCCCAGACCTTTTAGGTCTGGGCGTTTTTTACTCGTGCAAAGCGTTTGAGAGATTGACAGAAACTCCATTTGGAGTCAGAATGTTAGGCTCGCGGAGGGGTGTCCGAGCGGCTAAAGGAGGCAGACTGTAAATCTGTTGGCTACGCCTACGTAGGTTCGAATCCTACCCCCTCCACCAGATGTGCGGGATTAGTTTAATGGTAAAACAGCAGATTTCCAATCTTCGGTCAAGAGTTCGATTCTCTTATCCCGCTCCAGTATTAGTAGCAAATAGATAGGCCCATGTGGCTCAGTGGTAGAGCACTCCCTTGGTAAGGGAGAGGTCGGCAGTTCGATCCTGCCCATGGGCACCAGGCTTAGTTTTATTAATTTGGGTATTTTGTAAGAGTTAACTAAAGGCAGACAAAAATGGCAAAAGAAAAGTTCGAGCGGACAAAACCGCACGTAAACGTAGGCACCATCGGTCACGTTGACCACGGTAAAACGACTTTGACAGCAGCAATCGCAACCGTGCTCTCAAAGGCATTCGGCGGCGAAGCAAAAGCATACGATCAGATTGATGCGGCTCCAGAAGAAAAAGCCCGTGGTATTACGATTAATACAGCACACGTTGAGTACGAGACAGCGAACCGTCACTATGCTCACGTTGACTGCCCAGGACACGCTGACTATGTGAAGAACATGATTACCGGTGCTGCGCAGATGGACGGCGCGATCTTAGTTTGCTCTGCTGCAGACGGCCCAATGCCACAAACTCGTGAGCACATCCTCTTGGCACGTCAGGTTGGCGTTCCTTACATCGTGGTGTTCCTCAACAAGTGCGACATGGTTGACGATGCTGAACTCTTAGAGCTCGTTGAAATGGAAGTGCGTGAACTCCTGTCTAAGTATGACTTCCCAGGCGATGACACACCGATCATCCAAGGTTCTGCGAAGTTGGCTCTAGAAGGCGACGAAGGCAAATTGGGTAAAGAAGCCATCATGAAATTGGCTGAAGCATTAGACACTTACATCCCAACTCCAGAGCGTGCTGTTGACGGTGCGTTCTTGATGCCAGTAGAAGACGTGTTCTCGATCTCCGGTCGCGGTACGGTAGTAACCGGTCGTATTGAGCGCGGCATCATCAAGGTAGGTGAAGAGATTGAAATCGTTGGTATCAAGCCAACCCTCAAGACCACTTGTACTGGTGTTGAAATGTTCCGCAAATTGCTCGACCAAGGTCAAGCAGGCGATAACGTCGGTATCTTGTTGCGCGGTACAAAACGTGAAGAAGTTGAGCGTGGCCAAGTATTGGCTAAGCCTGGTTCTATCACTCCACACGCCCACTTTACCGCTGAGGTTTACATCTTGGGTAAAGATGAAGGTGGTCGTCACACTCCATTCTTTAACAACTATCGTCCACAGTTCTACTTCCGTACCACGGACGTAACGGGCTCGATTGAGTTGCCAAAAGACAAAGAGATGGTGATGCCTGGCGATAACGTCACGATTACCGTCAAACTCATCGCGCCAATCGCGATGGAAGAAGGCTTGCGTTTTGCGATCCGTGAAGGTGGCCGTACTGTTGGCGCTGGCGTGGTTGCCAAGATTTTGGCTTAAGAAGTATTTAGAAATAAAGGGGTGTAGCTCAATTGGCAGAGCGTTGGTCTCCAAAACCAAAGGTTGGGGGTTCGATGCCCTCCGCCCCTGCCATGATTTGAACTGAAAGCAATATGTCTCAACAAACTGCAAGTCAATCTGAAGAAAAAAGCAGCTGGGTCTCGGGCCTCGCTGCTTTAATCGTCGTTGCTGCGTTGGTGCTCTACTACACGCTCATCGACCAATCTTTGTTAGTGCGCTTGGCAGTATTGTTTGGCGGTATTGGAGCAGCAGTTTTAATTGTGGCGACTTCTCCAGATGGGCGTCGTTTTATCGCCTACGCAAAAGATTCTTGGTATGAAGTAAAAAAGGTTGTTTGGCCGACTCGAAAAGAGACGACTCAAATGACTCTAGTCGTATTTGGCTTTGTTCTGATCATGTCCTTGCTTTTGTGGATTGCAGACAAATTGATTGAATGGCTAGTTTTTTCAGTCTTTTTAGGCTGGAAGTGAGCAAATAATGATTGATTCTGAAGTAGTGGCAAACCCACAAGCTACCGGCACTATGCGCTGGTATGTTATCCATGCCTATTCTGGCATGGAAAAAAGCGTGAAAAAAGGGCTTGAGGAGCGCATTGCTCGCTCTGGCATGCCTGAAAAATTCGGCCGTATTCTGGTTCCCTCTGAAGAAGTTGTCGAGATCAAATCTGGAGCAAAATCAGTTACTGAACGTCGTTTCTTCCCGGGATATGTCCTTATCGAGATGGAAATGACCGACGAAAGCTGGCATTTGGTGAAAAATACGCCAAAAGTGACTGGTTTTGTAGGCGGTGTTCGTAACCGCCCAAGCCCGATTTCGACAGCAGAAGTGACCAAAATCATGGATCAAATGCAGGCTGGCGTCGATAAACCCAAGCCTAAGACCTTATTTGAGGTTGGTGAAATGGTTCGCGTGAAAGAAGGCCCGTTTACCGATTTCAACGGAAACGTTGAAGAAGTCAACTATGAGAAGTCCAGATTGCGCGTTTCTGTTACAATCTTCGGTCGCGGAACACCGGTCGAGCTGGAGTTCGGCCAAGTAGAAAAGATGTAAAAACAAGGACTTAGTCCGGTTTTGCAGTGCAGTAGTTTGAAGTACAGAAGTGCTAAGTTGGTTATTGAGTTTTGGTAATTAACCGAGGAGCGGATCTAGTAAGCAAAAAACTAATGAAGCGTTTACTCAACGGCGGTCTTTCTGAATAAAGTAAGGCGCGCTTTAAGGAGCAACACATGGCAAAGAAGATTATTGGCTTTATTAAGCTGCAGATTCCTGCAGGTAAAGCAAATCCATCACCACCCGTAGGTCCAGCTTTGGGTCAGCGCGGTCTTAACATCATGGAATTCTGTAAGGCGTTTAATGCTCAAACTCAGAGCATGGAACCTGGCCTGCCAATTCCAGTCGTGATTACAGCGTTTGCTGATAAGAGCTTCACTTTCATCATGAAGACTCCTCCAGCAACCATCATGATCAAGAAAGCTGCGAAGTTGGAAAAAGGATCACCGCGTCCTCACACCGACAAGGTAGGAAAAATTACACGCGCCCAGGCGGAAGAGATCGCTAAGGCAAAAATGCCAGATTTGACAGCAGCCGATTTAGACGCAGCTGTTAGAACCATTGCTGGTGGCGCTCGTTCCATGGGCATCACTGTGGAAGGACTCTAATCATGACTAAATTATCGAAACGCGTTAAAGCGATTCAATCAAAAGTTGATCGCAATAAGTTTTATCCATTAGAAGATGCGTTGAACCTTGCCAAAGAGTGTGCAACTGCAAAGTTCGATGAGTCTATCGACGTTGCTGTTCAATTGGGTATTGATGCCAAGAAATCAGACCAAGTTGTGCGCGGCGCAGTAGTGCTCCCAGCCGGTACTGGTAAGCACGTTCGCGTTGCCGTTTTTGCGCAGGGCGAAAAAGCTGAGCAAGCGAAAGCTGCTGGTGCGGAAATCGTTGGCATGGAAGATCTTGCGGAACAAATCAAAGGCGGAAAAATTGACTTTGACGTTTTGATCGCATCCCCAGACACTATGAAAATTGTTGGAACTTTAGGTCAAGTGCTAGGCCCACGTGGCTTGATGCCAAATCCAAAGGTGGGCACTGTGACTCCTGATGTAGCCACTGCGGTTAAGAATGCAAAAGCTGGTCAAGTTCAGTTCCGTGTAGGCAAGGCCGGTATCGTTCATGCAAGCATTGGCCGTCGTTCATTCGAGCCAGCTGCATTGAAATCGAATTTGCTCGCATTGCTTGAGGCTTTGAATAAAGCAAAACCTCCTGCATCCAAGGGCGTGTATTTAAAGAAAGTTGCCGTAAGCAGCACCATGGGTGCAGGCGTACGTGTAGACCAAGCATCGTTACAGGTAGCTGCGTAATTAGCCTGTAACAAAAAAACTTTGGGTCGACTTTTGCCTTAAAACAAAAGTCGAACATCAAAGACCGTTGGTGAATTCGTTGCTAGTAAAGAGCAAATTCTTAATTGTTACGAAAGTGACGACCAGCGCAGATGGCGACCCTGAAAAGATTTTCACAAGAACCTTTGTGAACAAATGATCAGACGCTGGTGTGTAACCCCAGCTGGAAACAGTTGGTTTTTATGGAGTTAAACCGTGCCTTTGAATGTACAAGACAAAAAAGCGATTGTTGCTGATGTCGGCGCTCAATTGGCTGGAGCCCAAACTGTCGTTCTCGCTGAATACCGTGGTATTCCAGTTGGGCAACTGACAAAGCTACGTGCTAGCGCGCGTGACCAAGGCGTGTATCTTCGCGTTTTGAAGAACACATTGGCACGTCGTGCAACACAAGGCACTCAGTTTGAGCCTCTTGCTGATTCGATGGTTGGCCCCTTGATCTACGGCATTTCTGCTGATCCGATTGCTTCAGCAAAAGTATTGCAGAACTTTGCTAAGACTCAAAATTTGCTAGTCATTAAAGCTGGCTTATATAACGGCAAATTGTTAGACGTTGCAGGCGTAAAAGCTTTGGCAACAATTCCAAGCCGCGAAGAGTTGTTATCGAAACTATTGGGTGTTATGCAAGCCCCAGTTTCTGCAATGGCTCGCGTATTGGGCGCAGTAGCAGCACAAAAAGCAGCCGGAGCACCTGCTCCTGCAGCCGCACCAGAAGCTGGAACAGAAGCAAACGAAACCCCTGCCGCTGAATAAGCGGCAGATTAACTATTTAAGTATTAGGAGCTAAAAATGGCGGTTACTAAAGAAGAAATCATTGAAGCAGTAGGTAGCATGCCCGTTATGGATTTGAACGACTTGGTAAAAGCGTTCGAAGAAAAGTTTGGCGTTTCAGCTGCAGCGATGGCTGTTGCTGGTCCTACTGGTGGCGGTGATGCTGCTGGTGGTGGCGCAGAACAAACCGAGTTCACTGTAAACCTCGTTGAAGCTGGCGCAAATAAAGTTTCAGTAATTAAAGCGGTTCGTGAAATTACTGGCCTTGGTTTGAAAGAAGCGAAAGATTTGGTTGACGGTGCACCGAAGCCAATCAAAGAAGGCGTTGACAAGAAAACTGCTGAAGAAGCTAAGAAGAAACTCGAAGAAGCTGGCGCTAAAGCAGAACTCAAGTAATACAAACTCAGCTGGCGCTTCTCACAAAGGGGCGTTAGCCATGTTGGGTTTGACCTTTAGAGGTCAAACCCGATTTCAATCAGAAATGAAATCGGGTTTGCCTTCTGATACGACTGCAGAATGCAAGTTTGGTCGGACACTAGATCGAAACGGTTTAGTGTTGTCCGCCAGTGATTGGTAGTGGCCAATCGCCAAATCTTTGTACAGTCGCTGAATTCGGAGATGAAATGAACTATAGTTTCACCGAACGCAAGCGAGTCCGTAAAAGCTTTGCTAAGCGAGTAAATAACCACCAGGTTCCCTACCTGATCGCAACGCAGCTGGAGTCCTACGCTAAATTTTTACAGGCTAATAAGCCGGCTACCTCTCGTATTAATGAAGGATTGCAAGCTGCCTTTACATCAGCATTTCCTATTGTGTCGAACAACGGTTATGCACGTATGGAATACGTGTCCTATCAGTTGTCACAGCCACCGTTTGACGTTAAAGAATGTCAACAACGTGGTTACACATACCACTCTGCCTTGCGCGCAAAAGTTCGCTTGATTATTTATGATCGCGAAGCGCCTACTAAGGTCAAAGAAGTAAAAGAGAGTGAAGTCTACATGAGTGAAATTCCACTCATGACAGAAAACGGCTCTTTCGTGATCAACGGTACTGAACGCGTGATTGTTTCTCAGTTACACCGTTCTCCAGGCGTGTTCTTTGAGCACGATAAGGGCAAAACCCATAGCTCGGGTAAGTTGCTGTTCTCAGCGCGCATCATTCCTTACCGTGGTTCATGGCTCGATTTTGAGTTTGATCCAAAAGATATTCTGTATTTCCGTGTTGACCGTCGTCGTAAGATGCCTGTCACCATTTTGCTCAAGGCAATTAGCTTAAACAACGAGCAGATTCTTGCGAACTTCTTCAACTTTGACCATTTCTCATTGACTGCCAATGGCGCATCAATGGAATTTGTTCCAGAGCGTTTGCGCGGTCAGTTAGCTAGCTTTGATGTGGTTGATAAGAATGGCGTTGTAGTCATTCAAAAAGACAAGCGCATCAATGCTAAACATATTCGTGAGCTCGAAGCTGCTAAAACAAAAACAATTGCTGTTCCAGATGACTACTTAGTAGGCCGTGTGGTTGCACGCAATATTGTTGATCCAGATTCCGGTGAAATCTTGGCTTACGCTAATGATGAAATCACTGAAGAGTTGTTGGCGACATTGCGCGATGCTGGCATCAAGCAATTGGAAACCATTTACACCAATGATTTAGATTCTGGTGCGTACATTTCTCAGACATTGCGTACTGATGAAACTGCTGATCAAACAGCGGCACGTATTGCGATTTATCGCATGATGCGTCCTGGTGAGCCTCCAACAGAAGATGCTGTAGAGGCATTGTTCCAGCGCTTGTTCTACAGCGAGGATAGCTATGACTTATCTCGTGTTGGCCGGATGAAGGTCAACAGCCGTCTTGGTCGCGCTGAGATGGAAGGCCCAATGGTTCTCTCTAATGAAGATATCTTGGACACCATTAAGGCCTTGGTAGATTTGCGTAACGGTAAAGGCGAAGTAGACGATATTGATCACTTAGGTAATCGTCGCGTGCGTTGCGTTGGTGAATTGGCTGAAAACCAATTCCGCGCCGGTTTGTCACGTGTAGAGCGTGCGGTTAAGGAACGTCTCGGTCAAGCCGAAACAGAAAACCTCATGCCGCATGACTTGATTAACAGCAAGCCAATCTCTTCCGCTATTCGTGAGTTCTTCGGTTCTTCACAGCTGTCCCAGTTTATGGACCAGACCAACCCACTCTCAGAAATCACGCACAAGCGTCGTATTTCTGCATTGGGACCTGGTGGTTTGACACGAGAGCGCGCTGGTTTTGAAGTGCGCGACGTGCATCCAACCCACTACGGACGTGTTTGCCCAATTGAAACTCCAGAAGGACCAAACATTGGTTTGATCAACTCACTCGCGTTATTCGCGCGTTTGAATGAGCATGGTTTCCTAGAGACTCCATACCGCAAAGTTTCCAATAGCAAGGTAAGCGATGAAGTGGTTTACCTCTCTGCAATTGAAGAAGCCAAGTATGTGATTGCTCAGGCAAATGCGACAATCGACAAAAATGGTAAGTTAGCCGACGAACTCGTTTCTGCTCGTCAGGCTGGCGAAACCATGACGGTGAGTCCAGAGCGCATTGATTTCATCGACGTTGCTCCTAGCCAGATCGTTTCTGCCGCTGCTTCACTGGTTCCATTCTTGGAGCACGATGATGCGAACCGTGCGTTGATGGGTGCGAACATGCAACGTCAAGCGGTTCCTTGCTTGCGTCCAGATAAGCCATTGGTTGGTACGGGTTTAGAGCGTATTGTTGCGGTTGACTCCGGCACAGTTGTATTGGCAGCGCGTGGCGGTATCGTCGATTATGTTGATGCGAATCGTGTTGTGATTCGTGTGAACGATGATGAAACTGCTGCTGGTGAGGTTGGCGTAGATATTTACAACCTGATCAAATACACCCGTTCAAACCAAAACACCAATATCAACCAACGTCCAATCGTTCAGGTTGGCGATCGTGTAGCCCGTGGTGACGTAGTTGCCGACGGCGCATCTACCGATCTAGGTGAATTGGCTTTGGGTCAAAACATGACTGTGGCGTTTATGCCATGGAATGGTTACAACTTCGAAGATTCGGTCTTGATCTCTGAGAAGGTTGTTGCTGATGATCGCTATACCTCTATTCATATTGAAGAGTTGTCGGTAGTTGCTCGTGATACCAAGCTTGGTTCAGAGGAAATCACACGCGATATCTCCAATTTGGCAGAGTCACAACTCTCTCGTTTAGATGAGAGCGGTATTGTGTACATCGGTGCAGAAGTTGAAGCTGGCAACGTTCTGGTTGGTAAGGTCACTCCAAAGGGAGAGACCACTCTCACTCCTGAAGAGAAGTTACTACGTGCGATCTTCGGTGAAAAAGCATCTGACGTAAAAGATACTTCTTTGCGCGTTCCTTCCGGAATGGTTGGTACTGTTATCGATGTTCAAGTCTTCACGCGTGAAGGTATTGAGCGCGATGCTCGTGCACAGCCGATTATTCAAGAAGAATTGCAACGCTATCGTTTAGATTTGAATGACCAGCTGCGTATTGTTGAAGGCGATGCCTTCATGCGTTTAGAAAAGCTGTTGGTTGGCAAAGTTGCTAATGGCGGTCCTAAGAAATTAGCTAAAGGCACCAAGATCGACAAGGATTACCTTGCTGATTTAGATAAATATCATTGGTTTGATATTCGTCCAGCAGATGACGAAGTTGCCTCACAAGTTGAAGCAATTAAATCTTCTATCGAAGCGAAGCGTAAGCAGTTTGACGAGGCTTTTGAAGAGAAGCGCACCAAACTTACCCAAGGCGATGATTTGCAGCCTGGCGTAACGAAGATGGTTAAGGTTTACTTGGCCGTTAAGCGTCGCTTGCAGCCTGGTGACAAGATGGCCGGTCGTCACGGTAACAAAGGCGTGGTCTCTAAGATTGCGCCTGCGGAAGACATGCCATTTATGGCTGACGGACGCCCTGTTGATATCGTTTTGAACCCATTGGGCGTTCCTTCTCGTATGAACGTTGGTCAGATCTTGGAAACCCACTTAGGTTGGGCTGCTCAAGGTATTGGTAAGCGTATCGATGAAATGGTTCGTCAACAAGCCAAGCAAGCTGAACTGCGTAAGTTCTTCAAACAGCTTTACAACGAAACAGGTCGTCAAGAAGACATCGATAATTTCACTGATGAGCAAATCAATGCATTGGCTGAAAACTTACGTCAAGGCCTGCCATTTGCAACTCCAGTGTTTGATGGTGCTACCGAGGCTGAAATTGGTCGCATGCTTGAGTTGGCATACCCAGAAGAGGTTGCTAAGTCATTGCAGATGACTCCATCACGCCAGCAAATGGTTCTATTTGATGGCCGTACTGGTGATCAGTTCGAGCGCCCTGTAACTGTTGGCGTAATGCACGTCTTGAAACTCCACCACTTGGTCGATGACAAGATGCATGCTCGTTCAACTGGGCCTTATTCCTTAGTAACGCAGCAGCCATTGGGCGGTAAAGCCCAGTTTGGTGGTCAGCGCTTTGGTGAGATGGAAGTTTGGGCACTCGAAGCATACGGTTCTTCATATGTCTTGCAAGAAATGTTGACAGTGAAGTCCGATGACGTCGCAGGCCGTACCAAAGTTTACGAAAACATCGTCAAGGGCGAACACACGATTGATGCTGGTATGCCCGAATCCTTCAACGTATTGGTAAAAGAAATCCGTTCGTTGGGTATTGACATTGACATGGAGCGCAATTGATATGAAAGCATTGATCGATTTATTTAAGCAAACGCAGGGTGATGAGCAGTTTGATGTCATCAAGATTGGCCTCGCATCCCCTGAGAAAATTCGCTCATGGTCTTTTGGTGAAGTACGCAAGCCAGAAACCATCAACTATCGGACTTTTAAACCCGAGCGTGATGGTTTGTTTTGCGCCAAGATTTTTGGGCCAACTAAAGACTACGAGTGCTTATGCGGCAAGTACAAGCGCTTAAAGTTCCGTGGCGTTATTTGCGAGAAGTGCGGCGTTGAAGTTACTCTCGCTAAGGTGCGTCGTGAGCGCATGGGCCACATTGAGTTGGCGGCCCCTGTAGCGCATATTTGGTTCTTAAAGTCCCTGCCATCCCGTTTGGGCATGGTTCTCGATATGACATTGCGTGATATCGAGCGCGTTCTTTACTTTGAAACATATGTAGTAGTAGGCCCTGGCATGACTCCTGAAGGCGCGATGAAGCGCGGTCAGATCATGTCTGAAGATGAGTACGTTGCTAAAACCGAAGAGTATGGTGACGGTGCATTTACCGCCATCATGGGTGCGGAAGGTATTCGTGAACTCTTGCGTTCGATTGATATCGATCGTGAAGTTGAAACGATTCGTGCTGAGTTAAAAGCAACTGGTAGCGATGCCAAGATCAAGAAATACGCTAAGCGCTTAAAAGTGCTCGAGGCATTCCAAAGCTCAGGCATTAAGCCTGACTGGATGATCATGGAAGTATTGCCAGTATTGCCACCAGAGTTGCGCCCATTGGTGCCATTGGATGGCGGTCGCTTTGCTACCTCTGATTTGAACGACCTTTATCGTCGTGTGGTTAACCGTAACAATCGTTTGAAGCGTTTGTTGGAATTGCGCGCACCAGAGATCATCGTTCGTAACGAAAAGCGTATGTTGCAAGAGGCAGTTGACTCCTTGCTCGACAACGGTCGTCGCGGTAAGGCTATGACTGGCGCTAACAAGCGTCCTCTCAAGTCCTTGGCTGAGATGATTAAAGGTAAGAGCGGACGTTTCCGTCAAAACTTGCTCGGAAAGCGCGTTGACTACTCTGGTCGTTCAGTGATCGTGGTTGGTCCTACACTGAAATTGCATCAGTGCGGCTTGCCAAAATTGATGGCGCTCGAGCTGTTCAAGCCATTCATTTTCAACAAGCTTGAGACTTTGGGTATTGCAACCACAATTAAGGCTGCGAAGAAAGAAGTTGAAAGCCAGACGCCAAGCGTTTGGGACATTCTCGAAGAAGTGATTCGTGAACATCCAATCATGTTGAACCGTGCGCCTACATTGCACCGTCTTGGCATTCAGGCTTTCGAGCCAATGCTGATTGAAGGTAAAGCGATCCAATTGCATCCATTAGTCTGCGCCGCATTTAACGCGGACTTTGACGGCGACCAAATGGCGGTTCACGTTCCTTTGTCGCTCGAAGCGCAAATGGAAACGCGTACATTGATGTTGGCTTCGAACAACGTATTGTTCCCAGCCAACGGCGAACCATCTATCGTTCCTTCACAGGACGTGGTTTTAGGTTTGTACTACGCTACGCGTGACAAGATCAACGGCAAAGGTGAAGGCATGGTGTTCGCCAACATCACTGAAGTAGTGCGTGCATACGAAACGGGCCAAGTTGAATTGGCTTCCCGTGTTGCAGTGCGTATTACTGAGTATGAGATCGTGGATAAGAAGGCCGAAGGCGATGCGCGTTTTGCCCAGAAGACTAAGATCTATCAAACTTCGGTAGGCCGTGCAATTTTGTCTGAGATTCTGCCAAAGGGTATGTCTTTCGAGGAAATTAACAAGCCTTTGAAGAAAAAAGAAATCTCTCGCTTGATTAACACTTCATTCCGTAAGTGCGGTTTGCGTGAGACAGTGATTTTTGCTGATCGCTTGTTGCAGTCTGGTTTCCGCTTGGCAACTAAAGCCGGTATCTCGATTGCCATCGACGATATGTTGATTCCAACTTCTAAAGATCGCATCATTACTGAAACGTCTACTAAAGTTAAGGAATATGACAAGCAGTTCATGTCGGGTCTCGTAACCAATCAAGAACGTTATAACAACGTGGTTGATATTTGGGGTGCTGCTGGCGACCAAGTTGGTAAGGCCATGATGGATGAGCTGTCACACGTTGATGTGCTCGACCGTAACGGTAAAATTGCACGCCAAGAATCCTTTAACTCCATTTACATGATGGCGGACTCTGGTGCGCGTGGTTCTGCTGCGCAGATTCGTCAGTTGGCTGGTATGCGTGGTTTGATGGCGAAGCCAGACGGCTCCATTATTGAAACCCCGATTACTGCAAACTTCCGTGAAGGTTTGAATGTGTTGCAGTACTTCATTTCAACCCACGGTGCACGTAAGGGCTTGGCCGATACTGCATTGAAGACAGCAAACTCCGGTTACCTGACGCGCCGTTTGTGCGACGTTACTCAAGACCTCGTTGTGATCGAAGAAGATTGCGGTGCGACAACTGGCGTAACTATGAAAGCGCTTGTTGAGGGCGGCGAAATCACCGAAGCATTACGTGACCGCATTTTGGGCCGTGTATGTATCGGCGATATTGTTCACCCAGATACACAAGAAGTAATCGTGCCAAACGACACATTGCTCGACGAAGATCATGTTGATCAAATCGTGGCATTGGGTATCGATGAAGTGAAGGTTCGTACCGTACTTTCTTGCCAAACCCGTTACGGTTTGTGCGCGAAGTGCTACGGTCGTGATCTCGGTCGCGGCGGCTTGGTAAACGTTGGCGAAGCAGTTGGTGTGATTGCTGCTCAGTCGATTGGTGAGCCAGGCACACAGTTGACCATGCGTACCTTCCACATTGGTGGTGCAGCGTCACGCGCTTTGGTCGCAAACAACATTGAAGCCAAATCGAATGGTTCCTTGAAGTTCTCTGGCACGATGCGTGTTGTGAAGAACGCGAAGGGCGAGCAGATTGTGATTTCACGTTCCGGTGAGGTCTTGATCGCAGATGACAACGGTCGTGAGCGCGAGCGTCATAAAGTGCCCTACGGTGCAACTCTCTTATTAAAAGAAGGCGCAGCAGTCAAAGCAGGCGCAAGCTTGGCGACATGGGATCCATTAACCCGTCCGATTATTTCTGAGTACGCTGGTATCGCTCGATTTGGCAACGTCGAAGAGGGTGTAACCGTTGCTAAGCAGGTTGACGAAGTGACCGGTCTCTCCACTCTGGTGGTTATTGATGGTAAGCGTCGTTCTGCTGCAAGCAAAGGCGTTCGCCCAGTAATCAACTTGGTTGATGACAAAGGTAACGACGTGATGATCGCTGGTACTGATCACCCAGTAAACATTGGCCTCCAAGTGGGCGCCTTGATTACTGTTAAAGATGGTCAGAAGGTTGAAGTTGGTGAAGTATTGGCACGTATTCCAATCGAATCACAGAAGACTCGCGACATTACCGGTGGTTTGCCACGCGTTGCAGAATTGTTTGAAGCGCGTTCACCAAAAGATGCTGCTGTATTGGCGAAAGTGACTGGTACAGTTTCCTTTGGTAAAGAAACCAAGGGTAAGCAACGTTTGGTCATTACTGATATGGATGGCGAAGCCAATGAATTCTTGATTCCAAAAGAGAAGCAAGTTCTCGTTCACGACGGTCAAGTAGTGAACAAGGGCGAGATGATTGTGGAAGGCCCCGCTGATCCACATGACATCTTGACTCTCAAGGGCGTTGAAGAGTTGGCAATTTACATCGTTGACGAAGTGCAAGACGTTTATCGTCTCCAGGGTGTGAAGATTAATGACAAGCACATCGAAGTCATCGTGCGTCAGATGTTGCGTCGTGTTCAGGTAACTGAACCAGGCGACACCACATTCATCTCTGGTGAGCAAGTTGAGCGTTCTAAGCTTTATGACGAGAATGATCGCGTCATCGCCGAAGGTAAGCGTCCAGCTTCATTCGACAACGTATTGCTTGGTATCACCAAAGCATCCCTGTCGACAGACAGCTTCATTTCAGCGGCTTCTTTCCAAGAAACCACCCGTGTATTGACCGAAGCCGCAATTATGGGCAAGACCGATACACTCCGTGGCCTCAAGGAAAACGTCATTATTGGTCGCCTGATTCCTGCTGGTACCGGCTTGTCTTATCGCTGTGCACGCAAGGTCAGAGAGCAATTTGAGCGTGATCGTGCACAAATGATTGCTGCCGAAGAGAAAGCATTGGCTAACGCCCCCGTGGAAATCGAGGCGAAAGTCGTTGCTCCTACTGGGGAGGTTGATCCAAGCTAATTTGGTAATTCTGGCCACAAATGGCCAGTTTCCCCCATTTAGGTTGACGGGGAAGGCTGGCCAAGCTAGAATGCTGAGTTCTACTGATTCACAAGAGGGTCCTTTTGACCTGGAAATTCTCTAAGTCATTGACTTTATTGAAGAAAACAACAAAGAAGTACTAACCGAGCTATTTTTATGCCAACAATTAATCAACTATTACGCAAGCCAAGAACAAGGCTGACCGTTAAAAGCAAGAGCCCTGCGCTGCAAAATAGCCCGCAGCGCCGTGGTGTATGCACCCGTGTGTACACAACCACTCCTAAAAAGCCTAACTCTGCGCTTCGTAAAGTAGCCAAAGTTCGCTTGACCAATGGTTTTGAAGTGATTTCATACATTGGTGGTGAAGGCCATAACCTCCAGGAGCACTCGGTAGTGTTAATTCGTGGTGGTCGTGTGAAGGATTTGCCAGGTGTGCGTTACCACATCGTTCGCGGTTCTTTGGACTTGCAAGGTGTTAAAGATCGTAAGCAGGCACGTTCTAAGTACGGTGCTAAGCGCGCTAAGAAAGCTACTTAATTATTCTGTCATTAAGCAGTTGTAGGATTGGTAGTAAGTCGCTTTTGCCAGACTTAAAAGGCAAGTAAGTGGCTGTTCCGTTTAAGAATTTTTCTTAAATAGTAGGGCAGCCGGAGCGGTAATTCAGGTGGATTGCCCCTAACTGAACTGAAGGAGTAGTTATGCCACGTCGTCGTGAAGTTCCCAAACGGGAAATTTTGCCGGATCCAAAATTCGGTAATGTTGAAGTAGCTAAATTCATGAACGTCCTAATGTTGGACGGCAAGAAATCGGTTGCAGAGCGTATCGTTTACGGTGCCTTTGATTACATCGAGAAAAAAGCAAACAAAGAACCCCTCGAAATTTTTTCAACAGCCATGGGTAACGTTAAGCCAATGGTTGAGGTGAAGAGCCGCCGCGTTGGTGGTGCCAACTATCAAGTTCCTGTTGAAGTTCGCCCATCACGTCGCTCTGCTTTAGCAATGCGCTGGTTGCGTGAAGCCGCTAAGAAGCGTGGCGAAAAATCAATGGCGCAACGTTTGGCCAACGAATTATTAGAGGCTGCTGAAGGTCGTGGCGGCGCAATGAAGAAGCGTGAAGAAGTTCACCGTATGGCAGAAGCTAACAAAGCTTTCTCACATTTCCGCTTCTAATCGAATAGTTAAGAAAAGACATAAACAGTGGCACGCAAAACCCCCATCGATCGATATCGCAATATTGGTATCTCTGCGCACATTGACGCAGGTAAAACAACTACTACTGAACGCGTTCTGTTCTACACCGGTGTTAACCACAAGATTGGTGAAGTTCATGATGGCGCAGCTACCATGGACTGGATGGAGCAAGAGCAGGAGCGTGGCATCACGATTACTTCTGCCGCTACCACCGCCTTCTGGAAAGGCATGGCTGGTAACTATCAAGAGCATCGCATTAACATCATTGATACCCCAGGACACGTAGACTTCACCATTGAGGTTGAGCGTTCTATGCGTGTTCTTGATGGCGCCTGTATGGTTTATTGCGCGGTAGGTGGTGTACAGTCTCAGTCCGAAACAGTTTGGCGTCAGGCTAACAAGTACGGCGTTCCACGTTTAGCGTTTGTGAACAAGATGGACCGTACTGGTGCTAACTTCTTCAAAGTCTACGATCAGATGAAGGCTCGTTTGAAAGCGAATCCAATCTTGATTCAAATTCCAATTGGCGCCGAAGAAAATTTTCAAGGCGTTGTGGATTTGGTCAAGATGAAGGCGATCGTTTGGGATGATGCTTCACAAGGTATTAAATTTACTTACGAAGATATTCCTGCTGAGTTACAAGCATCTGCCGAAGAATGGCGCGAGAAGATGGTTGAAGCTGCAGCCGAAAGCTCAGAAGAGTTGATGGATAAATATCTCGGTGGCGAAGCGCTAACCGAAGAAGAAATCAAAAAAGCATTGCGCGACCGCACTATTGCTGGCGAAATCGTTCCAATGCTTTGCGGAACTGCCTTTAAAAACAAGGGCGTTCAGGCGATGTTGGATGCTGTAATCGATTACTTGCCTTCACCAGTGGACATTCCTCCTGTTAAAGGTGAATTGGAAGACGGTACAGAGACAGAGCGTAAGGCTGATGACAATGAGAAGTTCTCTGCGTTGGCGTTCAAAATCATGACCGGCCCATTCGTTGGCCAGTTGATCTTCTTCCGCGTCTATTCTGGCGTGATCAACTCTGGCGATACGATCTACAACCCAATTAAGGGTAGGAAAGAGCGTATTGGTCGTTTGTTGCAGATGCATGCTAATCAACGCAAAGAAATTAAAGAGGTTCGCGCAGGCGACATCGCCGCTGCAATTGGCCTCAAAGAGGCAACCACAGGTGAAACATTGTGTGATCCAGATAATATCGTGATTCTGGAGCGCATGGAATTCCCTGAGCCAGTGATTTCTCAGGCGGTTGAGCCTAAGACTAAGGCTGACCAAGAGAAGATGGGTCTCGCATTGAACCGTTTGGCTCAAGAAGATCCTTCATTCCGCGTCAAAACAGACGAAGAATCTGGTCAAACTATTATTTCCGGTATGGGCGAGCTCCACTTGGAAATTTTGGTGGATCGTATGAAACGCGAGTTCGGTGTTGAGGCGACCGTTGGTAAACCGCAGGTTGCCTATCGCGAAACGATTCGCAAGGTTTGTGACGAAATCGAAGGTAAGTTCGTTAAGCAGTCTGGTGGTCGCGGTCAGTATGGTCACGTTGTATTGAAGCTTGAGCCACAAGAACCAGGCAAAGGCTTTGAATTCGTTGACGCTATTAAGGGCGGTGTAGTTCCTCGCGAATACATTCCTGCAGTAGAAAAAGGCATTATTGAAACATTGAACTCCGGTGTATTGGCTGGTTATCCAGTGGTTGATATCAAGGCAACCCTGTTCTTCGGTTCATACCATGACGTTGACTCCAACGAAAACGCATTTAAGATGGCGGGCTCTATGGCGTTCAAAGACGGTATGCGTAAGGCAGCCCCAGTATTGCTTGAGCCAATGATGGCGGTTGAAGTTGAAACTCCAGAAGATTTCATGGGTAACGTGATGGGTGATCTTTCTTCACGTCGCGGCATTATGCAAGGTATGGATGACATTCATGGCGGCGGCAAGATTGTTCGTGCAGAAGTTCCTCTCGCAGAGATGTTTGGTTACTCCACTGGCTTGCGTTCTTTGACGCAGGGTCGTGCAACCTACACCATGGAATTTAAGCATTACGCAGAAGCACCGAAGAACGTAGCAGAAGCGGTTATGGCTGCTAAAGCGAAGTAATTTATCCACATTAATTTTGAATATTGACTAGCTAAGAAGGCAGACAAAAATGGCAAAAGAAAAGTTCGAGCGGACAAAACCGCACGTAAACGTAGGCACCATCGGTCACGTTGACCACGGTAAAACGACTTTGACAGCAGCAATCGCAACCGTGCTCTCAAAGGCATTCGGCGGCGAAGCAAAAGCATACGATCAGATTGATGCGGCTCCAGAAGAAAAAGCCCGTGGTATTACGATTAATACAGCACACGTTGAGTACGAGACAGCGAACCGTCACTATGCTCACGTTGACTGCCCAGGACACGCTGACTATGTGAAGAACATGATTACCGGTGCTGCGCAGATGGACGGCGCGATCTTAGTTTGCTCTGCTGCAGACGGCCCAATGCCACAAACTCGTGAGCACATCCTCTTGGCACGTCAGGTTGGCGTTCCTTACATCGTGGTGTTCCTCAACAAGTGCGACATGGTTGACGATGCTGAACTCTTAGAGCTCGTTGAAATGGAAGTGCGTGAACTCCTGTCTAAGTATGACTTCCCAGGCGATGACACACCGATCATCCAAGGTTCTGCGAAGTTGGCTCTAGAAGGCGACGAAGGCAAATTGGGTAAAGAAGCCATCATGAAATTGGCTGAAGCATTAGACACTTACATCCCAACTCCAGAGCGTGCTGTTGACGGTGCGTTCTTGATGCCAGTAGAAGACGTGTTCTCGATCTCCGGTCGCGGTACGGTAGTAACCGGTCGTATTGAGCGCGGCATCATCAAGGTAGGTGAAGAGATTGAAATCGTTGGTATCAAGCCAACCCTCAAGACCACTTGTACTGGTGTTGAAATGTTCCGCAAATTGCTCGACCAAGGTCAAGCAGGCGATAACGTCGGTATCTTGTTGCGCGGTACAAAACGTGAAGAAGTTGAGCGTGGCCAAGTATTGGCTAAGCCTGGTTCTATCACTCCACACGCCCACTTTACCGCTGAGGTTTACATCTTGGGTAAA